>CAZOIA010000068.1:0-25877 GCA_964579675.1 uncultured Planctomycetales bacterium | reverse complement strand
CCGGGCCGGTGACGTGTCCGTGACGATGCGGGCTGATGTCTGGCAGTGAGCCGTGACCACTCCTTTGGCGCTGCCCCTCGGGGGCCTGGCAGTGATGAGGCGGCGGAAGAGTAAGGTATGACCCTCTAGCCAACTTCAGGAATCGGCCGCAGGCGGTGCCAGTTTGTCGGCTTCGCGGACGATTTCCTCGGCCGTCCAGTCTTCGATGGCCAGACCGTCGATCTCCCGGAAGTCTCTGTCTCGGCTGATGAGCGTGGCCCCCAAGGCCAGCGCGGTGGCGGCAATCCACAGGTCGTTTTCATCGAGGGCCAACCCTTTGCGTTGGCGCTCCAGTTTGATCCGGGCGTACTGATCCCCCGCGCTGGCGGGCACCGGTTCGCAGGCGAAAGCCACAAACAACTTGGCCGCTTTGGCCTCCAACGTCGATCGCCGTTTGCCTTCGGGTAGCCGCCGGAGGCCGTAGGCCAGTTCGCCCCGCACGATCGAGCAGATAACCACCCGATCGGCCGACGAAAGGCTCGCTAATCGGGCATCCATTTGGGGGTGCTCACGCATCAGATCGCTGAACGCGTTGGTGTCTGCCAGAAAGATCATCAATCGCCTTCCACGTCGAACAGGTTCTCCTGGTGAACGGGAAGTTTGCCTTCCTCGATGGCGCGATCCAGTTCGTCCACGTCCGGTGATTCCAGATGGGGTGAATCGTGCATGGCTTTCCGAATGACCCATGGGGAATCGGGGGCCGCGAGCTGGTCGAAAGGCTCAACCGAGACGTTGACCGCCTGTCCTTCCGGGAACGGAAGAGCGTCCTCCAGCTCGATGGATTTCCCTTTGACGAAGCCTTTGTAAGTCATTAGTCTTGTCCTCCCGCGAGCACACGTCGTGTCTTTGTGTCATTCTACCTGCGCCGGACGCGGAAGTTAAGCCGTCCTTGACGAACGAGAACAACAATGTCAGGCTCGGTGCCGCAAGTATTCCTGAGCTGTCTATGATCACGCTGTTGGCGTTCGGCACCCCGTGTCACGGAGTCCGGCACCCCCCTTTCATTATATCCCAGACTCGTACCCTTGCCTTAACCGGGGCTCCCGCGCTAACGGTTGATCGCTGAAAGCGGGCAGCTCCTTCCGTTTGCTTTTTCTCTGATTCAGGGCTATCAATAGGGGCCATGTTCGACTCGCTGCCCCGGAAGGGGTGGCCCCACTCTCGAATGGATGAGGTAGCAGGCATGGCGACGGAGACAACGGATATGGTGGCGGCGTATCCGGCGGTTGAGAAATCAGATCCGGAGGTGTTCAAGGCCCTGGTGGCGGAGGAGGGGCGGCAGGCGAACTGCCTGGAGCTGATTGCCTCGGAGAACCACGTTTCCCGGGCGGTGCTGGAGGCGGTCGGGTCGGTGATGACCAACAAGTATGCCGAGGGCTACCCCGGTCGCCGCTACTACGGCGGCTGCAAACACGTGGATGAGGTCGAGGAGCTGGCCCGCGAGCGGGCCAAGAAGCTGTTCAAGTGCGAACACGTCAACGTCCAGCCGCATTCGGGCAGCCAGGCCAACATGGCCGCCTACATGACGGTGCTGGAGCCGGGAGATACCATCCTGTCGCTGGACCTGGCTCACGGGGGGCACCTGACCCACGGGCTGAAGGTGAACTTCAGCGGCCGACTCTACAACATCGTCCACTACGGCGTGGACCGCAGGACGGAGGTCTTCGATTTCGACGCGATTCGCCGGCTGGCCCACGAGCACAAGCCCAACATGATCATCACCGGTGCGTCGGCCTACTCGCGGACGATCGATTTCGCGGCTTTCGGCGAGATCGCCCGAGAGGTGGGCGCCTACCATCTTGCCGACATCGCCCACATTGCCGGGCTGGTCGCGGTGGGGCTGCATCCGTCGCCCATCCCGCACGCCGATTTCGTGACCACGACGACGCACAAGACGCTCCGCGGGCCCCGGGCGGGCATGATCATGTGCAAGGCCGAGCACGCCAAGGCCCTCGATTCCCGCGTCTTCCCCGGTACCCAGGGCGGCCCGCTCATGCACGTCATCGCGGGCAAGGCGGTGGCGTTCGGCGAGGCGCTGCGGCCCGAATTCAAGATCTACCAGCAGCGCATCCTCGACAACGCCCGGGCGCTCGCCGAGGCCTTGAGGGCCCGCGGATACCGGCTCGTCTCCGGCGGGACCGATAACCATCTGATGAACGTGGACCTCCGGCAGGTGCACGCGGAACTCACCGGCAAACAGGCGGAGACCTGGCTGGAACAGGCCGGCCTGATCGTCAACAAGAACATGATCCCGTTCGACGAGCGCAAGCCGACCGAGACCTCCGGGCTGCGGATCGGGACACCCTCGGTCACCACCCGCGGGCTGGGCCCGGCGGAGATGGAGGTCGTCGGTGAGCTCATCGACCAGGCGCTCTCCGGTCGGGGGGCCGATGACGTGGTGGCCAGAGTCCGCCAGCGGGTGCTTGAGCTGTGCGAGCAATTCCCCATACCCCATTACCACTGAGGCAGCCCCGGATCGGCCGGCGAGGTCCACTGGTGCCCCTGGCCTGGTGCCTGATTGTGGCGGCCGGGTGCAGCGGGGGCGGCGTTGTTCATACGCTCCCGTTGAGGCGGACCGATTTCCAGCCCGGCGAGCGACCGATCACATCCGTTCCGATCACCCAGGCCTACTACTGGACCGACGAGGACGGCACGCTGAACATCGGGCTCGGTTATCGGGCCCGGTCGCTGCTCGGCAAGGCCTACGACGCCGAGTGGTTCCTGTCGCTCGTTCTGGACGGTCTGCCCGCGGGCAGCGAGAGGCTGTACAAGCTGGGGAAGCGCGAAATCCGGACCGTGCAGTCGCACGGCGGCGATCACCGCCGGGGTTCCTCCGGCGATGGGGTCGCGGTGATCGAGGCCCCCAGGGGCGGGCGACTCAAGGGCAGGTTCCAGGCATGGATACGCCAGCAGCGGTTCAGCGTCCTGGCCGGCTGGTCGTCACGGGCGCCGGCGCTGATCATGGCGGGTGAGTTCGAGGCGGTTCTGAATCCTGTCAAGGGTCGGCAGATCCTGGCACGGACGGAGGAAGACGGATTCGGCCGTCCACCCGCCGACGGTCCGACCACCCGGCCCGCCAGCGGTGCACCCGTCCGCCCGGTCCGCCGGCTCGACACCGCCCCGGCAGGTGCTCCGGCGGCTCGCTAACCTCGTTTCCGGCAGAAGCGCTTCGTCCGCTTCTGATCGGAGTCCCAGGTGCCAGGGCGGGGTACCGTGCGTTCGCGCACGGTCGGCCGGCTGCGCCCGCGAAGCCGCAAGCGGCCCCGTTTGGCCGCGACCCACCGAATGCAATTAAGGCGGGAGCGTGAAAGAGCACGAGGGAGGCGACCTCACCGCCCGCGTGCTACGGGTAGACCAACTCGAACAGGGATTGTCCCGTCTCCGCAGGGGAAGGCGTGCGTGCGCCCCATTCCATGTCCTTGGGGGACTGGTTGAGGAACGACAAGTCGTCCCCCGCGAACTCCACGAGCCGGACCTCTTGGTTAAGGGCCAGATCGATCGGCGGCTCGAGTTGCCTCTTTTTGAGTTTCCTGCCCTTTTCGTCGAAGGCAACGACGATGAGCGGGCGGAAGGGATACTTACGGTTGTGCCGGACCACCACGCCGTAAGTTCCGCAATTGAGTCTGATCCTGGCCCCGATGGGAAAGGGCTGAATCAGGCCCATGAGGATCTTGACCACGCTTGGGTCGTAGTGATTTCTGCACGGTCCGGCAGCCATCTCCCACAGCACGCGGGCGGCGCTTTTTGCCTGCTGGTAGACCCGGTCGCTCGTGCCGGCATCCAGGGCGTCCGTGACGCGGATGACCCGGCTGAAAACGTGCAGGTCGTCACCCGAGACACCCCGGGGATAGCCCGTCCCGTCCATGTTCTCGTGATGGGAGCGGATCACCATCTTGGCCACGGCGTCGAAATTGTCGGGAAGCATGTCCGCTCCCTGGTCCGGGTGCTGGCGGATGAGCTGCTGATCTTCGGCCGACAGCCGGCCGGGCTGCGCGTAAAGGTGCTCCAGGGCAAGCATGCCGAGATCGTGGAAAAGGCAGCCCAGGGCCAGTGGAGTGAGATTCATGCCGTAGCGGACACTCAGATTGCTGGCCCGCGTGTTCCGGGTACGCTCGCGGTAGATATACTCACGGATCGAGTTGCCGATCAGCAGGCTCATGTAGAAGACATTGCCGGTATGATCCTGGAGGTAAGTGTCCGAACTGCCGAGGCGAACGAGCATGCCGGCCGCGACCGGATTGTCGTTGATGTAGTTCATGACCTCATTGATGGCTTTCTGGAGCCCGGTGATGTCCGGGCCTTCGAGCGCGGTCTTGCTGCTCAGCTTGTCCCGCACACTGGTCATCAACCGGCCCATCTGGCGGTTGACGGTGGCAGCCACCTCCTGGTCGTGGGAGTCGTCATCGAACTCCAGCCACTCGTCGAGGACCGGATCGCCGATCATGACCGTGAGGTTGGGGAACCGTCGGCGAAGCGAGTCGATCTCCCATTCTTCGAGGACTTTGCCCGCCGGCAGCATCGTCTGGCTGTCTCGCTGAACACCCCGCAGCAGACGCATGCCGGATTTGAGTTCGTCAACGTTCAGAAGGATTGGCATATGATTATCGGGCCTGCTGCCAATCGGTCGTGATAGCCGCTTCTTGTTGATTACCTCGTGCAGGGCAGGCGGTTGTTCCGATCCCATCGGCACTTTCGCCCGCCTTCACCGGAAACGGCGGGTCAACGCCCCGACAAGTCAGGCCAACAGTTTGCCCTGCAGATCCAGCCCCCGGCGGCTCCAAATGCCGAGTCGGAGGCCCAGCCCCAGCCCTTGTGTCCGGGCCGCCCTGTCTGAGTCGGTTCGGCGTGAGCATCACTTGAGATTCGCGATGAAGACCCGCCGAAGTGTCCTGGGGTCGTACAGATAGCGGACGAGGGCGTCGTAGTGCACCGGGTTGGCCCGGTTGAGGTTGAGTTCCCGGATCTCACCGATCACCATGGCCATCGGGAGGGTGGAGTGGCCGGGGCTCGAGGTGACCAGGTCGCCGACGCGGAGATGGCGGCCGTCGACCAGGCTGGCGGGGATGTCGCGGATACGCATTCGGCCCCCGCCGGCGCCCTCGAGGACGAAGGCGAGCGGTTCGCCCTTCACTGCCAGCAACTGATGCGTCCCGTCGCGGGGGTTCCGGGAAGCGACGTGAACGCGCATGGGCCTGCTTGCCAGGCGGTCGCTGAACAACACCACACGTGAGGTCAGCGGGGCCACCTGCTGGACCCGCCCGATCAGACATTGGCGGGCCAAGACCGCGCAGGCGTCTTGGACGCCCTGGTCGGACCCCGCACCCACCTCCAATTGCCAAGCCACCCAAGCGTCCTGGCTGACCTTCTGGACGTGCCCCTTGCCCACTACAAGGGAGTCCCGCCCGGGGGCGGCGTCCAGCGAAATGACCCGTGCAGGGATCAACACTCCCCGGGGCGGGGGCGGAAAACCCCGCTGCCGGATGCCGGTCAGCTCCTGGATGGTCGACTGGAGCTCGGCCATCTGCTGGCGGAGCGCGGCGTTCTCGTTTTCCAACGCCTGCTTCTCGCGGAGCAGCTTGGCACGCTGCTCGGGGGTCGCGGGGCCGTCGGCCAGGGTTCTGAGGGGAGCGGTCACACCCCGGGTGGCTTCCAGGGTCGCCAGTTGAAGCGGGGCCATCAACTGCGTAAGGTTCTTGACCGGGCGGAGTGGGTCGCCGGGCAGCAGTACCATCACCAGCGACGCCGCCATGAGCATGGCGAAGACCGTGGGTTTCGACGGGCGGCGAAGTCGCAGGCGGAGGTAACGCATCGTCGCTCCAGGTAACGCATCCAATCCGCTTGTCTAAATGGAAACGTAGGGCAGGCGGTTGTTCCGATCGCGTCGGAACGTTCGCCTGCCTTCGCCGGAAACGGCAGGTCAACGCCCCGACAAGTTGGGCCAACGACGTGCCCTAAAGCTCGTCCTCGTCCGACTCCATCGTGTCCTTCCACTCGTTGAGGTTCTCCAGGAAGATACTGGTGCCGCGGGCGACGCAGGCAAGCGGATCGTCCACCACCCTGACGTTCAAGCCGGTGATCTGGCCCAGGACGATGTCCAGGCCCCGGAGCAGCGATCCGCCGCCGGCGAGGTAGATGCCGTCCTCGACCAGGTCGGCGGCCAGTTCGGGTTCTGCCTTCTCGAGGGTCCGGATAACGATATCGACGATCAGGCCGATCGGCTCCTTGAGGGCCTCGCGGACCTCCTCGCTGCTGATGATGGTTTTTCTCGGCAGGCCGCTGATCATATCCCGGCCACGAACTTCCATCCTCATCTCTTCTTCGAGTTCGGCCGCCGAGCCGATCTCGATCTTGATCCGCTCGGCCATCTGGGGCCCGATCATCAGGTTGTAGGTCCGGCGCATGTGGCTGGTGATGGCGTCGTCCATGTCATCGCCGGCGACGCGGACGGATTCGCAGACGCTTATGTCGGCCAGGGACAGAATGGCGACCTCGGTGGTTCCGCCCCCGACGTCGATGATCATGGACGCCCGGGGCTCGGCGACGGGGAGCCCGGCCCCGATGGCAGCGGCAACGGGCTCGGCTACCTGGTAGACCCGCCGGGCGCCGGCGCGTTCGGCGGAGTTGTACACCGCGCGCTTCTCCACCGCGGTTATCCCCGAGGGGACCGCGATGACCACTCTCGGCATCACGAAGGACCGCCGGCCATGAACCTTGCGGATGAAGTACCCGAGCATGGCCTCGGTGATGTCGAAATCCGCGATGACCCCGTCCATCAGCGGCCGAATCGCCGTGATCGTCCCCGGCGTCTTGCCGATCATCTCTTTGGCCATTACCCCGACCGCGTTCCCGTTCTTGAGAACCCGGTTGGTGCCCTTCTTGACCGCCACCACCGACGGTTCATTCAGGACGATCCCCTGACCCCGAACACACACCAGCGTGTTGCAGGTGCCCAGGTCGATGCCCATGTCAACGCTGAACAGGCCGAGTAGAGAATTGAAAATCACCAGGCTATCCTTCCACGCACTACGGACATGCTCCGTGTGTGTCCAGATGGTTACGACGCCAGGGACGCCATCCCTCTTCACCACTGCCCCTACCGGTGCGTAGAGGTGACCCGGACGGGCGCAGATTGTACCACCTGACCGGTTGTATTGCGAGAGGATTCCCGACTCGATCCGGCGACTTTTCCGCCTTTTTGAGCTCGGTTTTGCTGAATGATGCAGACTTTGTGGCGGACTCCGGGGTTGGTGGGCATCGTTTGCGGCCGGCCGCGGGCCCGATCATCCGCCAGCCGCCGGCCAGACCGACCCGAACAACTGCCAGGACCGAACCGCGACGTAGACGGCGCCGATCAGCAACAGGGCGGCGGACATGATCAGCAGTGCCGTGTAGAGATCGTTCTGAGGGACTCTTGGCGCTGTCCCACCTTGCTGGGCCATCAGGGCCTCCTGTTCGACAACCGGGAGGGGCGGTGGACTACTCCGCGGCGAAGCTGGGCAGGTCCATCACGTTGTCCCCGACCCGGATCCGTTGCCCATCCGGGATTCTCGCCTGGCCGACCGCCTCGTTGCGAGTGATCTCTTCCGTAATCGTGATATCGCAAACGTACTGCTCACCCCGGAAGACCACCATGACCATTCCCTTTGTCACTCCTGAGGCACTGCCGATGTCGATGCTGGCCAGCCCCCGGGCCGCATTCACCTTCGTCACCGTTCCGCGAATCTTGCCCCGGGCCGCCGCGGCGGCGGGTTGCGCCGACGGGGTCTCTGACGTGAGGGGCTTGCCGGTGGCCTTGCCGAGCCGCAACGTCTGGCGGAGCTGCTCGTTCTCCTTGCGGGCGTCGGCCAGCTCCTCCTTTCTCTGCCTGAGGTACCGGGCGAGGATGACGTTGTTGGCGCTGAGCGCCGCCAAGTCGTCCTCGCATTGAGCGAGTTGCTTCTGCAGCTTCAATTCACTTTGCGCGAGCTCCTTGGTCTCCTTGAGCAACTGCTCGTTCAGGGCGTTGACGACGTTCATCTGGGCCGAGAGAACGTGGGCCGTGTTCGCCTGCTGATCCCGCTCACGCTCGAGTTCTTCCTGCTGTTGGGTGAGCCCCTCAATCTGTCGCTCGAGATCGGTGATCCGCTGCTCGCTTGCCTCGGCCCGTTCGGTCTCCTGCTTGCGGAGGGCCTTGTAGTGCTCGACGGTGGAAGCGGCGGTGGCGATCGTGCTTCGTTCGTGGGCGAGGGCGGTTTCCGCGAACTCCTGCAACTGTTCAGCCAACAGGCGCCAGTTCCGGGTGCGGGCGGCAAAAGAGATGACCATCGGGGTGAAGATGAACGCGAATAGACAGACCAGAACGATGAAGATCTTGGTAACGGTGGTCAAGTGCCGGCTCCTGCCATCTTACCGCTGATTCCACTAAGCCTCATATTCGAGGCACGGCTAGGGAGAGAAATCCAGCCCCTTCCGACCCGTCGCTGGCGGCCATCGGGACGGAACGGCTGATCCCGGGTGCGTGCCGCCAACCTATCGGCCGGCGGTTTTGACCAAGCTGCTTAGCGCGAGCTCTGCTCGCCCGCCCGGTCGGAGTGATGATCAACTCCTGTCAGACGACTACCGCATAGGTGGAGACTATATCTCCAGCCCGGGCGTTTGCAAGCCTGTGCGGCGTGGGCCGACAAGGCCCGGCTCTCGACCGCCCGTGCCCTCAGGTCGGCTGGCCCCGCCAGATGCGGGCGCCCGGCTTCCGCCGCGGCGGGGCGGGGGAGCCGGATGCCAGATTCCGGGACCTGCCATTGGCCGCCAACCCCCGGCCGGCCGGGTCCTTGACCGGGTGGCCCCGGCCGGGTTGAATGACGCCAATGGGGCTCGCCTCGGGGACGCCTCTCCCGGGAGGAACACGCCATGATTGAACCATCGGACGGCGGTGAGTGGGGATTCCGCCTGGCGTTGCTGGCCGGTCTGCTGGCGGCTTCCGCGGCACCGGGGAGTGCGGCTGCTCGCCGGCCGGGCGGGTACTATGGTCCGCTTGCCCGGGCGGGCGCCCGGCTGGCGTGGCGGACGCCGCTCCCGCTCAAGTGCACCGGGGCCATCCGCTCTTACCGCCTGCTTGATGAGTACCTCTATGCGATCGGGGCCGACGGCAAGGTGTGGGCCATCCGGGCGGACACGGGTGAGCGCGTCTGGACGAGGCGGCTCGCCCGGCCGGAGGAAAAGCTCTGGCCCCCGACCGCGTACCGCTCGCCCGACTTGCGTGCAGTGGTCTTCACCTCCCTCGACAAGGCGGTGTTCCTGGACCCGGCCACCGGGCTGGAGATCGAGAAGACGGATCAGGACGACCAGGGCGAGCCGCGGACCCGCACGATGGGGCCGGTCCGCCTGCGGTCGGCGACTCTCGCCTCCGTAGCAGCGTCGCCAGAGCACGTTTTCGCGATTGCACCGAACAACCGCGTTCGGCGTTACGACATCGCCGACAGCTACGAGAGCTGGCAGATGGAAACGCCGGGGCGGGTCCGGCTCGCACCGGTCTTCCTGGCCCGGTACGATCTGCTGCTCGTGGCCGACACGGGCGGGCAAGTTGCCGGCGTCAGCGGGGCCGACAGAACAAGGAAATTCACCCGGCAACTCCAGGGCGAGCCGGTCGGCTGGCTGGCGGCGGACCACGAGGCGGTGTGCGTCGCCACCTCGGAGCCCCGGCTCTACACGGTGGATCTTGCGACCGGACAGGTGCAACTTGAATACCGCTTGCCAGGCCGGCCTACGGGTGGTCCGGTCGTCACCGAAACCAGTGTCTACCAGGCGACCAGGCATGGCCTGCAGCGGGTCGGCAAGAAACAGGAGTTCCCGAACTGGCTCGCCCCCGAAGCCAAGTGCTTCCTCGCCGAGTGGCCCCGACGCGTCGTGCTGCTCCGTTCCGACGGCAAGATCGACCTGGTGAGGCGAGAGACCGGCGAGTCTCTCGATCTGGTCGATCTGGGACAGGAGAAGTTCGACGGCGCGGGGAACCCGTGGAATGACGCGGTGATCCTGGCTTCGCCGCAGGGGGAGATATGGTGCCTTCGGCCCATCGGGGCCGGCCCGCTGACGCCCGCGGATTTCAGGCCCCCAGCCCCCGAAATGCCCGAAGCCAAGGACGAACCGGCGGTGGTCGACGAGGGGACCACCGTCAAGGAAGAATCTGCCGAGGCTCCCCCCGAGGAGGAACCCGCCGAGAAAGAGGGCCCTCGCATGACGCTGGAGGAGCGGCTTATCGCCGATCCGCTTCGCCCGCAGTGACCGCCCCGCTTTCTCCCGTTCCCACGTTCTCACGTTCCCACATTCATTCGGACCTTCGAGCCTGAGCACATGTCAGCCCGCCCCCTGAACAGCCGATCCGCGGGCTCCGGCGCATGGGCTACGTCACTTCTTAGCCGCCCTCCCTCTTTTCTCTCCGCCGTCCGTCTACGCGAAAGCGGTGGGGCATTGCACCGGTTGCCACTGAAGTTCCACCACCGCCGGGTGTCCGCTATGATGGGTCCCCATGGGCGCGATCACGATCAAGCGAGCCATGATCGCCGTCTACGACAAGACGGGCATTGCCGAGTTCGCCCGGGCCCTGGTGGACGAGTTCGGCATCGAGATCATCAGCACCGGCGGGACCGCCCGGCACCTCAAGAACGCTGGCGTCCCGGTGCGCCTCGTCGAGGAGGTCACGGGTTTTCCTGAAATGCTCGATGGCCGGGTCAAGACGCTCCACCCCAGGATCCACGCCGCCATCCTCGCCGACCGTGACA
Organism: uncultured Planctomycetales bacterium; assembly: GCA_964579675.1. Classification (GTDB taxonomy): domain Bacteria; phylum Planctomycetota; class Phycisphaerae; order UBA1845; family PWPN01; genus CAZOIA01. Next base: position 15,084 of record CAZOIA010000068.1, on the reverse strand, counting down.
ACCCCGAGCACATGCGCCAGCTCGCTGAGCACGGCATCGAGCCGATCGACATGGTGGTCGTGAACCTTTACCCGTTTGAGGAGACTATCTCCAGGCCCGATTGCACCTTCGACGAAGCCATCGAGATGATCGACATAGGCGGTCCCTGCATGCTCCGCGCGGCAGCAAAAAACCACAAGCATGTGGTCGTGGTTTCTGATACGGAAGCACAAGCCAGGGCTCTCCAGGCGATGCGCGAGTGCCGCGCTGTTCCCAACGAGCTGCGCAGGTCGCTGGCTGCGCAAACGTTCGAAAAGACCAGGCGATACGATGGGAGTATCCACCGGTATCTGGCCAGCGCCGCGGATGCGCTTCCTTGCTCATTGACAGCCCGTCTCCTCCGACACACGGAGACGAGGTATGGGGAGAACCCGGCGCAAGCCGCGGCCATCTACTATCTGCTGGACGAACACAGCGACGAGGCCAATCTCCTGGCGGGATTCGACACCGACACGGGTATTCAGACGGGAGATCCCCTGATCGTCGCTGGCGAAATGTCTTTCAACAACTACGTGGATGGCAATGCGGCGTTGGAATTGTGCAAGGAACTGACGTGGACGCCGTGGCGATCGCACGCGGTGGCGTTCATCAAACACACCAACGCCTGCGGTTGTGCGATCGGCGATGATCCACTTGACACCTATCGCCGGGCGTACCTGGGCGACCCGATCGCGGCGGCCGGCGGGGTGCTGTGCATGAACTTCCCCGTCACGCGCGAGGTTGCCGACACCGCGATGCATTCGTTTGCCAACTGGGGCAAGGCCGCCGGAGCGGCGTTCTTCAAGCTCGACGTGTGGATCGCCCCCAGCTTCGACGCCGACGCGGTCGAACTCATCACGACGCCAACCGAGAAACGCAAGTGGGGAGCGACTTGCCGGCTGCTGCAGGTCGGGCCGATGGATACGCCGCCCGACCGGAACGAATTGAATTACAGGAAAATCACCCAGGGCATGCTCGTGCAGCAGCGGGACCTTATCGGCCTGAACGAGGAACAGTGGAAAGTCGTCACGAAACGGGCCCCGACGGAAGCGGAAGTAGCCGACCTCCGCTTCGCCTGGCTGGTCTGCAAGCACACCAAGAGCAACGCGATCACGATTTGCAGGGACGGCATGCTCCTCGGCAACGGGGCGGGCCAGATGAGCCGGGTCAAGAGCTGCGACCTGGCAATTCAACTCGCCCGCGAGAACGGTCACGGCGAGAAGCTCAAAGGTGCGGTGGCGGCGGGCGACGCGTTCTTCCCCGTGCCGGACGGTCCGCAGAAGTTGATCGACGCCGACATCACCGCGATCATCCACCCCGGCGGCAGTAACCGCGACGCGGACTCGATCGCCGTCTGTAACCAGGCGAACGTCGCGATGATCATGACCGGAACACGACACTTTAAGCACTGAGCTGCCGCGACGGTAACGCGTTGCGAGCCGGGCCGTCCTCGGCCCGGTCACCACACGATGACCGACACGAGGAAAAACCATGAGTAATCCTGCCAACTTCGCCGCAATCGATCTGGGTGCCGAAAGCGGCCGGGTCATTCTCGCCTCCGTTTCGGATCAGAAACTCGAACTGACCGACGTGCATCGGTTTCCCAACGGCCCGATCCGCACCATCGACGAGTTGCACTGGGACGTGCTGCGCCTCTGGTCCGAGATGAAGCAGGGTGTGGCCAAGGCGGCCCAACAGGCCGGCGAGCTTAAAGGCATCGGGATCGATACCTGGGGGGTGGACTTCGGCCTGTTGGGCAAGGGCGATACCCTCCTGGGCAATCCGTTTCACTACCGCGATCCGCGGACCGACGGGATGCTCGACAAGGCATTCGGGATCGTGCCCCGCGAGGAGATCTTCGAGCGGACCGGCATCCAGTTCATGCAGTTCAACTCGGTGTTCCAATTGCTGGCGATGCGGCTCGCGGGCTCGCCCCTTCTTCAGATGGCCGAGACCTTCCTGATGATGCCTGATCTGTTCAACTTCTGGTTCACGGGCCGAAAGTGCTGCGAGTTCACCAACGCGACCACCACCCAGGCCTATGACCCGCGAGCCGGCGGCTGGGCGAGAAGCCTGATCGAGAAGCTGGGCCTGCCCGCGAAGGTCTTCCCGGAGATCGTACCCGCCGGCACCGTGCTCGGCCCGGTTCGGCCGGAGGTACGGGATGAGATCGGCCTCGGGGACGTGCCCGTGATCGCCCCCGCCCAGCACGACACCGGCTCGGCGGTCGCCGCCGTGCCCGCCACCGGCGAGCGGCCCTGGGCCTTCCTGAGCTCCGGAACCTGGTCACTGATGGGCATGGAGGTCACCTCGCCGATCATCGACGAGCAGTCGCTCCGGTACAACTTCACCAACGAAGGGGGCGTGTACGGCACGTTCCGGTTTCTCAAGAACATCATGGGCCTGTGGCTGGTCCAGGAATGCCGCCGAACCTGGAAGCGAGCCGGCAAGCAATACAGCTACGCTGACCTGGCGGACTTGGCGGCGGCCGCCAAACCCTTCCTGGCGATCGTCGATCCGGACGATCCCTCGTTCCTTGCCCCGGGTGACATGCCGGCCCGGATTACCGCCTACTGCAAGAAAACGGGCCAGACCCCGCCGGCCGGCCCCGGCGAGACGATCCGCACCTGCCTGGAGAGCCTGGCGATGACCTATCGCCAGACCCTCGCCCGGGTTGAGGCCTGCACGGGACGCCGGGCGGACATCATCCACGTGGTCGGCGGGGGGACGCAAAACCGTCACCTGTGCCAGTGGACTGCCGACGCCACCGGCCGGACCGTTGTCGCCGGGCCGATCGAGGCGACCGCCGCCGGCAACGTGGCCGTCCAGGCAGTGGCAACCGGTGTCCTGGCAGACCTGGAAGCCGCCCGCGAACTCATCGGGCGGTCGTTCGACACGGCCGTCTACCAGCCCGCCGAAACCGACCGGTGGAACGAGCCCTACCAGCGGTTCGAACAGTTACGCTCCTGATAGGCCCCGCCAGAGGCGATTAAAGGGCCTCAGACCCGGCGCAAAAAATTGGCCCCGGTGCCCCACACCGAGGCCGATTTCGTCGTCCAAACGCTCCCGCAAGTCGCGGAGTAGGAGGAGGGGAACGGAAGCGCCACGGCGATACTATAAGTTACCACAATTCCTGCAACTGTGCAAGATGATTTGTGGCAAATCGCGGCAGATCCCGCTGGCCCTGCCGCCTCACCATTCCCGCCCGGGTGTCTCCCACTCTCTCCATCTCTCCTTTCCTTGAGTTTCTGACCCTCGTCTCCGGGCCCCCGGGGCACGTCAGCGCCGTCAGTAGGGCTCCGGATCGCGATTCAACGCGTGGATCCCCTTGAGCGTTTCCGGCTCGGTCTGGATGGTGATCCGGTCGCCAGCCTGGAAGACGTTCTGCGCCGTGGGGAAAAGCGTCGTCTGGCCGTTGCGGGCGAGGGAAAGTACGAAGACGTGCTGGCCCTTGCCGAGATCACGGATTGCCTTGCCCACGAGCCCGGAATCGTGGCGGATGAGCAGGTTGGCCAGGACCAGCAGCCGGTCGCCGACATAAAAGGAGTTGACGATCGACTGGTCGCTCGAACTGGTGGCGAACAGTGGGGCGGCCAGTTCCGAAGTGCTGAACGTCAGTTCCATATCGAGCGACTCGCGAAGCTTGGCCGCCAGTTCCTGGTCGAACATGCGCAGGACCACCCGGATGTCCGGTTTCAGCTTGCGGGCGTCGAGGGCCATCTCCAGGTTGGCCAGGTCGTCGTCGGTGGCCAGGATGATCGACTTGGCCCGGCCGACGTTCAGGTCCTCGAAGACGCCCTCCTCCCGGCTGTGGCCGACGCGCACCGGGATGCCGTGCTTGCGGGCAAAGGCCAAGTTCGGGCATTGGGGATTCTTCTCCAGAACCGCCACCTGCTCGCCCAGCCGGATGAGCTGCTGCAGCGTCCTCAATCCCACATTCCCCAGCCCGCAGAGAACCACGTGGTTGTTCAAGGTCGTGCACATGGCGCGAATCCACTCCTTTCCGGTCTCGTCCCGACGCAGGATGTGGTAGCTGAACCGCACGATACCATCCAGCACCACCACCAGCCCCAGCGGCGGCAGTACGATATAGAACAACTGCAAGAGCCAGTGCTCCGGGAAGTCGAGCAGGTGCTCCATGAAGATCAGACAATAGGTGACGTAAAGGGCCTCGAAGTAGCCCAGAGCCTTGTGACGATAGAATGCGTGAAAGCAGATGCTGCCCAGCAGCAGCAGCACTACCAGCCCGACCAGCACGGGGAGGAAGTTCAGAATCGGGCGCTTCAGGTAGTGCAGATGGGCACGGAAACGATGTCCTGGACCTCTCATCGGCTCGTAATATCCGGCACGCGGGAGCGTGTGTAAACACCCGGGTTGTCAATCGGTTCTGCTGAACACGAATCGCTGGTAAAGGTAGGCCAGCGCGAACAAGCTGACCCCCAGCCCGAACAGCGAGAACACCCGGTAGAGGTCGCCCAGCTCGCGGGTGTCGGACAGAAAGACCTTGCCCGCCGCAAGCAGCATCACCACCAGCGAGGCGTAGCGGAGCACGAGGCCGCCGGTGGTGATGCCCAGGATCAGCAACAACGCCCCGAAGAGAATCCACGCGGCGGAGTAGGTGTACCATTCCGCGTTGGTCGTCACGTCTGCGGACAGCCCGCCGTCCAGGAAGTTCCCCTGGAAGAACTGCCGCACCTCGAGCGTCACCAGCAGGAAGAGGATCGCTAGGCTGGCTGCGCCGATCACCGAGGCGGGTTGGCGCTCGCCTTGCCGGATGAGCGCCCACGCCACCGCCAGGGCCAGGCCGGCAGGAAGACCGTAGATGTGAAGAAGGTGGTTCACGATCGGTCGGATACCCACCGGGTGGTGCGACCAGAGCGGGTTCTCGATCATACACGTGACCAGGGCCACCTCGATCAGGGCGACCCCGGCAACGAGCTCGCCTCCCCAGGTGATGCAGCGTCTCGGCCACCGCCCGGCCGCCGCCAGGAGCCCCAACGCGTACACAAGCCAGCCGGCCGAGAACGTCGCCCACTCGTCGAGCCCGAAGTCGCTGCTTCCCGGCGCACCGGGGTGGAAGTACTGGCGGATCTCCAGCGTGATCAGGGCGAAGCCCAGTACGATCGCGCCGCCCCCGAGGGCCTCAACCAGGCGCTCGTCTTTGCTTGGCCGGAAGAGCCAGGCCCCGGCGGCAAGGGCCAGCACGGGCAACCCGTAGCCGTAGAGGATCCAGTTCCACACCGGGTGCGTGCCGATCGGATAGCCCAGAACCCAGGGGTTGAACATCAGCCGGACGATCACGCCCCCCGCCAGCACCCGAGCCAGTATGCGCAGCGCCGGGATACGCAGGAGCCAGTCGATCAGCGCCAGGGCCGGGATTTCCAAGGCCCAGGCGACCGAGATCCAGGCCCGCTCCAGTTCGATCGGCGCCGCCAGGCTGACCAGGGCGGTCACCCCCACCGCCAGGGCGGCCAGGGCCATCTCCCAGCCGGGCGATTTCGTTCGCCGCCGGGCAACCGGTGCCGCCGCCAGGACATAGAGGAGCCCGAGTATCAGGCACACCGTCCCCCACGCCAGGTGCGGCGGTGGCGATTCAAGACAGAAGTAGCCCACCAGCAGGTAGCCGATGGTCGAGACGACCGAGAGCCCGGCCCAGTAGACCGGGCGCCGCGAGCCCCAGAGGCAGGCATAGGCGCCGGCGGCGTACAGAGCGCCAAACACCAGAACGGTCAGGCCGAATCGACCCTCGGCGGGCGCACTGCCCTGGAGATGCCATGCCAACAGCAGCGCGATTCCCGCTGCCGACGCCAGCCAGGCCAGCCCTTCGAGTTTCGAGTCCAGGCGGCCCAGGACCAGGCAGCCCACGCCGAGAAGGCCGAAGAACGCCCACTCCAGCGTCGAGAACTCACCGATCCCAACCAGCAAGCTGACCAGCAGCAACCCGCTCACCGTGGCCGCCCACGTCAGGGCAGCGGTGATTGCAGGACCGCCCCACGCCTCCTCGGCACGCCCGAGCTGGGCCGACGCCGCGAACGCCATAACCGAGACCAGCAGGAACGGCCCGAGCCAGATATCGTGCCCCGGCTCATACAGTCCGACCATCCACCCGCCCGCCCATATCATCCCCCCGGCCAGCGTGAGGGCGGCCAGCAGCGCCCAACCCCGCCGCCGGGTCACCGCCAGGAGGCCCACCTCCAGCATGAGCAGGTAAGCGAACAGGCTCGGGTGCGGCTCGGGGGTCTTGACCAGAATCGGCGTCACAAAACCCCCAACCAACCCCAGCAGGGCGACGAACGGGCCCTGGCGCAGAGACAGCACCACCGCCAGGGCGGTCACCAGAGCCATGAGCACAAAACCCGCCATCGGCGAGATCAGGTCGTAGAGATTCACCGCAGCGAACAGGCTGGTGAACAGGACGGTAATACCCGCAGCGGAAAGACCCTCGGCGATCCGGGCCGACCGGCTCCGCATCCACTCTCCGATGGCCAGGAACGCTGCCCCGAAGACCAGCCCCAGGATAACCCGCACCCGTTCGGTCAGCAGGTCCCTGTCAAACGTGTACTTGACCAGGAACGCGCCGGCGAGCGCCATCGCAACCGCGGCGATCCAGACGAACAGTCGGCTTCCCAGCTTCTCCTCGAGGCTGGTCTTTTCAGCGGGCCCGACGGTGGCAGTGGGCCAGGCTGGTGCCGGTGGGCCCGCGGTTTCAACCACGGGCGGCGCGACGGGGATCTCCCCGGCCTGGTCAGGCACCGACGGGCCGGGCTCGGGTCGCGCCTCTGCCGCTTCTTCAGGCGGTCTGGCAATGGCAGGTGCCGTTTCGCCGCCGCTGACGCCGGCTGGCTCTGCGCGCTCCACTGGCTCACGCGGACGTTGCGGCACGGAAGGCGGCGCCGGCCAGTGAGCTCCGCCCACCCGCAACCGCGCCCCCATCTCGTCGAGCCGCCGCTCCAGGCGCTCGAGCTGAAATCTCAATCTCTGGATACGATTGACGGCCACTATCGCCAGAATCAAGGCGACGAACGGCACGGCGGCCGCCAGGAACAGCAGGCATGGGATCCACTCGTCCATCGGGATCTGGCGGAGAAGAGACCACGATCCTACAACGGGACGCGCCGAATTTATCATCGCCTCGCGCGGCTGGCAAGTACTGCCCCGCATGTTCACTCACAGCCGCTGGCCACGGCGAGGGTTCGCTGTCCTTGAGGCAAGCCGGCTGGCCAGGTATGAACGGGGACGATGGCGGATCGCTGTGTACCAGACCGCGCTGCGACCTCGACGATCGTCGGGATCGATGAGGCGGGTTACGGCCCGCTACTCGGGCCGCTGGTCGTCTCGGCGGTGGCGTTCGACGTACCGGTGCCGGTGCTGAAGGCCCTGAGGAATCCCGCTGACGGCCCCGACCTGTGGCAGATTCTCAGGTCCAGTATCAAGAAGACACCGGACCGGCGTGATCCCCGCCTTGCGGTCGGCGACAGCAAAAAGCTCTATGGCAAGCGAACTTCGACCGGCGGGCTCATGCTGCTGGAGCGGGCGGTCCTGACGTTTCTCATGCAGACCGGCCAGATGCCGGCCACCATGCGATCATTGCTCGGCCGGGTATGTCCGGGCCTGGCCGACCTGCTGGCCCACTACCCCTGGTATGCCGACAGCGACTATGACCTGCCGGTGGAATGCAGCCTGGATGACCTCAGGACCCAGCACAATGCCTTGTCCCACGATCTGGCGGCCACCGGGGTCCGGTTCCGCGGGGCGTGGGTCGAGGTGTTGCCTTCCGGGCACTTTAATCGGCTGGTCGGGGCGACGCGCAACAAGGCGGTGGTGCTTTTCGGGCAGACGCTTCGGCTCGTGCAGCGGGTGGTGGATGCGGTCGGGCCCCGGCCACTGCGGGTGTGGGTGGATCGGCAGGGAGGCCGAATCGGTTACCGCCGGCCGCTCATGACCGCCTTCGATGACGTGCGGCTCGAGGTGCTCGAGGAATCACCCGAGCGAAGCAGCTATCGTCTTACCCGCCAGCCCGCGCCCTGGGTCATCCGGTTCGTGCGCCACGGCGAGGCACACCATCTGCCCGTAGCGCTGGCCAGCATGGTCAGCAAGTACGTCCGCGAGCTGCTCATGATCTGCCTCAATCGCTACTGGTGCGCCCGGGTCTCGGGCCTTCGCCCCACCGCGGGTTACTATCAGGATGGCCGGCGGTTCCTGGCGGATATCGATGCCGCGATCGCACGACAGCGCGTGGATCGTCAATGGCTGGTGCGCTCCCTGTGACCACCCCTGTCGTCAGGACTCCGCGTTGACATGCCTTGCGGCGGGGAGTAGATTGACCGCTGAGACGCGAAACCGTTTCCCCGGAGAGATCACGGACGATGCCCATCGAGAACTGGTCCGACGATGTTCTGCTGGTGGAGCTGGCGAATGATCCCCAGTTCAGTGACGATCTGACGGCCCTGCTGGAAGCGGTGGAGCATCGCTCCGATCTCGATATCGTCCTCAACTTCCAGAACGTTACTTTCCTCAACTCATCCAATATCGCCAAGCTGCTCAAGCTTCGCAAGATCCAGACCGTCAGCCATCAGCGCAAGCTCAAGCTGTGTGCCGTCAGTACCCACGTCTGGGGGGTATTCCTGGTCACGGGGCTCGATAAGATCTTCGACGTCTACGACGACGTCGCCAGCGGGATCTACAGTCTGCAACTCGACCAGTAGCGCGGGGCTGTGTGCTTGAGGTTGACGACGCCGGTTGCGGCTTCGCAAAGAAAACGATCACCCCCCGACCGATGCCGCTGCTGGCGTGGCGGCGATCTCCGCGGGGCGTGTCGGCCACGCCTGATCGGTCTCAAGCCAGACCCGCATCAGCAGCAACGCCTCTTCCAGTTGCGGATCAATCTCCGGGTAATCGTTCGGGTCCGTGCGGGTGGTATCCAGTTCGTCGTCCTCTTCATCTTCTCCTTCATCGCCTTTGGCGTGCTCGGCCTCCTCGTCGGCGGGGGCCGTGTCCGTGAGCGGTTCCGAGGAGTCTGGCCCTTCCGTTTCCCGGTCCTCGTCCTGGTCATCGGATCGGCCCAAGCCGTGGTAGTCGGTCACGTGCCTGAGATCCTCGTCTGTGAGTTCACTCTGGTTCTTCCCTTTGAGAATCTCCCTCTTGAGTTGGAGCTCGCTGAGCTTGACTCGTTCTTTGGGCACGAGCCTGGCTTCGATGTCGGGGTCGACGCCCCAAGTGGTCGAATCCTCATCCTTATGCAGGCAACGGCCGTTGGGAAGGTAGTACAGAGCGGTGGTGAGTTTGAGGAATGCCGATCTGCTGCGATTGAGCAGGAGCACCTGTTGAACGCTGCCCTTTCCATACGTCCGCTCTCCCACGATGACGGCCCGCTTGTGCACCTGCAGTGCCCCGGCGACGATTTCCGATGCACTGGCGCTGTACTTGCTCACGAGTACGACCAGCGGGAAGTCGGCGTAGACGGGCTCGGTGGAGGACGAGACCTGCCAGGGGTTCTTGTGCCGGTCGAGGGTGGAGACGATCTGCTGGTCGGCCCCGAGGAACAGGTCGGCGACGTCGACCGCGGATTTCAAAGGTCCGCCGGGATTGTCCCGCAAGTCGAAGATCAACCCCCGTATTCCCTGTCGGTGGGTCAACCGCTCAAGGACCGTCCGCAACTCGTCGAACGTTCCCTCGGTGAAGTTCGTCATGCGGACGTAGCCGATCTTCCTGACCGGATCGACGATGAACTTCCAGTCTCCCTCTTCATCCCGGTCGAAGCCCTTAATTGTGTGAATGGTGATCTCCTGTCGCTCCAGCTTGACCTCGAAGTCCTCCCGCCCCGGGCGCTTGATGGTCAGCGTGACCGTCGTGCCCACCGGGCCGGTGATCTCCCGGACCGCGCGGGTGATGGAGTACTTGCTGGCCGGCTTCCCGTTGATCTTGGTGATCAGATCGCCCGGGCGGATCCCCTTCGCATAGGCGGGGGAATCCTTCAGCGGCGACACGACCAGAATCGGTTCACCCGGGGGCTTGCGGATCTGGATCCCGACCCCGCTGAACTTGCCCTGCGTGTGCTTGTTGAACTCCTGCACCTCCGCCGGCCAGATCATGTCGCTGAACTTGTCCAGCGGCTCTAGCGCACCATGCACGAACTCATGGATGAGGACCGCCTCAGGAAAAAGCTGGACCTCCTCGTTGATCGTCAAAACGTTATCGAAATCGTCGGTCAGATCGTCAACCGTCAGTTCATCCTCCTGCTTGGCCTTCTTCAGATTCTCGTTGACGCGGATGCGGAATTCACTCACCGCATCCTGGTCGTCCAGAGCCTTGAAAACCCCGGCCGGTTGCGGCTCGCCCGCCATGAGCAAGAGTTGTTTCAGGCCGCCGATTGCCGCATCCTTGAACGCCGGCTCCTTGAGGTAGTCGGTCGCGATCTTGCGGAACGCATCACGCGCCATCTCGGAGGTGATGCCGCTCACCATCGCCTCCCAGTCTGACTTGGGTTCGTACATCAGCTCGATGCGGATGTGCTCCTGACAGCGGTCAAGCGCCTCGCGGTAGTCCCTATTGTGCGGGAAGATCTCGGTCAGGCGAGCATGGATGCCGGCAGCCCGATACCACTTGCCCTCGTCTTCGTACTCCAGGGCTGCGGCGGCCGTACCCTCGACCGCCTTGATAAGCCAGGGCTCTTTGCGAAAGGCGTCCTGGTCCCTGACATTCTTGAAAGCCAGTCTGCAGGTCCGAACCACCTCGTGCCACCGCCCCTTGTCCATGTCCTCCTTCGCCCAGTTGACGTATTGCTCGTAATCCGATTGGATTCGCTCGGCCCGCTCTGCCTGGAGCCTCTCGAAGTCCGCCAACCAGTCGTCCACGAGCCGGACACGTTCGTCGGCCACGCCGTCGGTGATCAGCCGGTGGACCACCTCGGCCGCCTTGGCCGTCTGCCCTGCGCCCACCAGAGCCAGTCCGCTGAGCCACCGCTGCTGCTGGGCCTCGGTCCCGATGGGCTTGCCCCGGGCGGACGTGTCGGCCCCTGCCGACAGCGAAAGCACCATCACCACCATTGCAGCAAGGCTGCACCAGCGTCCGAGAATCATCATCCGCGATCCACGCATCGGAACTCCTCTGGGGGGCCTGAGAACAACGCAAAACCCACCGGTCACCGCCTCCTGTCAGCCGCTGGTCGGGTGGACGTCGCCGGTGATTACTCGAGCGCGAGCGTCGAACGGGTCCTGCCTGGGCCGCTGCAAACCACGAGCCCTGTTGAGCGGACGCCTCGGCCCAGGTGGACAAGTCTGGTCTATCCGCCCCTCGCCTTAGTTTGATTATATATACGGCGGGGGGACCGGCCAAGCTGCAGAAGACCTCGCCCTTACAGTTGCGGTTGACCAGGCTCATCCGCCCGACGGCGACCTTGTCCTACCGTACCTTGCCCGACCATCCCGGTCGCAGGTTTTCAAACTGGACCGTCACTCTGACACCTCCCGCCGGCCCGACGCGACAACCCACCAGGCCGTTGTCGCCGCGTCGTGATCGTAGCTGAGACCGCGCTTGTCCCACCGCTTCTGCCTGCTCGGCGAAGTCAGAAGGGGGAATTATGCCGCAATCATGGGTAACCCTTCGAGCGCCTGCGCCGGGGCGATGGTCTGTGCTAACCTCTTTCTGCGAAGACGCTTAGACGGGCGTTCGTCGTATGACGGCTGCGGTCAGCAGAAGCGAGCCCTCGAACCCGACAAATAGGGCGCCCCACAAGCACCACCACTACATGCAGGGTTAGCCCCGGCGATGCCCAGGAAAACCGGAAAACTCTGGTTGTATCGGTAACATCATGTCTATCAGGAGGATAGCCCCAAACAGCCGCGGTTTGCGAGCCGGCCGTTCCCGAACCCGAGCGTCAATTGATCGTATTTGACTAGAAGGGTACGTTCCGGTAACATAGGGCTATTATGGCACGGTCAGGGATTGCACAGACATCGGCAAGGAGAAAGGCGCCAGCCACGATTCGAACCTATCGGTCGGCGCTGAACTATCTCAATTCAATGGCCAACTACGAGCGAATGAGCCGGGTCGGCTATAACCCAACTAATTTCAATCTCGCACGAATGAATCGGCTGCTTGCCAGCCTCGGCAACCCGCACCGGAAGCTACGCTGTGTTCATATCGCTGGGACCAAAGGCAAGGGGTCTACGGCGACGATGCTGGCCTCCATGCTGGCCAATTGCGGGAAAACCATCGGGCTTTACACCTCGCCCCACCTGAACGACGTGCGGGAGCGGATTCAGATCAACGGCGAGATGATTCCCGCTACGGACATGACCCGGCTCATGGGCAGGATCGCCCCCGCGGTGAAGAGGCTCGCCAAGGATGAGCCGACCTACTTCGAGATCCTGACAGCCCTGGGGTTCGTCTATTTCTTCGAGCAGGATGTAGACTTGGCCGTAATCGAGGCGGGTCTCGGCGGCCGACTCGACTCGACGAACGTGGTGAGGCCGGAGGTCTGCGCGATCACGAGTATCAGCTACGACCACGTTCAGCAACTGGGCCATACGCTGGCGAAGATCGCGGAGGAAAAGGCGGGGATCTTCAAGCCGGGCGTTCCGGCGGTGAGCGCGCCCCAGCCTCGCGACGTCCGCCAGGTCCTGGAACGGGTGGCGGCGAAGGTCAAGGCGCCCCTTCGTTTCGCGGGCACTGATATGGAGTTCAGCTTCCGTTTCGAGTCGTCGCGGCCGATTGGCCCACATACCCGGGTGAGCTTGACGGCCGGTGGCAGTCGGTTCGAGCATCTGGCCGTTCCGCTGCTCGGCGATCACCAGGCGGTCAACTGCGGATTGGCGTTGAGCGTGATGGCGATCCTGAAGGAACGGGGTCTTCAGATCGACGACCAGCGGGCGATCGAGGGCTTGGCCAAGGCCCACCTGCCCGGGCGGATGGAGCTCATCCATGAGGATCCCCGGATCCTGGTGGACGGGGCCCACAACGCGGCCAGTGTCGAGGCGTTGATGCGCGCGATCGGCCAGAATATCCCCTATGATTCGATGGTGGTGATCTTCGGTTGCCGGTCCGATAAGGACATCGCCGGCATGCTGAGGCACATTCAGTTGGGGGCGGACAAGGTGATCTTCACCGACGGCTGCGCACCGAGATCGGCGGATCCCGATGAATTGGCCGCCGAGTATACCGAGCGATGCGGGAAGATGGCCCAGGTAGCGCCACGACTTGAAGATGCCCTCGATATTGCCGAACGCGCCGTGACGCGCGAGGACGTCATTTGCATCGCCGGGTCATTCTACCTTGTGGGCCGGGCCAGGCGCGTGGTGAAAGAACGCTACGCCGAAGCCGCCGCCGTGCTGAGCCGCTGAGTTCCCGGGCCCTGTTGGGAATTGACGTGCGGGGGAGGGGCGAGGTGCTATAATTGCGCTGAACGTTGTTGCAGGGTGGAGGAGAAAGGCAGTCTTCCCTACCTTCAGCAAATAGCTAGGGCACTTGCCCTTCTCTTGTAGCGGTGTCGAGGCGGAAAACCCCTGCTAACAGGGGTTTTCGGGCGGGAAACCGCTACACTCAAACGTTAAGTGCTATAATCTGTAATCTGGGAGAGAGACGCCTTCGGGCGGGCTCTCTTCGTCTACTTGGGGAGGAAAAGAAAATGGAAAAGGTTGCAGGGATCGCGGCAGGGGCGGCTCTGATGTTGGCGTGCGTCGCCGACACGCAACGGGTACAAGCGGCCCCAGTCGGTACCATGTACTTTTCCCAGAGCACGGATGCCCGGATAAGCAAGGCAGACACGGACGGCACCGGTTATCAGACCGTGTTCTCCCGGCCCATGGGCAGCTTCCTGCCGAGGGGTGTGGCCGTTGACGAGCCCTCCGGTCACCTGTACTGGGTTGACTTCAACACCGGGCGAATCGAACGATCCGATCTCGACGGCGCCAATCCGCAGATCGTGTTGCAGAGCACTTTCCCGTCCGACCTCGTCCTCGATCAGACCGGCGGCATGATCTACTACACGGCGCACACGGACTCGCCTTATTCGCAGATCCGCCGGGTCAAGCCAAGTGGCGCAGGTGACGAGCTGCTTGTGACGACCACGAGTTTTGCCGACGGCATCACCGTCGATCCCATCGGCGGCAAGGTGTACTGGTCGACCTATCACGACGTGCAGCGAAGCAACCTCGACGGATCGAATGTTGAGACGCTTTTCTCGCGGGTCCACGACGGCAACAGCGGCCTGGCGTTGGATCTGGCCAGCGGCAAGCTCTATGTCAGCGATTGGGAACGAATCCACGTGTCCGACCTCGACGGCTCGAATCGGCAGAGCTTCATTGTCGAGGCCTGGGCGTACGTGAATCGCATCGCCCTGAACCCGGTTGACGGGAAGCTGTACTGGACGCGCGGCACCACCTCTCCCACCGGCAGGATCCAGCGATCCAACCCGGACGGCACCGGGATCGAAGACGTCCTCACCGGTCTGACCTACCCGTATGGCATTGCCGTCTTTCCGGAGCCTGCCACCCTGACGTTGCTTGCCCTCGGCGGCCTAGCGGTGACGCGGCGCCAGCGATAGACAGGAAGCGTGGTCCCGCCGCCGGGCGCCGCAATCGGCTTGGCGCTGATTGCGCTGGTTCAGCCGCGGCCGAACTTCCGCAGCAGGTCGCGCTGGCTGTCGCGAAATGCTCTCAGCGGACCTTCCAGTAGACGGTCCTCCGAGCAAGGGACGAAGGAAAGAAGGGTTCCGCGTTCAGTGCGCGCCACTGCTCTGCCTGCCCTGACCACAGCCGAACGGTCACCAGTGGTCTGGGCGGAAACGTCATCCCGCGGACGCACTGCCCAAGAGCAGTGGCACACCCTCAGTGCCAGCCGCCAGCGTCAAGCACTGCTCAGAGAGCAGTTGGGACCCAGCTCTACTCAGCGCGTCCCTGTGTGAGCGACAAGCCTTCGCGGTACACAAACGGCACTTTGAACGTGCGCTGCCCACCGCGCCTCGTTTCTTCGAACAGACCGATTCCCACGAGATCCTCTATCACTGAAGCCCATTTCTTTCCGAGCGTTCTCTGCACAGCCCGCTCACTATACTCCGTTTTCCCGCCC
>CAZOIA010000067.1:0-26070 GCA_964579675.1 uncultured Planctomycetales bacterium | reverse complement strand
GAAACACCTGGGGGCGGCGCCTTCCAACAAGCCGCCCAAAGTGTCATGCACCCTTTCTCCGCACCCCGGGCATCGCCTGTCGAAAGGACCTATCAGACGGGGTGCTGCACTCCTCACGGGTATACCCGCCCCATGAGGCGCGGATATGCGATCGTCTCCCGGATGTGCTTGAGGCCGCAGAGCCAGGCCACTGTCCGCTCGATCCCCAGCCCGAACCCACCGTGCGGCACGCTGCCGTAGCGCCTCAGGTCGAGGTACCACTCGTAAGGCTCAATCGGCAACGCTTCCTCGGCCATACGTTCCAGGAGTACGTCGAGATCGTCCTCACGCTGCGAGCCGCCGATGATCTCGCCGTAACCGTCCGGGGCCAGCAGGTCGAAGTTCCGCACCACGCGGGGATCATCCGGGTCCCGCTTCATATAGAACGCCTTGCACCCGAGCGGGTAGTGCGTCACGAACACGGGCCGATCGTGCAAGCGCGAGATGATGGTCTCGTCACTGCCGCCCAGGTCCTTGCCCCACTCGAAGTTGGCCGCCAACTCCATGTGACGGGGGACGTTGGAAGCCTGTTCCTCCAGCTCAGCTAATTCCTCGCGCTCGGCGATGATCTCGGCCGCGAGCTTCTCCTGTCTGGACTTCTTCACCCCGGGCTGATTACGAGCTTCCTCCTTGGCCGGGATCGAGTCACGCAGTTGGGCTATTCGTACGTTCGTTTCGGCGAGTTCCTTTTCGAGCAGCTCCCTGGCCCGCGGGCCCCGCAGAATCTCCGCCGCCTGGGAGTACGTGATCCGATGGAACGGTTTGGCGATTCGTTCGAGCAGCCCCGGATCCTGTCCCAGGAACTCCAGGTCCGCACGGTGATCAGTAAGCACGCGCTCGACGATCGCGAGGATGAAATCCTCCGCGACTTCCAGCACGTCGTCGAGCTGGGCGTAGGCGATCTCCGGCTCCACCATCCAGAACTCGGTCAGGTGGCGGCGGGTCTTCGATTTCTCCGCCCGGAACGTCGGGCCGAAGCAGTAGACGCGCCCGTAGGCGAGGGCGGCTGCCTCCAGATAGAGCTGACCGGTCTGGGCCAGGTATATCGGCTCGCCGAAGTAATCGACCTCGAACAGGGTCTGGGCCCCCTCGCCCGCGGACGGAGCGAAGATCGGCGTGTCGATGAGAACGTAACCGTTGTCGTTGAAGAAGCGCCGGATCGCATCGACAACCGTGTGTCGGATCTTCATGATCGCGGTCGGCCGGCGCGACCTCAGCCACAGGTGCCGGTGCTTGAACAGAAAGTCGATCCCGTGGGCTTTGGGAGTGATCGGGTAATCGGCAGTGCGATGCACGACCTCCAATTCCGTCGCGTGCAGCTCGTGTCCGCCCGGAGCCCGCTCATCCGCGTTCACCCGTCCGGTGACCCGCAGCGACGATTCCTGCGGCAAATGCGACGCCAGCTCAAACAGCTCCGGTGGCACATCCGCCTTGCCCGCCACGCATTGGCACAACCCCGTCCCGTCCCGAACCACCAGGAACGCCACCTTGCTGCTCACCCGCGAGTTGTACAGCCAGCCCGCCAGCGTCACCGTCTCGCCCACGTGCTCGTTCAGTTTGCAAATCAGAACCCTCTCACTCATTGTTCGCAGTGTCCTTTCATTAGCGAGTCGGTTCCCCGCCGTGAATCCCCCTGCAGACAATGTAGGCCTGAGATGCTCGCGCAGGTCGGCGCCTCTTGGCCAGGCGGATCGGCAGCGGAGATGGACGGGATATCCGAGTGGGCACAGCCCCGCCGCTTGCCCTGCCAACTGTCCCGCCGTACCAGTTCCCCCTGAATGTCGTTCAGGACCCCCGCCTTGTCCAGGCACCATTGCGGGGCAAGGAGAATGTCCGTCGGGGCGTCAGCGTGCATTCGCTGGATGACGACCGTCGGCGGCAAGCGCTCCAGCACGTCGCACACCAGACCCACGAACTCGCCTCGCTCCAGCAGGCTGATCTCACCTCGACGGTACTGCTCGGCCATCACCGTGTCCCGCATCACGTGCAGAAGATGGAGCTTGATCCCATCAATGCCCAGCTCCGCTAATCGTTCATGCGTGGCCAGCATCATCTCCCGCGTTTCCCCCGGCAACCCGAGAATGGTATGCACGCAGATCTTGATCCCGCGCTCGCGGGTAAGCTCGACGGCCTCAAGGAATTCGCGGTACGAATGGCATCGGTTGATCGCGGCAAGCGTTTGGTCATGGATGCTTTGCAGACCATACTCGATCCACACCTCGCCCCGCGACGTGTAGCCGGCAATCAGGTCGATCTTGGCGGCATCGACGCAATCCGGCCGGGTGCCGACCGACATGCCCACCACTTCGGGGAAGCGCCAGGCCTCATCGTACAGCTCCCGGAGCCGGTCGATCGGTGCATAGGTGTTCGAGTAAGCCTGGAAATAGGCGATGAACCGCTCGGCCTTGCGCCGACGACGGGCGGCGGCGATGCCCGCGGCGAGCTGCTGGCGGATCTCAGCCGGCTCCGCCCGCGCGTTCGGACTGAAACCTGCGTTGTTGCAGAACGTGCACCCGCCCCTGCCCCGCGAGCCGTCCCGGTTCGGACACGTGAAACCCGCGTGCAACGCCACCTTGTGCACCCGACAACCGAACCGTTGCCGGACGTACCGGCCAAACGAGTAATACCGCGGATTCTCAGCAGACAGCCCGCTCATGCAACACGCCGCCCTACAGGACGCCAAATGGTTGTGCACGGTTTTCGGCCCGGGCATAGAGTCGCAGGCTTCAGCCCGCACGAGCATCCGCGCACAAACCGCACCCGTGGCTATGCATAGCCATTCAGGCTTGCTAGACTCACCAATTCCGTCCTGATATTGTACCAATTCCAGTTAAACCCAGCGACCCATAGTGCCGCCGGCGTGCCACTGCCGACGGGGAACGGGAGCGCGTCTAGTATTTGGCGTCATCTCGTATTTGGCGCGCGGAGGGTCCGAGGATAGGCTGAGATGTATGCCTCGAACAGCGCGGGTGGCTCCTGGCGGACTGGTGTATCATGTGCTGAACCGAAAACCAGAAACTAGATGCGTCCCCGTTTGAAATCCCAGGCCGAATTCGAGTCTGCGCCGCGCACGGTCCAGGGGATCGATCAACCACTGCTGAGTTCGGTCCTTACTCAGAAGCGGGAGACCTCGGTGGCAACTGAACGTCAGTTCATGCGCGTGGCCGGGATCGTTGTAGGTGATACGGCGCTTGGAGACTCGGCCATCCCGTCGGAGCATGTACCGATTCTACCGGCCGTCCCCTCCGAACGCCACGGCTCTGCTTCGCCCTGCCGTGCTTCGCAGAACCGTGCCACCCAAAGTCGACAAGCGTCAATCGCTCATTGCCCCGGGCACCCGGCGGCCGATAGACCCCCAAGAAGTAGTGGTGGCCGCCCCTGGCCAACCCCAACCCGGGCCCCGCTAGCTTGCCCGTACCAGATTTTGGTCCGAAAATCTCGAACTTCCGTTTGGCGCTGGCTAGTTCTTGTGCTATATTTTCACTGAAAATCTCTTAAAGACGTCATCCAGTAGCAGTTTAATGATAGATCAGTGTCCGAGCCGCGGGCGCAACGGCTCCACGAGGGGGTGAGTTTCGTTAGTGCCCGGCACCTCGACGGTTCGGCGAATCAGTAATTGAGATCTGAGTCGAGCCCGTGAGCGTCGAAGGTGCGCCTGGCTCGCTCAGGGAGAGAGAGTCGATTCGCATGCGCGAACCGGCTCTTTTCTTGTCACGGCTGGAAACCCGCAACCGAGGCTGCGGGTTTCCAGCCGACGAGCGGCGAAAACACGAGGCAAAGGAAACAGCTAAGGAGAAGGTGATGACCGTACTCAAACTACCTTAGAAACCAGACCCACCGCGTGGCGTCTGCGCGGTCGGGGTCCAACTCAACTGGAAGACGCAGGAAAGTGGCTACAGTTCTACTACTGACAAGGAGAGCGAAAATGCAGAAGTTTCTTACTTTGCTGGCGGCGGGTGCTCTATTGATGTTCTTGGCTTCGCCGACTATGGCGGAACCCGTGTGCGTCTACACGCAGGAGCCGCTCGACCCGATTCAAGACGAGTGGGTCCTCAACGGCGAGGTACACGAGTGCGGTTGGGACCCGCCGTTCGGACCCGGCCACGAAGTAATCACGTCTTCCTGGAGGACCACGGACTACATTCCGTGCCCCAACGAGTACCAGGGGGGACTGCTGGTAGAGGTGACCATTACCAATGAGTGCTGCTGTTATGGGCGTCCGCGTCCGCTCTGGTACGTGGCGGATCCGGGAACCAGCCTCACCAATTACGACGAATGGGTCGGCAATTGCGGCCTATCCGACGCCGAAGAGGCCTTCAAGATTGACTCGGTCGGGGAGAACAAACCGTTGGTGTTCGAGAGCATGGGGCAGAATGATCTTTTTGAGCACGGTGAAACCTGGAAGTTCGTCATCCAGGACTACAACGATGCTTGCGGCATCCAGCCCCACCTCTTCAACAGTCTGGGCATAGCCAGCTTGAGTACTGGCTGCCCGCCCTCGACGGGCAGCATCATCCCCGAGCCGGCCACGCTCGGCCTGCTGGCCTTGGGCGCCTTGGCCCTGCTGCGTCGGCGGTCGTGATCTGCCGATGAGCGGCTGAGACAAGGACAAGGGTGAGAAGCGAACTGGGCGTGGCCCGGCAGCTTGGCCTGCCGGGCCACGTTGCTGAACCCAGAATGCACCGCCGAGTTTACCGGAGAATCGGAAGCTACAGCACGCCCTTTGTCGAAGGGATGGCCGTCTCGCGGGGGTCGCGCTCACAGGCAATGCGCAGAGCTTTGCCCAGAGCTTTGAAGATCGCTTCGGCGATATGATGGTTGTTGGTACCGTAGGGAACCGTGACGTGCAGGTTCATCCTGGCGTTGAGGGCCAGGGCCCGCAGGAACTCCTCAATCAACTCCACGTCGAAGTCGCCGATCTTGGAGCCGCGGTACCTGACCTTGTAGACCACCGCAGCCCGGCCCGACAGATCCACCGCGACCTGAGCCAGCGACTCCTCCATCGGGACCGTGAAGAACCCGTACCGGCGGATGCCCTTCTTATCTCCGAGGGCCTCGGCAATGGCCTGCCCGAGACAGATGCCGACGTCCTCCACCGTGTGGTGGTCGTCCACCTCCCGGTCACCTTTGGCCTTGACCGTCAGGTCGAACAGGCCGTGACGCCCGATGTGGTCCAGCATGTGATCGAAGAACCCGACGCCGGTCGCCGCCGCCACCTCGCCCCGTCCGTCCAGGTTGATGGCCAAGTCGATCTGGGTCTCCTTCGTTGATCGGCGAGTGTTGGCCCGGCGGGTTTTTTTCGGCCGGCTTGCCGATCGGGCAACGGTTTCTCTCGTTCTACCTGGTCCAGTTCTGGCTGCTCGTTTGCTCAAGAGACCAGCTCCGTGAGAGCGTCGATCAGGGCGTCGTTCTGCTCGGGCGTGCCGACCGTGATCCGCAAATGGTCGTCGAGCCCGGGGCAGTTGAAGTATCGGACCAGGATTCCGCGGGCCTTGAGCGATTCATACAGTTCGCCAGCCCCGGGCCGGGTCACCTGAACGAACAGGAAGTTGGCCTGGCTGCGCAGGCTCGGCAAACCGAGGCGGTCCAATGCCGACACCAGCCGCTTGCGCTGTGCAATGACCTTTTGCCGGGTTTGCTCGTGGTACCCCTGATCCGCCAGTGCCGCCGATGCCGCTACGATCGAAATCGCATCGACGTTGTAGCTGTCTTTGACCTTCATGAGGCCGGCGATCAGCTCCGGCTGCCCGATTGCGAAGCCGAACCGCATGCCGGCCAGCGAATAGCCCTTAGACATGCTGCGCATGACGAGCACGTTCGGCCGGCTCCTGGCCAGCCCCATGCAGTCCGCCTCGGCGAAATCGACGTACGCCTCATCCACGCACAGCACGCCGTCCAGCGCGTCGGCGAGGCTGGCCACCTGCTCGAAGGAAACGAAGGTTCCGGTCGGCGCATTCGGATTGGCCAGATACGTTACCCGTCCGCGGGCCCGGACCAGCGCGTCGAATGGCAGCGTGTACTCGGGCCCCCAAGGCACCTCGCGCACCACCGAGGCCTGGATGCTTGCCAGCACGCTGTACAGCGTGTAGGTCGGCGCGGGATAGACCAGGGCCGCCTCCGGCCCGCTGAAAGCCCGCACCGTCATGTTCAGGATGTCGTCCACGCCGTTCCCGCAGATCACATGATCGCGCGTGACCCCGAAGATCCTCGCCGCCGTGTCGCGAAACGTGTTGCCCAGCGGGTGCGGATACCGGCGGAGCTGCTGCGGATCGATGCCGGCAATCACCTTCATGACCTGGGGCGAGGGCGGATACGGGTTCTCGTTGGTGTTCAGCTTTGTGACGGAGGGGTCCTCGGGCTGCTCCCCGGGCACATAACCCTCCATCGCTTCGATGTTCTGGCGAAAGTAGGTCATAAAAAAGAGCTATCAGTCAGGAGCTATCAGCTATCAGGGGTCAGCCTTCATGAGTCACCGAGCCGGGCGGTCCTGCGCCCCGGCACATCCGCGTTCGCTATTCACTGCTCGCACGCATGGTGGCGGATCGTGCGTGGGCTTCCAGGCCCTCGGCCCGGGCCAACTGCTCGATTGACTCAGCGTCCCGTGTCAGGCCCTGCTGCGTGTACTCGATCATGCTGCTTGAGCGGAGGAAGCTCAGCGCCGACAGCCCACTCCAGAATCGAGCGGTGCCGCCGGTCGGCAAAGTGTGCGACGGGCCGGCCACGTAGTCGCCCGCCGACTCCGGCGAGAAATGCCCCAGGAAGATCGCGCCTGCCGAATCGACCCGATCCGCCAGTTCCCTCGGCCTGGCCGTCTCGATCTGGAGGTGTTCCGGGGCAACTTCATTGGCCAGCGCCACCGCTTCGTCCATATCACGCACCACGACGATCGCACCGAAGTCGGCCAGCCAGCGTGCCGCCGCCCGGCCCGTCGAAAGATCGGCCAACTGTCTGTCGAGCTCGGCCAGCACGTTGTCAACCATGTCCGGCTGGTTGGTCAGCAGGATCGAGCATCCCGGATTGTGCTCGGCCTGGGCGAGCATGTCGGCAGCGACAAATCCGGGCCGGGCCGAGCCGTCCGCGATGATGAGCACTTCGGTGGTGGCCGCGAACATGTCGATGTCAACGACGCCGTACAGGCACCGCTTGGCCAGTTGAACGTAGAGCCCCCCCGGGCCCACGATCTTGTCAACCCGCGGGACGCGCTGCGTGCCGACAGCCAGGGCCGCGACCGCCTGGGCTCCCCCCATCCGGTACACCTCTGTGATGCCCAGTTCGCCCGCCACCCCAAGAGTGGTCGGGTGTACATCGCCCTCGTGTCGCGGCGGGGCGACCACCGCTATCTCCTTCACGCCCGCCACCTGCGCGGGTACCGCACAGTGGATCACCGACGACGGCAACGGTGCTGCCGCGCCCGGTACACAAACGCCCACCCGGGCGAGGGGTCTGTTCCGCAACGACAAGCTCAGCCCGTTTGCCTGCACCGGTTCCGGGGCGCCCGCCACCAGTGATTCCTGGAAACGCCGAACCGACGCGATCGCGTGGCGGGTCGCCCGCAGCAGTCCCGGCGCCAGCTCGGCGTGGGCCTTGGCAATCTTCTCGGCCGGGACCCGGACGGCCTCCGGGGGAATCCGGACATGGTCCACCCGGGCCGTAATCTCGGACACCGCCTCGTCACCCCGTTGTCGAACGTCGGCGATGATCTCCCGCACGCGCCGGGTCTCCGGCGGCTCATCGAGGATCAGGTGATCCAGCAGCATCCGCTGCCGGAGCCCCCGGAGCTCGGCGGCGGCGTCCATCTGAGTGGCGTGAATAACACGTATGTCAGGCATGACGAATCGAACCGTGCCCGGGACTCTGTTTGCCTTGGAGGGGATTCAGGGTCGAACAACAGATGAATTATAGCCAGCGAACGGTAGACGGCAAGCGGGACTACGGCCAACTCGGCGGCGGTCGGCGCCCCCGCGCCCGGACACTCCAACCGGGCCGGATCACCCCTTCGGTTCCTCCAAGGTGAGATCCGGCGCGTAGTCGTAGCTCGGCAGGATTTGCGTGGACCCGGAAACCTGGTCCACCATCATGATCTCCTCCACACGCTTGACCGGTCGGCGGACGATCTTAACCGGCCCGCGCCGCTCCTTCTCGATATTGACCATCTTGTCCCCGATGATCACCACCACCCCGGGATAGAGCTTCCCCGTGATCAGAAGGGCGGGCTGGGAATCGCCGGTGGGATTCTTCGACGCGATGACCGCCCCCCTGCTTTTTTCTTGTTCGAGGATTCCCGCCTCCATCTCGTCCGCCTCGTGCATCAGTTCCGTCACCCGCTCCCGCTGCTGGGGCGTGAGGCGCTTAAGTTGGGCCATCAGTGGCTGAACCTTCTCCCGGATCTTGGCCGCCGCCTCCCGCTTTCTCCTGATGATCTCGTCGGTTTGCCGGGCTTCGGCCAGGACTGTAGGATCCACACCGATCGCGATCCTCGTCCTGATGTTCGCTACGTTGCCGAGTTCCCTGATCTCCGCCCCCTCCCGGGCGTAAGCGTAACCACCGATCACCGCACCCCGGGGCACGACCAGGCGGCCCGCCGCGTAGATCCTGCTGTTCATCGCCTCTCGCGTGATGACGATGTCGCCCCCCGCCTGAAGGTCGGCATCTTCGCAGAACTTCGCGCAGATCTCACCCCCCGCCAGCACCCTGCCTCCCCGTCGAGCGGTGATGCCTCCTCTAACGTGCACGTGGGTGCCGGCCTCTACCGCCGCCGCTTCAATCGCGCCCTGGACCGCGACACTCTTGGCCGACCGGACCTCGAACGTCTCACGAACGGTCCCCGTGATCAGAACGTCGGTGGGCGACTCCACGTTGCCGCTCGAGTAGTCCACGTCGCCCTTGATCTCGACCACCTCCACCACCGAAACCAGGTCACGCGTCAACTGGACCCTGCCGGAAGTGGTGGCAACCACCGTTTCCCCATCCTTCCCGAGCTCTACGTTGTCGCTCAACCGCACCGTCTTGAACGGCTTCTCGCCCGGGATCGAGGCGCCCAGGACGTCAACCCCCGGGACCGGGGGGATCTCCGGAGTGAGCGTTCCTATCTCGTCTCCCGTATTGACCGTGAGGATGTGAGACCGGCGGAAATCGACCCGCCCCTCTTCTTCCTCATCCTCCTGCGGGTCTCTGTCGTCCGCGGCGAGTTGGAAGCTCGCCGGCCGGCCCGGCACCGCCTCGCGCCCCTCGACCAGCAGGAACGGTTCACTGGGCAGTTCGCCGGCCTGGACCGACTCGACCACCGCATTGACGCGTTCCATGATCTCGTCGGTGATGGGAATCGCCGATTGGCCAAGCTCTTTCAGGATGTTATCGGTCGTAACGGCTGCTGGATCGGGATCAGTGACCACCAGGTGCGCGCGTAACTGGTCCTGGGAAATGTTGATTCGGAACGGGTTCTGGACTGCGGTGCTCATCTGTCCTCCGCAAGGCCGAACCGCCGCCGGACCGCAGCGCTAAGTGCCGTTCTCGGCAAGCGAGTTTCCCGTTACCTCCGGGTGGCACGCGTCAACGCGGTGGTGAAGCAGCTTCAGCGGGCGGTCCACGGGTCCACGGAAACCTATGCTCGGGCTGGCTGACGTACCTGTTGACCCGTGGCCGTGCCGCCCGCCGGGATTGATGAACCGTACGTCCATGGCTTCACGCCTTGTGGCGGTCAGCCCGTACCCCCTTCCAGGCGCCGCCGCGGTTATTGTTGAGCTTCGGGTGTCCCATCGCGGTATCGGCTTAATCACCTCGGCCCTAAACATCCGAGCCACGAGATCCGTTTCCCGTTGGCCCCGGGCTCGGGATCGACCCGGCACGCCGCCCGAGGGGGGGCGGTGGTCAGCTAAATATCGGACCCGGGCATGCTCAACGCCTGCTCCCATGGCAGGACGCCGGCAAACGACGCCGCCGGACCGGAGCCGGTGGTCTCGGACCCGCCGAGACGCCAACTACTCTCGCACAGAGGACACCGCAGACTCGGGCGGAGAGGTTTGGTGGATGGGGAGAAGTGCCGGAACTGCCTGCCTCAGCCTCTGACCGTGGCCAGGTGCCCCACGGTCCGCCCATTGTGGTCGAGGATCTCGAACGTGAGCCGGGACGCCGCCACCCGGCCTGTGCGCTTCGCTGAGAAGTTCCGATAAATGCACCGCGACGAGCGATCATACACCCAGATCGGCGACGACACCCGGTCATACGTCCGGGCAAGCCGGGCAAGTTGATCATCCGACAAGACCGAGCGGGACTCGGCAACAGTTGTGCTGGCGGCAGAATAGGTCATGTCAGCCCTGCTCCGTTGCGCACCTTCCCTCACCTGCGACTATTATCGGCTTATCGGACAACCGGCTCGAGTCTCTTGAGGCGGTGACCGGCTGACGCGGCCCTGCTCCGGAGACCTGCCCGGGCCCCTCCCGGGTGTGCCGCGCAGCATCAATGCCGCCCGCTTGACCGGACGACCGTACCGCTCCGTCGGTGCCGATCACGCATGCGACCGGCTCAGGATCAGCACCAGCACGATCCCGCCCAGAATGATCCGGTAGATGGCGAAAGACGTGAACCTGTGTGATTGAATGAATCGCATGAAGGCCGCCACCACCGCCCACGCCACGACAAATGCAACCACAAACCCGATCCCCAGCGTCAGCAACTGGGCGGGCTCGATCTCCTCGATATGCTTCAGCAGCGAATAGACGCCGGCTGCGAACATCGTCGGAATCGCCAGAAAAAACGAGAACTCCGCCGCCGCCGCCGCCGTCAGCCCCAACAGCAGCGCCCCCATGATCGTCGCTCCCGATCGTGACGTACCGGGGATCATCGCCAGGCATTGAGCCAGACCGATCAGCAGCGCACACGTAAGCGAGATCGAGGCGGCATCTTTGATCTTCGGATGCCGGATCACACCCTCAATCACCAGGATCGCAATGCCGCCGCCCACCAGGGCGCACGAAACGATCAGTGGATTCTTCAGCTTTGTTTCGATGAAGTTCGCCGCCAGCAGCCCGATTACCGCCGCCGGCAGGAAGGCCACGAACAGCTTCACCATGATGTGTTCATGCCAGGGCTTCCCGGCAGGATGAAGAGTGAGCCGCCAGAGCCGCCCCCAGAAATACATCGCCACCGCAAGGATCGCCCCGAGCTGAATGAAAATGTCGAACGCACCATTCCAGAACCGATCCGTCTCCTCGATGCCCAGCAACGGCATCACCAGAATCATATGTCCCGTACTCGAGATCGGGAGGAACTCGGTCAGCCCCTCGACGATGCCCAAAACGACAGCTCGAACTACGTCGCCCACCGCGTTTAATCCAAGACCAAGCGAAACAGAATCTGGCCCACCACGTTGGCGTAAACCGCTGCGGCCAGGTCGTCGCTGAGAATACCCCACCCCGCGGGCAGCTTTTCCAGCCGCCGGGCCGGCGGGGGCTTGATCACGTCAAACGACCGGAACAGAAAGAACTGCACCGCCAGCACCGCCAGGGCCCGGTGGAACGTCGGCATCGCCAGCCCGACCAGTGCCAGCCACTGACCGGCCCATTCATCGATCACCACCGCACCGGGGTCCCCGCGCTTCGCCCCGCTGCTGGGGAAGTGCTCGACGGCCCACCGGCCCCATTTCACGCAACCCACGCAGGCCAACAACGTCAGCACACCCCAGGCCACGTTCAGCGCAAGCGGACTCGCGCCGCCGGAAACATTAATCCCCCACACCGCGAGCGCGATCACGATCGCACCCAGCGAACCGAATGTCCCCGGTGCCACCGGCGCACAACCCAACCCCAAGCCGGTCATCGCCCACCAACGTATCATGGGGACGACACCGACGTGTGCATCAGAACCCCCCGCGCCATCCGCAGATACGGGATCACCGACAAGACCGTCACCACGACCGCCAGGTACACCACCAAGGGCCGGCACGCGATAAGAAACGCTGGCAGGCCCCGATGGGCCAGCGTCAACAGAACCCACATCACCGCCGTGGATTGCACGAACATCTTCACCTTGCCGTAAACCGTCGCCGCAAATGCCTGCCCGCTCGCCTCCGTCACCCCCCGCAGGCTCGTCACCAGCAGCTCCCTCCCCAGAATCACCACCACCATCCAACCCGCCACGTCGCTCACCTTCAGGCCGCTTTGATCGACGAACCCGTCACCGGCCAGAAAGACGTACGCCCCGATCACCAGCATCTTGTCCACGAACGGGTCGATCACTCGCCCGAATGACGTCTCCTGGTTCTGCTTCCGGGCCAGGTAACCGTCCACGATGTCCGTCAGGCCCGCGACGAAGAACAACGCCGCACACACGTCCAGGAGCCACAACCTGGGCTCCGGCGCTTGGGCGCTGAACTGGGCGAGACACACAAAGAAAACGATCGCCACCAGTAATCGGGCGATGGTAATCTGGTTCGGAAGGTTGATCCTCATGCAATCGGCAGGATAGCGTCCGTCGGGCGGGCGATCAAATCGTAGCCTTCGGACCCTTCGCAAACGACGCGGACGCATTCACCCGGATGAACCCGGTTTGAACAGACGTAGGTGACGGCATCGACTTGGGGTGCCTGGCCGGCATGCCGTCCCACAGACTGTCCGTCCGCCGCCTGCCCGTCGATCAGCACGTCGAGCAGCTCACCCTTTCGGCCCGCCGCCTCGGCCAGGGCGATCTCCCGCTGGCTTTCCATGATCGCCTCGCCCCGGGCCTGTTTCACCTCCTCGGGCAACTGGCGATCCATTCTTCCGGCCGGGGTATCCGGCTCCCGCGAATATGGGAATACGCCCACCGCCGAGAAACCCGCCTCCCGCACGAACGCCAGCAGCTCCTCGAACTCCTCTTCAGTCTCGCCCGGGAAACCGGCGATGAACGTCGTGCGGATCGCCACCCCCGGAATCCGTCCCCGCAGCCTGGCCAGCAGCGACTCCGTGTCCACCCGCGTCACCCCGCGGTGCATGGCCTTGAGAATCCGGTCGTTGATGTGCTGCAACGGGAGGTCGATGTATTCGACCACCCGCTCGCACTCGGCGATGGCGTCGATCATCTCGTCCGTCAAGCGGGACGGAT
Source organism: uncultured Planctomycetales bacterium (assembly GCA_964579675.1). Classification (GTDB taxonomy): domain Bacteria; phylum Planctomycetota; class Phycisphaerae; order UBA1845; family PWPN01; genus CAZOIA01. The sequence goes on along the minus strand of CAZOIA010000067.1, from coordinate 12,954 downwards.
GCGCATACAGCAATCGGAGCCAGCCGACGCCTGGCACCTTGTCGAGCTCGCGTAACAGCCCGGCCAGCCCCGGGGCGTAGCCGATATCCCGGCCATAGCCGGTCGTGTCCTGGCCGATCAGATTCAACTCGAACGCGCCGTCTTCGACCAGTTCCCGGGCCTCAGCCAGCACGACCTCCGGCGGCTTGGAGCGCATCGGGCCTCGAATCGCCGGAATCGTGCAGAACGTGCACTTCTGCTCGCAGCCTTCGCTGATTCGCAGGTACGCGTAGTGCCGCGGCGTGATCCGCAGCCGGGCCGTGTCCAGCGCCACGTGCGGGTGGTACTCGCCGAGGTACAGATCAACCCCCGCCTTCGCCCCTTCAGGTCGTTCAGCCCGCCGCCGTCCTTTCCTGCCCTTGGCCGCAGGCCGCAGATTCAATGCCGCCCGGGCCACGTCATCCCGCCGGTGCACCCCGACCAGGGCGTCGATTTCCGGAAACACTTCCAGCAGCTTCTCGCCGTCCCGCTGCACGAGACAGCCGGCCACCACCACCCGGCAACAGGGCCCGCGCCGCTTCCGTTCCAGGGCGGCGGCGATCTCTTCGTGGGCTTCAGCCCGTGCCGCTTCGAGGAACCCGCATGTATTGATCACGATCACGTCGGCGTCGGCTTCGTCCGCGCCGACGAGGGCACCGCTTTCCGCCAACTGTCCGAGCATCTTCTCGGAGTCCACCAGGTTCTTCACGCAACCCAGGGCGATGAACGCGACCTTGATCGGCCGTCTTGACCTCAAGGGGGGCCTCTCCTGCTGTCGGGCCCAAAAAGCGGAATGTCCCTTTTGGGGCTCCTCAAGTGAACCGTGTCGTCCCAGAAGTACCCTGTGGCACCGGTTTTCAACCGCCGGTCACCAGGTTTGCGGATGCCCGCCGACTACGGCCGCGAACGATCTCTCGCCGTCAGAATCCAGGCCGCAACCGCCACGATAATCAGTCCCCCCGCCATCCCCAGCAGGCTGTTGCGCAACAAGGTAGTTGACCGATCGTCATGCATACCCGGAAAAGAAGCTTCGGCCAGCCCGCCCCCGCTTGCCGGGCCGACCGGTGACGGGACTTCCGCCATCTCCGCCTGAACATAGCGGATCGCCGCCTCCCAGTCCGTCCTCATGATCAGATCCGTCCCCGGGTTGGCCGCTTTGATCAAGCACGAGCACCCTTCCACGAGGAAGCTGCAGGTCTCGCGAATGTTGCGTTCGCTGATACCCCTGTCCACAAGTGCGTAGAGCACGCGCCCCCGGCCGAAGACCGGAAACGCCATAGGTCCCGAATACGCCCTCAGGTCCTCCTCGCTGTCCAGCAGCAGGTTGACCAGCACCCGCTCGGCGGGATCGGACCGGGACACCCGTACCAGCGAGAAGGTAATCTGCACCCCCACCTCGCCTTCTTCAACGCCCTCCGCCTCTGCGGCAAGATCCTCAGGCTGCATTGCAGCCGTCAGAATCCCCTCCATCTCCGCCAATTGAGCGCGCAGCAATTCACAGGCCGCCTCGTCCTTCGCCCGGTTGCCGCTCTCGAGCAAGACCCACACTGCCGCTTGCCCACTTGCGATGCCTCTGGCAATCTCCCGACGCACCGGCGAATCCACCAACAACTCGGCCCCGCTTTCATCAACGCGACCGGCCCACAAGTTTTTTTCCGGCCGCGACCTCACGGGATAGCGCGCGACCATCCAGGGCAGTTCCGATGTCGCCTGGGCTTCCCACAGCGATTGCATCGACCTGTCCGGTTGCCCATCAAGATCAACGAGATGAACGGTGATATTACAGCCGGCGGTGTCGTCCCCGGCCGCCCGTTCCAGCCGGGCAGCCACCGCCTGGTCTTTTCCGCCCAGCGGCCCCCGATGGAATATGACCACCTCGTAACGATCCGCCGTCCAGTAATCCAGGGCATAACGGAATACGGGGATCGAGCACGCTGAGGCAGGCGCGCTCGAGCATCCCACAATGCCAAGCAGCATAATCCGGAACAGGGCTTTCGCGCGGTCGTTGTGCATCTCTCTGCCAGATACATTGTAGTGCCCAACACGGATTCGGCAAAACCCGACCTGTGTCGAACGGTACGATCGCACCAAGCCCCACTTTCCTCATCATCGCCATCATGGTTTGTTCCATCGCCGCGCCGCCCCCTGGCCAACGACTTTGACTGACACCACCGTCGGACGTTAAGGTGGCCGGACTGACGGAACGTTTAGCCGCGACCCGAAGGGGAGCGCGACTCCCTTGGAATTGGAGAGAACGATGCGGAAGCTACTACCGCTGCTGGCGACGATCACCGTTGCCGTCGGATGCGTCACGACCGGCACAGTTCCCGAGGAGCGTGAAGGGAGGGAGAAGCCCCGCGGCTCGCAGCTCTTCTACCGGCTGGTCGGCTCCCAGAGCAACGCACCGGTCTTGCCGAAAACCCGCTCGGCGTGGACCCAGGATCGGCGGGCCGAGGTCGGCAACACCGGAATGGCCGACGAGGGATACACCGAATACCCGTTCTGCTACGGCCTGATGGATTTCACCTTCGTCGAGAAGCACGCCATCTACCCCCGTCTCGTCTCCGGCGCCCAGGCGGATGAGGACATCGTCAACACCGCCGACATGGTCATCGATCACGTTTACGAGCCAGACGGCTGCGTCTGGGGTCTCACGGGGCGAGAGTTCGTACAGACCTTCACCGCCACCAGGCCCGAGCTGGTGAGCGTCACGCTGCTGGTGGCGTCCGAGCCCGGGACTTTCCGGGCCGCACTCGTCGAGGGTGGTCCCGGCGGCCAGCAGGTCGGACCGGCCCGGATCTTCACGTCCGGCCACTCCACGGAATCGGGAACCGCCCGCTGGACCGCCGGGCAGGGACCGCTCGTCCCGGGACGAACCTACGGAATCCGCATGTGGCGCGACGACGGCCAGAAGTGGATGCCCTACCTCCACTCGACCGGCGACGCCTACGACGGCGGCATCCTCTACATGGACGGTACGCCCCGCCCTGAATCGGATATGGCCCTCTGGATCGTCCAGGAGCCCACGGACCTCAGGCGAGCCCTGATCGAGGACGCCGACAACCAGGGCTGGGTCTACAACCGCGACGGCGTCACATTCATCCCCCGCACGCCTAGTGTCCGGCTCATCTGGCTTAACGTCTCGCCCGTGCTGATGGTGCCTCCCACCGAGCACAACTGCTGCGACCTGGTTATCCGTGTCTTCTCGGCCGACGGCAAGCTTCTCGCCGGCCCCAAGCGAGGGCTCACCTGCGGGCCCGCCAACGGCGAGCACGCCGCCCCATTCCTCTTCGCCGCCGACGAACTTCTGGTCACGCCCGGCAAGCGATATCGCATCGAGGCATACACCGTCGTGCACAAAGCCGAATTGCCCCAGGACCGGGATATCGTGATCGTGCCCCGTGACATGCAGGCTCGCGTCTACGGCGAGCCCGACCCCGGTGCCCTCCCGGCGATCTTCAACCTGGCCGTCTCGTTCCCCCAGGACAGCAAGCTCAAGCTCACCTTCTCCCAGACCTCCCCCTCCCCGACCCGCATCGCCATCCGGGGCGACGGCATGAAAGGCGTCATCCCCGGCGTCAAGCTCAAACACGTGGACCTGGCCCCGGGCACCACGGAAGCGGTCATTCCCGTCTGGCCCGGGCACACTTATCAATTCGAGCTCATCACAACCGGGCCCACCGGCCTGACCTGGACCACGCCCACCTACCAGGTCAGGATGCCCCGTCGCAGGGAGGTCGAGGCCATCAGCCAATCGCCACCGCCCTATCCCAGGCAGTTCGTCAACCTCGCCCCGCCGCGGATCGCATCCGGTGCCGACCCCAGCCCACTCCGCTACAAGCGAGCCGTGGAGCTGGTCAATCCCGATTTTGAGGAGGGCCTGACCGGCTGGAAGGCTTCACCGGAGGGTGTCCTGGACGCCCCCGACGTAGGCTGGACGGCCAAGTCCCAGGCCAAGAAGCATGGCATCAATACAAGGTGGGGCGACAGAATTGCCGGCTTCACCCACGTTGCCGGCGAGAAACGCAACCAGGTATTCGCCAAGAGCACACTGTCACAGCAGGTCGCGACCACGCCCGGTCACGTCTATCTGCTGGCGGCCATGGTATACACCTCGGTAACGAACGGGCCTCGCGGCGACACCCGCGTGCGGTTATTCGCCGATGCCGCCGGTGGTGAAGAGCCCGACGACCTCAACTCCAGCCAGTGGTACTGGACCGACGGCAGGTGGCTGCGGTTCCAGCACCGTTGGATCGCCACCGCAGATCGATCTACGATCGGCTTCGGCTTCTTCCGGTGGCGTGATCTGGACGCTGCTCACGCCTACGTGGACGAGGTCCACGTCTACGACCTCGGACCCGCCCCCGCCCACCCCGGAGATCCCACCATCCACACCAGCGGGAAACCGTCCCTGGTCCTGGTCGATCCAAAGGTGGAAGCGGGCGACAAGGTCGAAGCCTGCCTTTATGCCCCGCCCGGCTACGTCATCACCGGGCTCGGGAGCCGCGCTCATTACGACAACATCACCACCATGTGGATGCGAATCCAGCCGCTCCTGCCTGATGGGACGCTGGGCGAACCCGAGGAGCTCCGCAGTGGATGGGAGCCCGACTCCCACCTGGAAGGGCGGGTAGAGCTGCCCGACGGTTACGTCGCCACCGGCTTCGGGGCCGGCATCGCGCCCGAGTGGGACGTCAGGCGCTTCGGCCTCTGGGGCCGACCCCTGCTCGAAGATGGCTCCCTCGGCGAAGAGAAACTGTTCCGCGGCGGCGGCGATCGGGAAAGCGGCTTCGAGAAACAGGTCCGGATTGAGAAAGGCCGGGTGCTCACCTCCGCCGGGCTGAACTGCATGTTCAACGACGTCAACGGAATCAAGGCCACCTCCGCCGCTCTGATCCAAACCGCCGAAGGGAAAGCCAGGCTCGACGCCAGGTAGGCAGCCCGCTTGCCCCTTGCGGCTTCGCAAACACGCGGCGTCCGCCCCCCCACCTCCTCTGCAGATGGCTTGACGATTCCCGCCGGATTGAACTCGCAGGCCACCCGGTTACCATTGCAGCTTGAAACGAATCGAGAAAACCTTCCAGATAATCGACCTTCTCGGGAGCGGATCGACCGGCAGCGCGTCTGATCAAGAGAGTATATGGGGCTAGTCGTGGAACTGCCCGATGCGTTAGCGGTCAAGCTGGCGGCCAATGGGAACGCCGACGCCTTCATGGCGCTGGTGCGCCGATACCGCGCCCCGCTCATCGGGTATATCCACGGGAAGACAAGGGTTCGAGACGAGGCCGAGGACATTGCTCAAGAGGTATTCTGCCGGGCGTGGGAGCATTTACCCGGGCTGCGGGACCCCGCGGCATTCGCCGGCTGGCTGTTTCGGATCGCCGGCAACGTGGTCATCTCAGGCTCCCGGAGGCCCCGACTCGCACCCCTGGGAGCCGAGCCCGTCACTGCCGCCGACCACGAGCCCGCCATGGACAGCAGTGCCGCCGTCCACGCCGCCGTGGGCGATTTGCCCGAGCACCAGCGCGTCGTGGTGTCATTACGGCACTTCTCCGGAATGCCCACCGACCAGATCGCCCGTGTCCTGGGCGTACCCCCGGGCACGGTGCGAAGCCGGCTATCACGGGCGTATGGGCAACTGCGTCATCAGCTCTCGAATCGTGTGGAGGCCTGAGCCGTGCCGTCTGAGACGGATCGACATATCGAACGCCTCCTGGACCAGGCTGGCCGCGACGCCCAGCCCCGCAGCAGCCGCTGGGATGAGCTCCCGGCAAGGCTGGCCGGCATATCCCAACTCGGCCGCCGGCGCATCGGGCGCTGGGCAGCCCTGGCGGGAGCCGCTGCCATGATCGCCGCCGTGATCGGAATCGCCTTGTACCTGAGCTCCGGCCCGGCCGCCCTGGCCCAGCCGCAACCCATCCAGGTCATCCAACAGGATGTGGAAATCACCGTCTTCAACGAGATCGAGACCGAAGGGTATCCGTTGTTCATGCCGACCGCACCGGAGTTCGGGCCGCAACCGCCGCGGCGGCGGTCACGCACGGTCAAATCCGGGATGGCCCTGGTAAAAGACCACCGCATCGTCATGAACCTGAAAAAGGGCGACAACATCGTCCGCTTCACCGACGTCGCCGCCAGCATCGACCCCACCAGCGTCCGGTTCGTCAGCGATACCGATCCGCTCGGCACAACCGTGGTCGAGCAGAACTTCGAATATGACCTGGCCACTGCCGGTGCCCTGCTCAAACGGTACGTTGACAAGCAGGTGACGTGCATCGCTAAAGACGGCGAACAATACGAAGGATACCTGTGCTCGTATGAGGATGCCGCCATCGTCCTGGCCGACCGCCCGCCTCGCCCCGATGGCGGCGACCGCAAGACCCAGACCATCACGCGTAACGACCTCCGCGCCATCCGCCTGGCCGACGTGCCGAAGGACCTCTTCGTCAAGCCCACCCTCGTCTGGAAGCTCCGCACTCAGCATCCGGGCCGCCACGACACGACGCTCAGCTACGTCTGCGGCAAGGCCAAGTGGCAGGCCGATTACGTCGCCGTCGTCACTCCCGGCCACGTCGAAGACGGCGATCGGCTCGACCTTCAGGGCTGGGTCACTATCGACAACCGCAGCGGGTCAACTTATCGCGATGCGAAGATCAAGCTCATCGCCGGCGACGTCAACCGGGTGACCGACCCGTGGGCGCCGCCGCCACCGGTGTGGAAGGGCGAGGCTCTTGGTACATACCTCTTTGCGGGCGAGCCGATCAGTTATGGGTTCGCAGGGAGAGACAAGCAATTCGTGGAGAAGGCGTTCTTCGAGTACCACCTGTATACGTTGTCGGCCCCGAGCACGGTCAAGGACCGCCAGATCAAGCAGCTCAAGCTGCTAAAGGCAAACGACGTCAAGGCAACCCGGCGATACATATTCGAGCCGGCCGTGGACGCCCACCGCGTCACCGCACAGCTCGAGTTCAAGAACGAAGAAGACAACCAGATGGGCATGCCGCTGCCCAAGGGACGGGTGAGGCTCAGCCAACGCGACGCCGACGGGGACCTCCAACTTATCGGCGCCGACAAAATCGATCACACGCCCAGGGACGAGGAGCTGGAGCTGAAACTCGGCCACGCCTTCGAGGTCACCGCGGAGCGGACGGACGTGGAGACCCGGCGGCCCGCAAAGCGGCGAGAGATCAGGACCGTTCAGCTACGGATGCGCAATCACAAGGACGAGCCCATTCGTGCCCGGTTCATCCAACACCTGGTCGCTAATCGCAACTGGTCCATCACCGAATCGACCGACCCCTGGACGCGGGAGGACGTCAACACCGTCCACTTCGACTTCGTACTGGATGCGGACGCGGAGAGGACGACCACGTACACCGTGGACTACCAATGGTAGGAGAAGACATCATGGTTACTAATCGCGTCTGCCTGAGCAGTTATCGCGATACCGACGCCGGGGACGAAGCTCCGTTTGGCGCAAGGGCACGGCGAAACGAACCCCACCTGACCCAGCGGGCGGGGCGGTCCTCCGCCCGGTTGACAGCCGGCCCACCGGCCTTGGCGGTTATCCTCTTGACAACCATCGTGCCCGCCCTCGCCCGCGCCGCCCCGCCCGACCTCGCCGAGTTGGGCCAGGGCGTCGGCCTCACCGTCTACAACCAGGACTTCGCCATCATCCGCGAGCGCCGCCTCATGCCCCTCGCCGCCAGCCGCTCAACCGTGAAGTTCAAGGACGTCGCCGCCACCATCGTGCCCGAGTCGGTCCAGTTCCGCTCGCTCAAACCCGCCGGCGACGCCACCGTCATCGAGCAGAACTACGAGTTCGACCTCGTGAGCGCCTCCAAGCTCCTGGACAAGTACATCGACAAGAAGATCAGCGTCATCACCCGCGACGGCGATCTGCTCGAAGGCACCCTGATGAGCTTCGACGATGCCCAGCTCGTACTGGCCGGCAAGAGCGGCATCGAGCTGGTCCCGCGGGGCAAGAACGTCAAGGACGTGCGGTTCTCGGCCCTGCCCGGCGGCCTGCTGACGAAACCGACGCTCGTCTGGCTGGTCAACGCCGGCCAGGCCGGCGACCATCTCGTGCAGGTCGCCTATCGGGCCGACAAGGTCAACTGGCGCGTGGACTATCGCGCCGTTGCCGATCAAGAGGGAAAGACGATCGACCTGAGCGGCTGGGTGACCATCAACAACCGCTCCGGCATGACCTACCGCGACGCCCGGCTCAAGCTGATGGCCGGCGACGTCCACGTCGTGAAGCCGGAAGTCCAGAAACGTCGAGCTGAGCTGCGTCGCGTCAGGGGTGGCGCGGCCAAGGAGCAGGGTTTCGAGGAAAAGGCATTCGCGGAATACCACCTGTACACATTGCCCCGGCCCACGACCATCAAGGACAAGCAGACCAAGCAGATCGAGCTGATCGACCTCACCCGCGTGCCCGTGACGCGCAGGTATCAGTACCGCGGCGAGGGCGACAAGGTCCGCGTGATGCTGGAGTTCAAGAATGCCAAGGAAACCCATGAGGGGCTCGGCATTCCGCTGCCCAAAGGCCCGATCCGCGTGTACCAGCAGGACGCCGACGCCCAGACCGAGTTCCTCGGCGCCGATTCCATTGATCACACGCCCAAGGACGAACTGTTGAAGATAAAGGTCGGCTACGCATTCGACATCAAAGCCGAGCGAACCCAGTTGGACAACCGCGCCCCCGCCCGCCGCACCAACGAGCAGGACTGGCGGATCCGGCTGCGGAACCACAAGGATGCACCGGTGAAAGTCGAGGTCCTCGAATACGTGCAGGAGCATCGCAACTGGAGGATCCTCGCCAAGAGTCACGAGTTCGAGAAGAAAGACTACCGCACCATCGCCTTCGAGCTGGACGTGCCCGCCAATGGCGAGGTCGTGGTGACTTATACCGTGTGGTATTCGTGGTGAATCGATGTGCGGCATTCGTAGCGAGCCAGTAATGTGCGACCAAGCGATAGGGCACGACCAGGCGATCGCGCACAAACAAGGACCGCGGCAATTCATTGCTGCAACGCACGAAGGACCCAGGCAATTCATTGCCGCAGCCAACAACGGGCCCCGAATCACCCGGGGCCGGAGGACAACCCAATGAGACGGCACACTTTCAACATCGCAATCTGTGTTCTGCTGGCGACCGGCTGGGCGCTCGCCCAGGATAACGCCAGGCCCAAAGCACCCGGTCCAGAAGTGGGCGTGAGGCTGACCGTCTACAACGACAACTTCGCCCTCGTCAAAGACCGGCGGGTGCTGGATGAGCCCCTCAAGAAAGGCATCAATCTCATTCGCTTTACCGACGTGGCCAGCACCATCGACGCCACCAGTGTCTACTTCCGCTCCCTCACCGATCCCGACGCGTCGGTGGTCGAGCAGAACTACGAGTTCGACCTGGTCAACGCCGACAAGCTCCTCGCCAAGTACGTTGACAAGCCCATCACCGCTCACACCAAGGACGGGAATCTCTATGAAGGCGTGCTGATGAGCTTCGACAAAAGGCAACTCGTACTGGCTGAAGATCGCGACAAGGGGCCGATCTTCATGGTCGAGCGCGGCGAAAACATCAAGCGCATCCAGTTCAGCGAACTGCCCGAAGGGCTGCTGACGAGGCCCACACTGGTGTGGGAGTTGGCTACCGGCAAGCAGGGCAGGCACACGGTGGAGGTCAGCTACATCGCCAGCAACATCCGCTGGCGGGCCGATTACAACCTCGTCCTCAATCCCGACGACACCAGGATCGACCTGTCGGGCTGGGTGACCATTCAGAACAATACCGGGACGGCATACAAGAACGCCGCGGTCAAGCTCCTGGCCGGTGATCCCCGCGTTGATTACGGAACGCATGAATTCGGGTACGGCCAGGACTACTACAAGCTCATGATGACCAAGCTGGCCCCGACCGCGGAAAAAGGCAAAGACGTCAGCCGCGCGTTCGGCGACTACCGAATGTACACCCTTGGCGAGCCCACCACCGCCAACAACAACCAGGTTAAGCAGATCGAGCTGATCACCGCCGCCGACGCCCCGATCACCAAGACCTACCTCTACGACGGCGCGAAAGTGCGCTGGCAGTGGTCCCGTCGCTACTGGGACCCCAACTTCGGCAAGGAAGTGAACAAGAAGGTCAACGTCCTGATCGAGATCGAGAACCGCGCCGATCGCAACCTCGGCATCGCGCTGCCCAAGGGCAAGTGCCGGGTCTACAAGAAGGACACCGACGGGTCGCTGGAGTTCATCGGCGAGGACATGATCGATCACACCTCACGCGACGAACGGGTCGTCCTGTACATCGGCGACGCGTTCGACATCGTGGGCGAGCGCAAGCAAACCGACTTCAAGAGGATATCCGACCACGTTTGCGAAGAAGCCTTTGAAATCAAGCTTAGAAACCACAAGGAGGAATCTGTCACGGTCAAGATCCTGGAGAAGCTCTGCCGGTGGTCGGAATGGGAGATGATCATCCAGAGCACCGATTTCGAGAAGCTCAACGCCCGGACGATCATCTTCCCGGTCGAGATCAAGCCCGACGGCGAGGTGATCGTTACCTACCGGGTCCGCTACAGACGGTAGCCACCGGCGGTCAGACCACTTGAAAAGCCGCGGGCTTGTGGCCCGCGCGGCGCACCCAGTCGGAAAAAGGCTTGGCCCGGGGCACCAAAGGCCGCCCAGACTTCAAGCCGCGACGCGTCGGGGCGTCGCTATCGAGCTGGATTGTGGACGCTGACACCGGCGCCGCCGGAGGACCTGGCGCTCACAGTTTCCACGCCCGGGCGAATGCCTTGAAGCTGCGGTCGTAGGTTTTCTCCGCTGCCGGGGGGAAACAGCAGCCGGGTAATTCCCTGCTCGCCAGGTGATACTGAATACACTCGCAACAGAGGCCATGCTTGTCACAGGACGCGTAGGTGCACGTGCAGTGCTGCAGGTTCTCTTCCTTCTTGCATTCCATCGGTTTATCCTCCTGGACCTGCGGCCAATGTACACGCGGCAGCGGGCTCTGTCCATGAGGGTGACCACGTGCCACGGATCGACCCGACCGACATCGCGGGCATCAACGAGCGGGCCCGGACTTGGGCGGCGGACGGGGAACCCGTTTCGCCCATCGACATCGGGCACATCATCATCGGCGAGAGCGTGATTGACGCGCTCGCGGACCTGACCCGATCGCTGGGGGGAGGCGGCCCCACGCTGATGGTGGCCGATCGCACGCCGATGTCTCGCCGCGGCGACGACCTCAAATCGCTCGTTGAATCCGCCTTGGGCCACGTCGCGGCGGTAGCCGTTCGCCGGTTGCCCGATGATCCCGACGCGGAGTTTCATGCTGATCTCACGACGGCACAACGCCTGGCGGACGAACTGCCCGGATATGCCGCCGTCGTCTCCGTCGGCTCGGGCAGCATCACCGACGTCGCCAAGTACGCCCGGCACCTGGCGCTGGGCGAGTCGTCAGCCTCCCTCCCGTTCATCAGCTTTCCCACCGCCGCCAGCGTGACCGCGTTCACCTCCGCCCTGGCGGTGCTCACGGTTGACGGGGTCAAGCGTACGCTCGGCTCGCGGCCACCGGACGCGGTCGTGTGCGACCTGCAAACCCTGACCGATGCCCCGCCGCTGATGACCCGCGCCGGTTTCGGCGACGTGCTGGCCCGGAGCGTTGCCTATGGCGACTGGCTCCTGGCCGGGCAACTGGGCATGGACGACGGATTCAGCCACGTCCCCAGCAGGCTGCTCGAGCCCGCGGAGCAGGCGATGATCGCCGCTGCGGAGCAGGTCGCGGGCAGCGAGGCGGCCGGCGTGCGGGCGGTCACGGAAGCGGTCCTCCTGGCCGGCATGGCCATGTCGATCGTCAACCAGACCGCCCCCGTCTCCGGGTGGGAGCACGTGATCAGCCACTTCCTCGACCTGACCGCCGCCCACGACGGGCGAGCGGCCGCATTGCACGGCGGGCAGGTCGGCGTCGCCACCCTCATCGCCGCCCGGGCCTACGAGCGGGCCTGGGACCAGCTCGACCTCGATTTGCTGGCCGCAGAGACCACCGACGCCGACGTGGCCGCCCGCCGTCGAACAGTCGAGGCCGTATTCACGAAATATGACGCGACCGGCAGAATGGCGGCGGAGATCTGGCGCGATCTCGAACAGAAGCTCAACCGCTGGTGTACAGCCCGTGCCGCCCGAGGCGAGTTTGTCGATCGCAAGCGTGCGGGTGAGTTTGATGGCTTCCTGTGCACCGCCGTCAGACGCGGCGCCGAGATCGACGACGCCCTGCGGCGGGCCGCCGCTCCGCGCCGGTTCGCCGAGGTGAATGAACCGATCCCCGCATCGGCCGCCCACGCCGCCGTTCGTTTCGGCCATCTGATCCGGACCCGTTTCACGCTCGGCGACTTGCTGGACCAGACCGGCTGGCTCACCGATGAAACCGCCGGGGCGCTCCTGGACGAGCCGCAGTTACTCTAGCAGGTCCCCGGCAGGCCTTGTCTGCACCGGCCGCGGCTTTGGAACGGGCGGCTTGGGAAGCCGCTCGGGCCTGGCGAACTCCTGCGTCATCACCGGCGGCAGGCGGAAGACGTTGCCTTCCCTGTCCGCGAAGTAGAGCCGCGACACCGACGGCTGGCGGCCGTGCCCGTCGGCCCACAGCGCGTAGAAAGCCGGATCGGCGTTCACGGGGCGGCGAACGTAGGTGTGATTGAACTCACTGCCCATGGTCAGCGGGTGCTTGTGCCAGGATCGTGCCTGGTTGTCAGTCGTCCAGGCGATGACTTCGCCACCGGGGTTGAACGGCTGCGGACCACGCTCCGTCGGAGCAATGAGCCGCCACAGGTCCCGCTTCTCGACGTGCAGGCAACCGGTGTCGTAGTTGTTGTCGGACCGGATCAGGCCGGTCACCTCCCATTCCCCTCCCGTCCACCGGGCCGTGGTCCAGATCCG
>CAZOIA010000066.1:13861-26333 GCA_964579675.1 uncultured Planctomycetales bacterium | reverse complement strand
GCCGGCCGTCCGCGATCTTGAACCCCTGTTCTGCCCCCGATCGGTTGCGGTGATCGGCGCTTCGCGCACCCCCGGCTCGGTGGGCAACGCTATCACCGGCAATCTGATCCACGGCGGATTCACCGGCATCGTTTATCCGGTGAATCCCAAGGCCAAGGGTATTATGGGGATTCGCTGTGCCGCGAACATCTCGGCCATCGAGGACGAGATCGACCTTGCGGTGATCGTTCTGCCCGCGCGGCTGGTCGAGCGGGTTGTTCTGGAGTGTGCCGACAAGGGAATCAGGCATATCGTGGTGATATCGGCCGGGTTCAAGGAGGTGGGCGGCCAAGGCGTCGAGCGAGAGGACCGACTCGAGGCGGTCGCACGGGAGCGCGGGTTGAGCGTCCTGGGGCCGAACTGCCTGGGTGTGATCAATACCGACGCGAAGGTGCGGATGAACGCCACCTTCGGCCGCGACATGCCGGATGCGGGTTCGCTCGGGGTGATCTCCCAGAGCGGGGCGCTGTGCGCCGCCCTGTTGGATTACGCCAAGGGTTGCGGGATCGGGTTCTCGCGGTTCGTCAGCTTCGGCAACAAGGTGGACATCAACGAGATCGACCTGCTGCGATCGTTGGCAGGGGATCCGAACACGAAAGTGATCATGATGTACATCGAGGATCTTTCAAGCGGGGGGGCGTTCATGGAGACGGCCCACGAGATCACGCACGGCGACAATCCTAAGCCGATCCTGGCGATCAAGACGGGCCGAACTCCGCAGGGAGCGGCGGCGGCCGCTTCGCACACCGGCTCGCTGGCCGGTTCGGACGAGGTCTACGACGCGATCATGGCCCAGGCCGGCGTGCTCAGAATCGAGTCCGTCGAGGACCTGTTCGAGTTCGCTCCGGTGTTCTATGACCCGGCCATGCCCACGGGGCGTCGAACCGCGATCGTGACCAACGCCGGCGGGCCGGGGATCATGGCCACCGACGCCTGTGTCCGCTACGGCATGGAACTGGCGAAGTTTCAGGACTATACCGCCAAATCGCTCAGGTTCCAGATGCCCTCAGCAGCCAGCATCAAGAACCCCGTGGACGTGGTCGGTGACGCCAGGCACGACCGCTACCGCTCAGCCCTGGACGCGGTCACCGCCGACGAGAGCGTCGATCAGGTGGTGGTGATCGTGACGCCCCAGACCATGACCGACGTGACCGAAATCGCCGGGGTCATCGGCGAAACGAAGACCTTCTGTGACAAGCCGATCGTCGCCTGCCTCATGGGCATGGTGGACGTCTCAGCAGGTGTCGATCTGCTCCGCAACACCTACGGCGTGCCAGTGTACAGCTTCCCTGAGGATGCGATGCGAGCGTTGGCGGCCAAGGGGCAATTCGCACGGTGGACGCATGCCCCCATCCGCGACTACCGGAAGTTCGACGTTGATCGCGACGCGGTGGCGGCCTTGCTGGCCGAGGAGCATAAGGCCGGCCGCACACAACTGGTCGAGGTCCGCGCCCTGGAGGCGTTGGTCGCCTACGACTTCCCCACCGTGCCGTTCACGCTGGCCAAGTACGCCGATGAGGCGGTAGCGGCGGCGGGCAGGATCGGCTACCCGGTGGCCTTGAAGATCTCCGGGCCGGCGATCCTGCATAAGACCGAGGTGGGCGGCGTCCGGCTCAACCTGACCGACGAGAAAGCGGTCCACCAGGCCTGCGAGGCCATGATCGCCTCCGTCCGCGAGAAGATGGGTAGCGACGTCGAGATCTGGGGCGTCGTGGTGCAGAAGATGCTCTCGCCGGGTAAGGAGATTATCCTGGGTATGACCCGCGACGAGCGTTTCGGCCCGCTGCTCATGTTCGGGCTTGGCGGCATCTATACCGAAGCGCTGCGGGACGTATCCTTCCGGCTCGCGCCGATCCGGGAGAACGTCGCGGGCGAGATGGTCAAGGACATCCGGTCGTACCGACTGCTGGAAGGGGTGCGGGGTGAGCCGCCCTGCGACCTCGACGCGGTCGCCGAATGCCTGTGCCGGCTGTCCCAACTGGTGACGGATCACCCGCGGATCAAGGAGCTGGATATCAACCCGCTGATTGTCTACCCGCGCGGCCAGGGCGTAGTGGTCGCTGACGCGCGGATCATCCTGTCGGAGTCATAAGTGATGAGCAAGGATTGGCGTGAACGATACGCCGACAAGGTCGTTCCAGCGGCCAGGGCGGTCAAGAATATCGGGCGTGGGGCCCGGGTGTTCGTGGGATCGGCCTGCGGTGAGCCCCAGGCCCTGGTCCGCGCGATGGCGGAGGCAGGAGCCGGTTTCACCGATACCGAGGTCATTCAAGTGCTCACGCTGGGCGTGGCCCCGTACACCGATCCCAAGTATGCCCCCGCTTTTCGCGCGAACGCGTTCTTCATCGGCAACAGCGTCCGGGGGGCGGTTAACCAGGCCCGGGCGGATTACACGCCGATCTTCCTCTCCCAGGTGCCGGGACTTTTCAAGTCCAGGCGGGTGGGGATCGACGTGGCCCTGGTCATGGTCAGCCCGCCGGATGAACACGGGTTCTGCAGCCTGGGCGTCTCGGTTGACATCACCAAGTCGGCGACCGAGTCCGCCAAACTGGTCATCGCTCAGGTCAATTCCCACATGCCCCGGACGCTCGGCGATTGTTTCCTGCACGTCAGTCAGATCCATTGCCTGATCGACCACGATGAGCCGCTGCTGGAATGGCCGGTTTCCGAACCCGACGAGGTAACGCAGCAGATTGCCTCCCATATCACCCGCCTCGTACCGGACGGGGCCACGCTCCAGCTCGGAATTGGCAGGATGCCCGACGCCGTCCTCAGCCAACTGACCGACAAGAACGACCTGGGTATCCACACCGAGATGTTCTCCGACGGGGTTATGAAGCTGTCCCGCACCGGCGTGATCACCGGCAAGCAGAAGACCCTGCACAAGAACAAGATTGTCGGCAGCTTCGCCGCCGGCAGCCGAGAGCTGTTCGATTTCCTCGACAATAATCCCCAGATCGAAATGCACCCCTCGGAGTATACCAACGACCCGTTCGTCATCAGCCGGCACGACAACATGGTCTCGATCAATGCGGCTCTGGAGGTGGACCTGACCGGGCAGGTGTGTGCCGACTCGATCGGGCAGATGCTCTATAGCGGCATCGGCGGGCACGCCGACTTCAGCCGCGGCGCCGCCCTGGCCAAAGGCGGCAAGTCCATCATCGCCCTGCCGAGCACCGCCCACACCAAGGACGGGCTCCGATCGCGCATCGCCGCCTGCCTCGCCGAGGGCGCGGGCGTGGTCACGACCCGCGGCGACACCCACTACATCGTCACCGAACATGGCACGGCATACCTCCACGGCAGGACCATGCGCGAGCGGGCCATGTCCCTCATCAGCGTCGCGCATCCGGATTTCCGGTCCGAGCTCCTGCACGCCGCCAAACGCCGGCGGATCGTTTACCCCAACCAGATCATGCCGCCCGTTCGGCATCCCTATCCAGCCCAGTATGAGACGAGCATCTCACTGACAGACGGCACCGAGGTTCTGGTTCGACCCATCAGGCCCGACGACGAGCCGATGATGAAGGAGATGTTCTACTCGTTCAGTGAGCAGACCGTTTACCTCCGCTATCATGGCTCGCTCAAGTCGATGCCCCACAATCGGCTCCAGGTGTTCTGCAACGTTGACTACGACACGGAGATGGCACTGGTCGCTGTGACCGGAGCGGCTGGACTGGAAGAGGTCGTCGGCGTGGGTCGTTACCTGACTGACGCCGCCAGGACTTTCGCCGAGCTCGCCTTCGTCGTGCGCGACGACTTCCAGCGAAAGGGTCTGGGGACGTATCTGTTCCTCCGTCTGGTCGAGATCGCCCGGGAGAGTGGCATTCGCAGGTTTGCCGCGGACGTGCTGGCTGAGAACAGCGGCATGCTCAAGATCTTCCACCGGTCCGGCCTGAAGGTCGAGACCTCCACCGAGGAAGGGGTGGTCCGGGTGGAGATGTCACTCGCTGATGAAGCCCCGCCCAAACCGCAGGGCAGGTAACTGTTCCGATTCCATCTGTTCCCATGGAGCGGCTTTGGGGGGGTACGGGTCAACGGACCAGATGTCGGGCGAACGCGAGGTACTGAGCCATGAACCCGGCGAGGTCTTCGGTGATGTAGTGACGGAAGACAGCCTCGCCGTGGCTGATGGCTCCCGAGTCGGGGGTTGCCGCCCGGTAGGCACTGACGGCGAGGTCGAGCCGCTTCGTTCCCGCATCGGCGAGCAGGTTGGCGAACCCCTCCGCGTACTTCTCGTCGGCCCCTTCACGAAGGAACAGGATCGTTGACCAGACCTGGGCATAGTAGGTCCGTACCGATTGCCCGGTCTTGACGACCGCTTCGCCGGCGTCCATCCGGAGCAGGTCGGCGAGTGGAATGAACCCGCCGTCGGGACTCAAGGCTGCCCGAAGGCTGTTTCTCCGCACGAAGTTGCGCCGGGGCGTGAAGACGGGACGATCGCCTCGCAGGTCGAACGCCTCGAACTGGGTGGCGAGGCCCTCGTTGAGCCAGGCCGCCACCGGCCTGGGGAGATAGCCGGCAAGGTACTGGTGGAAGCCCTCGTGGGCGAGCAGCGAGAGGGTTCGGTCGCGACCGAGGTCATGAATGACTGCGGTGGCGCTGGGCTGATCCACGTAGCCGCCGGCATGAATATGCAAGTAGGTATACGCCCGAGCGGGGAATGTGCTCTGCGTGAAGTCCGCCCACTCGTCCCGGGTGCCGAACAGGTAGACCGCCAGCCGATCAGACCTCTCCCGGGCCGGCGGGATCAGCCGGGCATACTCGCCGAACGCCGTTTCCATGAACGGAGCCAGGTGCTCCTGCAAAAGGGCATCCGTAATCGTTACCCGCAGGTCATAGTGTTCGGTGAGCAACTGAGCGCCGGCCGAGCCGTTGGGCGCGGTCCACTCCGCCTGCTCGACCGCGATGGGGGCGGGTGCCGACACGGACGCGCATCCCGCGACGGCCGCCAACCCGACCATCACGCCCGCGGGGAGCTTGTTGTGCAAAACTTCTCGGGAATGCATTGATCCTCCCTTCGGTTCTCATGCCCGGAGTAGTGATTGTTGTTCTCGGGCCATTTTACAGGACCAGGCGTCTCATTCAGTCGATATCCGCTACCGCTTTCCTGCGGGTTGAAGCAGGAGCGTGGCGATCTCGTTGGGCTTGAGGGAAACGATCGCCTCACCCCCGCCGCTGACCGGGATCCGGTGCTTCGTCGGTCGCTCCAGGAGGTCGCAGCGCCAGAGTTTGTCGCCTTGGCGTCCCGCGGGCAGCGCCATGCGGGCCTTGACCGGCTCGACGTCCGCATTCCACAGACGGATCACGGTGCCCGGGTCGAACTCCGCCGGCTTGAGCGCGACGAGCTGAACACAGGCGGGATCAATCCTGAGCAGCGAGCGAGCGGGCTCACCTCTGGGCCCCCCGACCACCGCCGCCACCAGCGGCCGGAAGAACTCAGCCCCACCTCTGGCCAGTCCGCCGTCCCAATCGTCGTTGCCGGTCGGCTGCAGGATGAAATCAAACGAGAAATCGCCCGACTGCCACTGGGCGAAGTTCGTGCCCCAGCAGTTATTGAACAGCGTGGCATACAGCACGCCCGTTTCGTAGTCGCCGTCGTCATCGAACCGATACGCGCCCGGTTGGCCGAAGGACACGAGCGGCGTGTCCAGTGGATAGAAGTTCATACCTGCATAAGCGCCCTCGATGCGAACGCCGCGATGGACGGCCATGTGGGCCGCGTTCACCCCGCGGGCCAGGTCCTCGCCGGGCTCAACGAGCTGGGCGATCCGATCGATCAGCACGAACGGGTGGTCACCGATGAGGGGGAAGAACGCGTAGCCGGCCTCGGCGGCGTAGGTCGCACGTTTGCCGATAAGGCTTACGTTGACGTGCAGCTCGCGCTGTCCGCGGTATTGCGTGAACGTCGTGCGGTAGCTCCGGGCGTCACCCGATCGGCGGTCGGGCACCTTGCGGGCGGGGCAGTTGGCCTCGACGATGACCCGGGCGTAGAGAGGCGTGATCTCGGGCCGGACCGTCGCCCGCCCACCACCCACCGGGCCGAAGTCCGACATCTTCTCGTAGTCGTTGCGGTGGAAGAAGCCGGGGGTCCCCGGCCAGCAGTTCGTGTGAACCTGCCGGGCGAACGCCCGCACCCGATCGCCGCCCGGCATTTCGTACAGATAGGTCCCCATTGGAAACTCCGCCTCCGTCGAGAACCACTGGCACGACCGGGCCCGATCGTGCCACCGCGCCATCCCGCCAGCGGCGTGAAACTGCAGCGTGTGCTCGGCCGTATGCAGCGCCAGGTTCCGCTGGTCCCACTCGGCATGGTGCCCGGGGCGGCGGCTTCGGCGGGCCACCGGCTTTACCTCCAGAACAAGGTACCCGCAAGGTGGTACGGCTGGGGCGATGAACTCGATCCCGCTCTTGTCCCTCTGGTACGACACGGCGGCCCCGGTTGTCGGATCAACCAGCTCGAAGCTGCCCGCGGGCAAGCCCTTGCCCGAGAAACGCACAAGCCCCCCCCGGGCCCGGCTAAGCGTGTTGAACAATGCGATTCCCAGCTTGCGGGCGTGGCCCTTCATCACCCCCGCCAACGACGAGACCGCCCGGGATTCTATACGATCGGTCGCCTCGTGCGCGTCGAGCGAGTGGCGGGCTTTGTCGTTCCACGATGCCACCCATCGATCGACGGGCGGACGGGCGGTCTTGCCGGCAAACACACCGCTCGTGTACCGGTTGCCTGTGGGCAGTGCTTTGCGAGCGTCGGTCGCGTGATCGCCCCAGGTGTGTTCGGTATAGAGCGCGAGTTTCTCGTAGGCTTGACGGACAATCCTTCGCAAATCGTCCGGCAGGTCCCGGCCGCTCGCCCAGCTTGCCAGCGTCGCCAGTATCTCCGCCGACGGCAGCCGGTCTTTGGTCCGCCGGGCCAGAGCGGTCGGCTGGGCCTGACTGGCGATGCCGTGGATCCACCAGTCGGTGAACTCCGCCTCAACGACGGGCAGTGCCTTGCTGTGCCGGCGGATGACCGCGTCGGCGAAGGTCTCCAATCGGCCGGTCCGGCAAATGGGCCAATCGAAATGGGCGTCGATCCAGTCGATGTGGGCAATGAGGTCGAGGCCCTGCGGCCCGACGTTGTCGCCCGTCATCTGCACCGAAAGCCAGTGCCGCCAGGGCCATTCGGGCGGCGGCAGCAGGGCCGTGCCGTACGTCCCGTGGTAATGACAGAGCAGTCTGCTCCCGTCCGGCAGCTTCCACCAGAACAGGGGAGGCACCGCCGGCGGGCGCGAGTCCGGATTGGTGCCGATCTGGAAGAACTTACCGCCCGCAGCGGCAAACGCCATCGCCAGCGCCGCCGCGTGGGCCGGCACGTCCGTCATCTTCGCCGCAGTCGGCACCGGTCGCCCGAACCGCTCCGCCAGACGCCGGGCGGCGTAGAGGCTCCGGCACATCTCCTCCAGGCCGAAGAACTCCGTGTGCGTCGTAAAGGGCATCAGCCCCCACACCACCTGCCCGTTGCGGATATAGTGTTCCAGCCGCTTGACATGCCCCGGCGCGACGTGCTTCGGATCGAGGCACTGCTCCAGCAGCCAGGTTGACATCATCCAGACGAACCGCTTGCCCGGCTTCCGCCCCGCGGTCGCCTCCAGGTCCTTGAGCAGCCTTTCCATGAGCCCGGCTCGATACAGGCGCAGGACGGCGTCGAGGCGATCGGTGTACCCCAGATCGATGTGCGTTTTGAAGACCACGTGTACGTCGCAGGGCTCGGCGGGCTTGAGCGTGAACGAATCACGGTGGACCTGGCCGAGCGGCGTTTTCCAGACAGCACTCACGCGCGTCGGCCTGGCCGGTCGCGGGATGAGCCACAGGTAGGTGGGCGGATAACTCTGGCTCTCGATCTCGTTCGGATACCGCAGCAGGTCAATCTTGCGGGCGGTGTACTTCCGCTTGCCCGCACGGAGTGTGAACTCACCCCCACACCCGAGAACCGCAGGGCACACGAGCCCCACTGCCTGGCGCAGTCTGCCCTTGTGCTTCTTGAGAAACGGCGTCCAGACCAGTCGGAAACGATCCGCCAGCGGCATGAGGTTCTCCTTGCCTCGTACGGGGATCCGGGGCCACCCTTGCCGTGCTCCGTTGCCCGGGTTCGGGGTTTGTATCGTCACAGCGACGCATTTGCAAACGCCCGGGCCGTTTGCATCGCGTCATGCCTGCGTCGTTTAGCCGCGACCCGAAGGGAAGCGCATCATCCCTGCGTCGTTTAGCCGCGCCCCGAAGGGGAGCGCGTCAACCCCGCGTCGCGTGAATCCGCGAGCGGCCGGCCATACAATCCTGTAACCGATTTACATCCGCACGAGGACCTGCGAGAATGGAAGTAGGGCAACGGTGAACGGTAAGAGGCAGGACTCATGTGGCGCACAGATCACACCGCAGCGGCGTCGCGTTCGTCGAGCGATGCTTCGTCGCCCCCGCTTAGACTGGTGTTCTGGGAAACCACCGCGGGCTGCAACCTCGAATGTGTTCATTGCCGTCGGCTGGAGGTCTCGCGTAAGCTGATGAAAACCGACCTGACGACCGCCCAGGCCAGGCAGCTCATCGAGCAGGTTGCCGCGGTCGGTCGGCCGGTGATGGTGTTTTCCGGCGGCGAACCGCTGATGCGCCCGGACATTTTTGAGCTGGCCGCCTGCGCCAAGGATACGGGACTGCTCACCGCCCTGGCCAGCAACGGGACGATGATCGAGGCTGCGGTCGCCTGGCAGATTGCCGGTGCCGGCTTCGACCGCGTCAGCGTCTCCCTCGACGGTGCCGATGCCGACACCCATGACCGGTTTCGAGGGCAGCCCGGAGTGTTCGATCGGGCGGTGGAGGCGCTCGAGCACCTTCACCGTGTCGGCGTGCCCACCCAGATCAACTGCACCATTGCCCGGCACGACAAGGATCAGATCGAAGCCGTGCTCCAACTCGCCGAACGGATCGGCGCGGTGGCGGTTCATTATTTCCTGCTCGTGCCGGTCGGGTGCGGTTTGAAGATTGCCCGGGATCAGATGCTCGACGCCGACGAGGTGGAGGACCGGCTCAACCTCATCGCCGATCTTCAGTGCCAAACCGCCCTTCAGATCAAGCCGACCTGTGCCCCGCACTACTGGCGGATCATTCGCCAACGGGGCAAGCAGCAGGACCAGCCTTTGCCGGAACCTCACCGCCGCAACGGGGCGTTGCACAGCCTGACCAGGGGATGCCTGGCCGGCACCGCGGTCTGTTTCGTATCCCACCGGGGCCAGGTGTTCCCCTGCGGCTACCTGCCCGTGGCTGCCGGTGACGTCCGGGTCCAGGATTTCGGCCAGATATGGCGAACCAGCCCCCTGTTTGCCGAGTTGCGAGATGTAGGCAGGTTGACCGGCAAGTGCGGCCAATGCGAGTTCAAGACCGTCTGCGGCGGATGCCGGGCCCGGGCCTTCCACCGATTCGGCGATTACCTGGCCGAAGAACCTTCCTGTGCGTTCGAGCCCTCCCGCATCTCCAGAAGCTGAAGGGTCTGGCAGCGCATGACGAAGCAACGTGGTCAGCTTGGCGCGGGCGCCAACCGGCGGATAGAATATGGGTAGTTGAGCACAGATGACAACGAAATGGAGACCGGACCTGTGGCCGTCACGTTCCTGAAAGTGAAGGTGTTTAATCCGGCGCATCCTCAGAAGTCGGGCGAATATGAGTTCCTGGTGGACTCAGGCGCCGTTTACTCCGTCATGCCGGAGGAGGTCTTGACTGATCTGGCGATTGCGGGCACTTCCGAGGAAGAGTTCATTCTGGCCAACGGCGAGATCATCAGGAAACGCGTTGGCAACGCGTACTTTGAATACAAGGGAAAGGTTCGAGCGGCTCCCGTGGTGTTCGGGGAGAAGGACATCTACTTATTGGGGGCCACCACGCTGGAGGCCCTGGGCATGATCCTCGACCCCATTCGAAGAGAGCTGAAACCCCTGCCGATGGTGCTGATGTAGCCGACTCGGCCGCCGGCCGCTGCGGTTTCAATCCCATCCGCGCTCATTCACCGTGCATCTCCTGGCTTGGAGCCGACGGGGAATCGCCAGCAGTCGATTGAGCATCAGTCTGCCTGCGCAGATTGAGGATGAGTTCGACTTCGCCCGGGGTCTTGCCGACGTCGCGGGCGATTTCAACCGCCGAGAAACCGGCGTCCGCGAGTTCGTAAACCACGGTATGCCGGGCATCGTGGTCCTCGGGTTCGGCGTCGGCTTCGCCACGTTCCTCCGCGCGCTGCCGGGTCAGACGGTTGAGCACGGCGATCCGGCGGTCGGCGTCGCGGATAGAGGCTTCGAGCTTGGCGAATCGGGTATCGATCTGGGCACTGATCTTGCGGGACAGCTCCTGCAGCTCGCCGATCAGGCTCTCCAGGTCTCGCCTAAGATGGACCTTGGGGGTGACCCGTGGTGGCTCCCGCTGGGGCGAGCTCCGGTCCACCTCCCGTTCGTGCTGCCGCAGTCGCCGTCTCACCGAAGACATGAGCAACACGACCGCGATAATCGCCAGGGCCAGCGGGACAAGCTTGCCGTCGGAGAAAACCTTGTCCAGCCAGGAAACCATGGTCGGCAACACCAGCGAAACCTCCTCGGGCGGTCAACCCAATCAGGGCGACTCGCCACCCCGGCGCGACTCCCGCCACGCCCGGCCGGCCAGATCCATCACCTCGCGGAGCGGCTTGCCGGTTCGCTTGGCCGCCTCCCGGCAATCCTCGAACTCGGGCGAAGCCGTCACCACCTCTCCACGCCGGCGGCCCACCTTGATGCGAATGGGACCCACTTCCGTCCGCACCGTCTCCAAGGCCCGGGCCAACTTCCGCCGCCGGGCCACGTAACCGCGGACCCCGAACGTCGGCGTTTCCGCAAACAGGATGTCTTCCATCCTCTCGCGGAGCCCGGGCCGGGCCAGAACGGTCAGCCGCGCCGCCGGTCGGTTCTTCTTCATGTAGATCGGCGTCGCATACACGTCCAGCGCTCCCGCCTCGAACAGCCGATCGTAAACGTGGCCGATCACCTCGCCCGAGGTATCGTCGAGGTTCGCTTCCAGGACGACAATCTCGTCGAATTCGGCATCGCCTCCGCTCGCCCCGGTCGCCTCGCCGATCAAGATGCGGATGATATTCGGCCGGTTCTTCCCGTCGCGCCAGCCGGCCCCCACGCCGATCCGATCGATCACCATCGGCGGGATGGGACCGAACTCGTCAGCCAGCGTCGTCAGAATCGCCGCCCCCGTCGGCGTGGTCAACTCGCCCGGCTCCTCGCAGGCGGCCAGCGGCACGCCCTTCAGCAATATCGTCGTGGCCGGTGCGGGAACCGGG
Source organism: uncultured Planctomycetales bacterium (assembly GCA_964579675.1). Lineage (GTDB taxonomy): Bacteria > Planctomycetota > Phycisphaerae > UBA1845 > PWPN01 > CAZOIA01. The sequence continues at coordinate 14,956 of CAZOIA010000066.1, read as the reverse complement.
ATCACGCCATGCTCGCACCGAACCGTCCCGCTCCCGGTCGGGATCGCAGAACAATGGACCTGCTCAACACCCAGTCGATCCAGCGCGATGCACGCACCAACGATATCCACGATCGAGTCCACCGCCCCGACCTCGTGGAAGTGCACCTTCTCGACCGTGGTACCGTGGGCGGCGGCCTCCGCCTCCGCCAGGCGCGTGAAGATCGCCAAGGCCCGGGCCCGTACGTGCTCCGGCAGCCGGCTCCTGTCCGTGATCTCCCGTATGTCTCTCAGATGCCGGTGCGGCTTGTCCGTGCTCGGATCGATTCTGACCTCGAACTGCGTGGCGGCAAAGCCCTGCTTGTCAATGCGCCGCGCGTCGATGGAGTATCCCCCGAGGCCCAACTCCGCCAGGTCTTGCCGCAAGGCATCGAGGCTCACGCCGGCATCGACGCACGCACCCAGGATCATGTCGCCGCTCGCCCCGCTAAAACAATCGAAATGGACCATCCGCATCGGTGCTCTCACTTCACCTTGTGCCTGTAGTAGTCCCAACAAGGGATATAGAGAGTTCAGCTCTCCTCGACGCGAGCAAGTCTGCCGAGCCTGCCCGACTGGGGGAAAACGCGGGCGTTGTGTTCCCTGGCCCCGTCCGGCAACCAGTTCTGGATGAGCCAGGTATTCCGGATACCGCATCCGATCAGGCCGATTCGGATCACCTCGCTCGGCCCACGCCGGGGCGGAGGTGCCGGCACCTCCCGGCCTTTCTGGCCTCCGGCCGGTGCACGGCCTGCCGTCGCCAATGTACCCAACCCGGCGGTGTTCCTGCAAGCGCCGCCGCGCCGACTTGATATGACGGCCCGGAGCGGACAAGATGGTGCCTGTTTCGGTGCCGTCGGAAGCGTCTCCCAACCAGAACCCTGGAGAGGATCCTTACCATGTTCCGATCGATGATTAGCCTGGCAATCGGTGTCGTCGTCTTCCGTGTCGTCTCCGTCGCCTTCGCCGCGGCTGCCGAGGACGTGCCGACCCCGCCCCCGCGGGCGGAGAGAGTACGTGTCCTGATCGTCACCGGCGGGCACGATGACGTCTTGGGAACCGATAACATCACACAACA
>CAZOIA010000066.1:0-13851 GCA_964579675.1 uncultured Planctomycetales bacterium | reverse complement strand
GCGCGAGGCGTTCTTCGACATCTTCTCCGGTCACCCGGACATCACCTGGCAGGAGGCCAAGCAGCCCGAAGCACAGAAATGGTTCGCACCGGACAAGGCCGACTCCTACGACGTCATGGTCTGGTACGACATGTACCAGGACGTCAGCGAACAGGCCAGGAAAGACCTCGTCGCACTGCTCGCCAGGGGCAAGCCGCTGGTCGCCCTCCATCACTGCCTGGCCAGCTACCAGGCCTGGCCTGAGGCCCTGCGAATCATCGGCGGAAGGTACAACATCAAGCCCCGCGACGACCACCCCACCTCGACTTGCAAGCACGGCGTGGACTTCCGGGTGAAAATCGCCGACCCGAGCCATCCCATTACCCGGTTCATGAAGGACTTCGACGTGCACGATGAGACGTACAACGATTTCGAGGTGCTTGCGGGCGTCAAACCGCTGTTGACCACCGATCACCCCGACAGCGGGCCGGTCATCGGCTGGACGCACACCTATGGCAACAGCCCGGTCGTTTACATCCAGCTCGGGCACGATCATCACGCCTACCAGAATCCCAACTACCGCCGGTTTGTCGCCCAATCGATCCGCTGGGCTGCGGGGCGGTTGCCCGACCCATCCGAGGAGGGGTTCCGGCCACTGTTCAACGGGAAGAACCTTGATGGCTGGACGGTCTTGGGCGACCCGACGGGCTTTGCCGTCAAGAATGGCATCCTCCGAAGCGACTTGCCGTTCAAGGGCGAGTGGATGCGCACCAACAGGTTGTTTGCCGACTTCATCCTCCGCGTCGGGTGGCGAGTCAGCAATCAAGGCAACTCGGGCGTGTTTGTCCGGGCCAGGGACAAAGACCCTGACAACCCCGAGGGAACCTACCCCTGGAACACCGGCAGTGAGATCCAGATCACCAACGCCCCACGTGACGTCGCCCACTGCACCGGCTCGCTCTACGGCAGCGTCGCCGTCGATCCCCGGCCGGACGAATCGGCCGAGGTCTGGCACCAGTTCGAGATCCACTGCCGGGGACCGCGCTATACAGTGTTTGCCGACAACATTCCCGTCGTTGACGTGGACGCACGCAACGTGCCCAAGCTGTACGCGAAACCGTTGATCGGCTACATTGGCGTGCAGGACAACCACAGCGAGGACGGCTATATCGAGTATCGAAACATCAGAATAAAGGAGTTGAAGATGACTGATGGCGACCCCACACCGTGGAGGTTGGGCACGCAAACGTACACGTTCAGAATGTTCACGTTGTTCGAGGCGATCGACAAGGCTAAGACGCTGGGTCTCAAGTACATCGAGGCCTATCCCGGTCAGAAGCTGAGCCCCGACGAACCGGATGTGACTTTCAGCCACGACGCGCCGGTCGAAGCGCTCGACAAGGTCAAACGCAAGCTCGCGGATACCGGCATCACCCTGCAATGCTACGGCGTGGTCGGCCTGACCGCCGACGAGGCGGCGACCCGCAAGGTCTTCGAATTCGCCCGCCTGATGGGCATCGAGACGATCACCTCCGAGCCCGCCCACGATGCCTACGATCTGCTCGATAAGCTTACGCAGGAGTACGGGATCAACGTCGCGCTCCACAACCACCCGAAGCGGCCGAACGACGCGGGGTACATATACTGGAACCCGGATGAGGCGCTCAAGCTCGTCAAGGGGCGCAACCGGCGGATCGGGGCCTGTGCGGACACCGGCCACTGGATGCGCTCGGGGCTCGATCCGATCGAGTGTCTCAAGAAACTCGAGGGCAGGATCATCTCCCTTCACTTCAAGGACCTGAACAAGAAGGGCCCCAACGCCCACGACGTGCCTTGGGGCACCGGGGCGGGTAACGTCAAGGGTATGCTCACCGAGTTGCATCGCCAGGGGTTCAAAGGGGCCTTCTCCGTCGAGTACGAGCACAACTGGGAAAACAGCATGCCCGATATCGCCGAGTGCGTGAAGTACTTCAACCAGATCGCGAAGGAATTAGGTTACTGAAACTATCGGAGGAACATGACATGTCCAGGATACGAATGATGATCGCGGTCGGCTTTGCTGCCGCTGGGATGCTGGCCGCCTCGGGCTGCGCCAAGCCCCGCTGGAAGCTGGGTATGCAGACGTACACCTTCAGGACCTACACGCTTCTCGAATCGATTGACAAGGTCAACGAACTCGGGCTCGAGCACATTGAAGCGTACTCGGGCCAGAAGGTCGGATCGGACTTCGGCGATATCCAGTTCGACCCGGGCAGTTCCGCCGAAGCCCGCGAGAGCGTAAAGCAGAAACTCGCCGAAACCGGCGTCAACCTGGTCGCCTACTACTTCCATACCCTGGGCGAGGACGAGGCCGAGTCCCGCAAGGTCTTCGAGTTCGCCCGGGACATGGGCGTCCGGGTGATCGTCTGTGAGCCGCCTCCCGATTGCCTCGAACGGGTGGACAAGCTCGCGAACGAGTACCGGATCAACGTCGCGATCCACGATCACGCGCGGGACCCCAAGAATCCCGACTACCTCTACTGGAACCCCGACGAGGTGGTCAAAGCGCTCGAAGGGCGGAGCAAACGGATGGGCACCTGTGCCGACACGGGACACTGGACCCGCTCGGGGCTCGATGCGGTCGAATCACTGAAGAAGTACGAGGGCCGGCTGATCTGCATGCACCTCAAAGCGATGAACAAGGCCGCCCTGGACGGTCACGACGTCGTGTGGGGCACCGGCGTTACCGACATGAAGGCCGTCCTCGCCGAGATGCGCCGCCAGGGCTTTGCCGGCCTGGCCTCCATCGAGTACGAGGAGAACCCGCAGGATAACCTGGCCGAGGTCGCCGGGTGCATCAAGTTCCACAACGAAACCGTCGAGTCGCTCGGCAAGTGACCGGCGTGTCTGTTGCGCCCCCATCAGGCAAACGACGGGAAAAGGAACGTCCGGGTGGCACGTGCTCTGCGAAGCACGCCAGTGCGAAGCAGAGCCGTGGCGTTCGCCGGGGCCCCGGGACAATGAGTGATTGACGTTTCTATCCTCTGGCTGGCGGAGACTTCGCTTCTCTGCCATTCATCATTCATCGCTCCGCGTTCATCGCTTCTTCTTGCGGGTGGATTGGCGCTGGACGATGCCGCTCACCTTCATGGGCAGTCCGAACAGCTTGATGAACCCGGCGGCGTCGCCGGGGTCGTACTCGGCACCCATGGTGAAGCTCGCCAGATCAGGCCGGTAGAGTGATTTCCTGCTCCTGGTGCCGACCGCCCGGCAATTGCCCTTGTGCAGCTTGATCCGGGCAGTCCCGGTTACCGGCTTGGCGACTTCGCCGAAGAAGGCGTCGAGTGCTTGCCTTAGCGGCGTATACCACTGCCCGTAGTAGACCAGCTCCGCGTACCGGAGGGCCGCCTGCTGCTTGTAATGCAGTGTCTCGCGGTCCAGGCAGATGCTCTCCAGTGCCCGCCGGGCTTCGCAAAGAATCGTTCCGCCGGGGGTCTCATAGACCCCTCTGGACTTCATGCCCACCAGGCGGTTCTCGACCAGATCCACCTGCCCCACCGAGTGTTTGCCGCCGAGCGAGTTCAGCGTCTCGATGATCTTCACCCCGTGCGTTTTCCTGCCGTTGAGACCGACCGGCACGCCGGCGTCGAAATCCACCTCGACGTAGGCCGCCCGGCTGGGGGCTTTCTCGATCGGCACGCTCAGCACGAGCAGACGGTCCTTCGGCTCATTCCAGGTGCTCTCCAGCTCGCCGCCCTCGTGTGAGAGATGCCAGAGATTCCGGTCGCGCGAGTAGATACTCTTTTTGGAGGCGTCAACGGAGATGCCGCGTTTCCGGGCATACGCTATGGCCGCCTCCCGGCTCCGCAGCTCAAACCGCGGGTCCTTCCACGGGGCAATGATCTTCAGCGACGGGTCCAGGGCCATGTACGTAAGCTCGAACCGCACCTGGTCGTTGCCCTTGCCGGTGGCGCCGTGGGCGACGGCATCGGCGCCGCATTCGTGGGCAACGCGCACCTGCTCCTTGGCGATCAGCGGCCGGGCGATCGACGTGCCCAGGAGGTACTTGCCCTCATAGACCGCACCACTCTTGAGCAGGGGCCACAGGAAGTCCTCCACGAACTCCTTGCGCAGATCGCACACCACGCACGCGCTCGCCCCGCTCTTCAGGGCCTTGCCGCGAATCCGCTTCAGCTCATCGCCCTGGCCCAGCTCCGCCGCGTAGGCGATCACCTCGCAATCGTAGGTCTCGCGGAGCCACGGCAGAATCACACTCGTATCGAGCCCGCCCGAGTAAGCCAGTACCACCTTCTTGACCTTGTCTGCCATATCCATGTACCTCTTCTTGTCGTGCCTTGAGGTCGAAAAGCCAGGCTGAGGCCCCGGATTGAGCCGATTCAATCCCCGTCGGCATTATCTCTCCCGCGATAACCAGTGTCCAGCTTGACCGTCGCGCCCACCGTTTAACGGGGCCATGACACTCTGGGCGGCTTGTTGGAAGGCGCCGCCCCCCAGGTGTTTCCGAACCGCGCCCGTGAGGAAGCGGACCCTTCTCCGTAGCGCGCCCATAGGGAGGCGGCCCTGGCGCATCCGCAAGTATTCCCCTCCCTGACGGTCGGGGTTCGGAAAGGCGAGGTGCCGTCCCCTTCTCCGCCCGAAGGTCCCCGCCGAGACTGTCATGCACCGCCGTTTAACCTCTGCCTTATTCACCCTCCGAAACGGAAACACGTGGAGACAGGCTTGCGTGGCCCCCGGCACGGCGGTACAAAGCCGATCCATGGCCACCCGCCGGGTACGTGTTCTGCCTCTCGTCGCCGTCCTGGGATTGGCCCCGGCCGTCACCGGATGCGAGAAGGGCGAGCCGCCCCCCGATGCGTTCAGCGGTCCGACGCCGGAAGTAGGGACGTATCCCGGCCCGGACACCGTCCACGCCCCGACCTCGCAAGATAGCGAAGAAGCTCCCAGGCGTGCCCTCTTCGGCCCGGACAGACGTCCTGCTCACTCAGCCCCGGCGCCCGCCCGCCCCGGCGAGTCGCCCCCGCCGGAGCACGATGCGGACTCGCAACCCGCTCCAATCGCGCCTTTTCTGCCGCTCGCTGATGCCGTCGAGGGTGAGTGGGCCCTTTATGCCGCTATGGACTCTCGCGCCGTTCGATACGAAATCACCCGGGTGACCACCACAACCGTCATGACCCGAGTGACCGTACGCGATCACGGCAAGCCGCTTGGCCTGCCGGCGGTCCGCCAGGACCCGCGGGCGCTGGACCCCGTGGCCCGGCAGGCAGACGCCGTCACCGCCGATCGCCGGCCGATCGACGCAATCATCGAAGCCGCCGGCCGGCCGTGGAATGCAACCCTCTATGAAGACCGCTGGACGGACGAGGAGATCCGCTACCTGCGCCGAACCTGGGTCAGCCCGCAGGTCCCGGTGTTCGGAATGATTCGGATGGAACTCTACGGCGACGATGTCATGGAGGCGAAGCTGGAACTCATCGCGGCCGGCGGTAATCAGTGAATGACGTTTAGCCGCGACCCGAAGGGGAGCTGAAAGGATTTGAAACCGCCGATGAACGCCGATGCACGCAGGTAGCAGGAATCGAGGCAAAGCGTTTAGCCGCGACCCGAAGGGGAGCGCGTCGGGTCAGGGATAAAGGCGAAGAGTTGACCGCTGATCGCTTGATTCTCCGAGGCCGCAGGCAGCTTCACCCGCGGGCCTTGCCCTTCTTGCGCTGGCTTTCGATTCGCTTGGCCGCCTCGGCCTGCTTCTGCAGTCCCTCCCATTTCTTCTGAACCCAGGACTTCCGTCGCGGGGCCTCGTCCCCCGTTTTGCCAGCCGGTTTGTCCTTGGCACGAGAGGCGGGAGCGCCCTGCTCACCCTTCTTCTCCGCTTCAGCCAGGTGCTGGCGGATCCGCCACTGCTCCAGGATCCCGAACAGGTTGCTCGCCATGATGTACAGCGTCAGTCCGCTCGGGGCGTTGTACAGGATGAACACGAAGAAGACGCTCATGAACATCATCATCTTGCGCTGTTGCCCGAGCTGATCGGGGTTCCCGCTCGATTGGGCGGATGGGTTGCCTCGCGGCATGAACCTGGCCTGCAGGACCTGCGTCAACCCCAGAAGGATGGGAAGCAGATTCAGCGCCTGGAGCGGGCCGTTCATGATGAAGCTGATGATCGGGATCCTTATCCCCGGCCCGGCGAACGTGATCAACGCGTCCGGCTGCGTCAGGTCCTTGATCCACCGTCCGTCAAACGGCGCGTGCCTCATCTCGATCGTGTAGGCCAGTGCAGTCCACAACGCACCCCAGATCGGAATCTGCAGGAACATGGGAAGACAGGTGAACAGGTTGCCCGCCGGGTTGATCCCCTCCTCCCGGTAGATCTCCATGATCGCCTGGTTCATTTTGGCCCGGTCGTTGGCGTACTTCTCCTTGGTCGCCTGGATCCTCGGCTGGAGCCGGGCCGTGTTCTTCTGCATCTTCATCATGTTGACCTGGCTCTTCTTGGTGATCGGATGCAGCAGGCCACGCACGATCAGGACCAGAATAACGATCGCGACGCCGTAGTTGTGCGGCCACAACGCATGAAACGCGTTCAGGAGCGTCATCATCACGCCCACCAGGGCGCCGGGCGCGCAGAAGTAGAAGCTCTCGCGGACCGCGGCGTAGTAGTCGCGCTGGCGGTAAACCTCCACCGCCTCGAAGGTCCCCCTTGATTTCGGTCCGACGTAGCAATCGAAGGCGACTTCAGCCGCCTCGCCGGAGGCGATATTCAGGGGATGGGTGATGTACTGGAAGGTCAGATCCTGACGTTCTTGCCCGGAGCCATCCTTGACATCGGTCAGATGGATGGCTTCGGCCCGGGCAAAACTCGGCTTATCGTCGGGGCTGTTCCGGCCCGCGGGGGCCATGATGCACGCAAAGTACTTGTTCCCCTCGGACACCCATGCGACCCGGTTGCCCTGGTCATCATCCCCGCCCAATTCGATCCGGCCCCTCTTGAACACCTTCCGCCGCTGGTACCCGTCGGACTCAACCCGGCCGTTCTCCCAATACCCATACACGATGTTGCGATCCTCCCCCCGCAACTGCTCTCTCTTGAAGCCGATCGGCCCCTGTTGGATGAGAATCGCCTGGAGACTCCGGCCCGAGACGTTCTCGATCTTGAGGGACAGCCCCAGATCGCAAGTCCGCTCCTGCAGCGACTGCGGCTCGAGTTCGTACCTCTTGAAGACCCGGGCCAGAGGCTGCCCGTCGGGCGCCGAGATGTCCACGCTCAGCACCACCCGCTCCTCCCCCCGTTCGACAACCTTCCAGGTCGCCTCGTTCAGCGCCGCATCAAGCTTCAAGTCCTCGAATCGGAACCGGGTGACGAAAGAGCGTGCGAACCCCGTCTCGTCCTGCTCATCGCTCACCTTCACGGGCTCGATGATGCGGTATGGCAGTTCCTCTTTCACCGTCTCATAGTGACCGCGAATTGCCACCCTCGAAACCGAGGCACCAAGGGGGTTGATCTCCAGTGCCATCGGAAAGGCACTGCCGTCTCCGGCGTTGCCCAGCACGATGGGCGTGTTGTCGCTGCCGCCGGTAACCGTCGCCTGGCCCGCCCGGGCCTGCATGGTCGCCGGCCCCGGCCCGGTCGCAACCACCGGTGACGGGCTGCTGGACGTTGCGGGCCGAGTGGCGGTCGCCGGCCTGCTACCGCCGGTGCCGGACGCCGTTGTTCCCGACGGCGCTTCCTCCGGCGAGGGGGCCTCCGATCTCGGCATCACCATCGGCGCCACCAACAGCCACAGATAGAACACCGCCATCGCGGCGAACAGAGCCACGATCATCCGTCGCGTTTGCATCGCGTCCTTCTCAAAACAAAACTGAGGGGCTCATCGACCCCTCAAGGTTGATCTCTCATCCCGTTGTCTGAACCGTCATGCCCCAGACCGGAGGAGTTCAACGGCCTTCCAGCAACCTATGCCCGAGAAAATCGTCCAATTCGGGTGTGTTCACGATCTTGTGGACTGTTTTTTCCACGTCGTACTCCAGACGCACAAACTCTACCCGCCCGTCGTCCACAATCCCATAGGCGGCCCGCGGGTCCCGATCACGGGGCTGCCCCACGCTGCCGATGTTGATGATCACCTTGTCGTCCTCAGCGACCTCATAGACACCCGGCTCAGCCAACTCGTCCGGCTGTTCGAAATAGGGATCGTCCACGAACACGCCCGGGACGTGGGTATGCCCGATGAAGCAGGCAACCTCGGCAAACCGCTCGAAATTGGCCATCAGCTTGCTCGGGTTCGAGTACACGTCATCCGCGAACAGGTATTCGTTCACCGGCCGCCGCGGCGATCCGTGAACGAACAGCATGCCGTTGCAGGCTTGTCTCGGTTGGAGCTTGCCCAGGAAGTCCCACCGCCGATCGCGGAGAGCCTTCGTCGGCTCATCCTCCAGAACCTGACGGGTCCAGTAGCACGCCCGTTCCGCCCCTATGTTGAAGTTGAACGGCTCGTAGAACACTGCGTAGTCATGGTTCCCGCAGATACAGAACTCGGCCCGTTCGATGACCAGGTCGATGCACTCCTTCGGGTTTGGGCCGTACCCCACAACATCACCGAGACATACGATCTGTTTCACCCCCCGGGCGTCGATGTCCTCCAGGACCGCCTCCAGTGCCTCCAGGTTTGAATGAATGTCACTTATGATCGCGAACATCCGTCTCGTATCCCGTCAATCCACCAGTCCCAACGGCCCGGCTACGAGCCGCAAACCTCACTATACTAAGGCGGGATCGGCCCGCGAGCAAATGGCGGCGATGGGAAGCGTCGCTGGATTCAGGACAGCCGCCACCCACCGCGGCCCTCGCCGCCCTCCGACGGGGCCGTCCAGCCGGGAGGTTGACACGGGCTGAACCCGGGTATGATAACCCGCATGAGAGAACTCACCGACCGGCAGAAACAGCGCGTCCGCGATTTGCTCGCCGACCTCGTCCACATCAACAGCGCCGTCACCTCGACCGAGCAGGCAAACCGTGATCGGGCCGAAGAGCAGATGGCCGAGTACCTCACCGATCACCTGACCCGCATGGGCATGACCGTCGAGCGGCAGGAGGTCTTTCCCGGCCGAGGGAACCTGATCGCCCACTGGTCCGGACAGGGCCGCGGCAAGAGCCTGATGCTCGAGGCCCACATGGACACCGTGCCCATAGAGGGAATGACCATCGAGCCGCTTGCCGCCCGGATCCGCGACGGAAAAATGTTTGGCCGCGGCTCCTGCGACACCAAGGGCGCGATGGCGGCCTTCCTGACCGCCCTGGCCCTGGCCAAAGAAAGCGATCAGCTCCCCGCCGACAAGCTCTACTTCGTCGCCACCATCAGCGAGGAGACCGGCTGCCAGGGCGCCGCCGCACTGATGGAACACGGCTTTCGGGCAGACGCCGCCATCGTCGGGGAACCCACACGCTGCCAACTCGTCACCGCACACAAAGCACCCCTCTGGCTGGAGCTCGAAACCCTCGGGCGGTCCTGTCATGCCTCCGTGCCCCACCGGGGCGTCAACGCGATCGAGGTGATGACCCGGGTCGTCCGGTTCGTCCATGGCCCGTGGACCGAGTACATCCAGCGAAACCGGCATCCTCTGCTCGCCCCATCCACCTCAGTGGTTACGATGATTGAAGGCGGGGCGAGCCTCAACATCGTGCCGTCTCGTTGTCAGGCACACATTGACGGCCGATTCATCCCCGGGCAGGCCCCCGACATCATCGTTGCCGAGTTCAAACGAATGCTCACCGACCATCTGGGCAGCCCGGACCTTTTCACTATCACCGGCGTCCGCAAGTACAGCCCCCTGGACTGTCCCCCCGACGCACCGCTGCCAACCAGGCTCTTACAGGTATGCCGACAGGCCAACCGTCAGGACGCACCACGAGGCGTCGATTACTTCGCCGACACCGGGCCCTTCAGCGAAGCGGGCATCGAGTCCGTTCTTTTCGGCCCCGGCGACGTCGCCCAGGCCCACACTGCCGACGAGTTCCTGGACCTGGAGCAGCTCTACCAGGCGACCGCCATCATACTCGCGCTTCTGACCACCCACGCGGGCCGATCCATCCTCGAGGCCGCCCCACCACAGGGAGAGCCGCCATGACCGCATTCGACTGGCCCGATCGTCAAGCCGCGGCCGTCACCTTGAAGTTCGACGACGGTCTCGAATCGCACCGTAGCGAGCTGGCCCCCCTGCTCGAGTCGTTCGGCCTGCGCGGCACCTTCTACCTCTGCCCGGCCGGCACCCGGGAAGAGTGGCTGGAACGGGCAAGCCGCTGGCGGCCGCTGCTGGATGCCGGTCACGAGATCGGCAACCACACCATGACGCACCCGGCCCCGGTCGCCCTGATCGGCGAGCCCGCCCCCCACTCTTACGAACAAATGACGCCACAGGTCTACCGGGACGACGTGCTCGAGGCCCACCGCCGGCTCGAGCTCGCGTTCGGGCCTCGCCAGTGGTCCTTCTGCTACCCCTGCTACCAGACCTGGGTCGGCGTCGGCGTCAACCGGCAGTCCGTGGTCCCCTTCATCGCCCGCCACTTCGCCGCCGCCTGTACGGGAGGGGAAATCTCCAAACCCTACAACCTCCCCCGCCATTGCGACCTCCACGCTCTCATGACCCTCCATGCCGAGGGGCTCACCGGCAGCGATCTCATCGCCAGGGTCGAGAGTGCCCGCCGGATGAACCGCTGGATGATCCTCACGTTCCACGGCATCGACGAGGGACACCTCGCGGTGGGCCGCAACGACCTCGAGGAACTGCTCGCGTATCTTGGCCGAAACCGGAATTCCATCTGGACTGCTCCGGTGATCAACGTCGCCCTGCACGTTCGATCGATCCGCCGGGCCCCGTAGCTCCATCCGATGCAGCCTGCGTGCACTGCTTCTCTTTCTTCCCGTCCCCCTTCCTCGCTCCGGGGATTGGCGCAAAGTCGTGCTGCGTGTATTTCTGCAGAAGTTTTTCTGGCTTTTCGCCGCCGTTCTGGGATAATCTTGGCTGGGTCTGCTTGGGCGCTGGAGGGGGCTGATGGCTGATCCACTCTGGAGAAGAGCCGAGAGCGACCTGTGGGTGGAACCCGCCGGCGCCGTGCCCGATCCGGTGGTCTGGGAGCATTCATCCCGGGTCGCACGACTGGCGGATGTCATCGTGTCTCTTCCGGAAGTGACAGCGGATGTGGTGGACCGCGTCGCGCTGGCGGCCGCTGCCTTGTACCATGACGCGGGCTGGGTCCTGCAGCTTCAGGCGGGTGAGTTGACACCCCAGGAACTGCTCCTGCGTCCTACCTCGGATATCCTCCACGAGCTGGCGGCCGATTGGATCGCCAGCCGCCTCAAAGGCATTATCCCCCCGGCATCACTCCAACTGGCTGCCCGCGCGATCCGGGCTTGCAGCAACCGCCGGACCGACCTGATCGAAGCCCAGATCCTCACCGAGGCGAACAACCTTGATGAGATTGGCCCGCAGACCATCTCCCTCATGCTCCGCAAGCAGTGGGCAGAGGGTAAAACCCTTGATGACCTGGTTACCGCCTGGCAGCGACAGCAGGAGTACCATTACTGGCAGGCCCGGATCAGAGACTCCTTCCGTTTCCCGTCGGTCCGGGCGCTGGCCGAGCGTCGCTGGCAGGGGTTGCGGCAATTCATGGCCAACCTCCAGGCAGCGATCCGCCTCGAGGACGTCGCGGAAATCCAGCGGCTTTCAAGACCGAAGAAGCGCCCCCGGCCGCCCTCAAACCGGTAATCGCGAGCAGAACCGCAAGCGAGCCGGGCCGTCCCCGGCCCGGTCAGCAACCAGCCCGGGCCGCGAGCCGCACCGCGAGCCGGGCCGTCCCCGGCCCGGTTGGCAACCGGCCCTGGCACCCTCGACATACGAGGATCGCTTCGCGATCTCTTGCGGCTTCGCCCCGTCCGGATGTCAGGGGTGACGGGGCGACTCTCGGGGCAATCGTACACCCGATCGCTTCAAACGCCGCCGGCCTGCCTCACGAAATCCCGGGAGACCCCTCTTTTTCACACTACCGTTTGCCTTCCTCCCCAGGGCCTTGTCAGGGCCGCGTTTCCATCCGATGATGACGCTTTCTGCAATTGTGGGCACTCAGGTGACCTGACGAGGGCTGAATTCGTGGAATACTTCCAGATCAGCGGCGGGAAACGACTGCGGGGCACGGTCGAGCTGAGCGGGGCGAAGAACGCGGCCTTGCCGATCATGGCCGCCTCGATTCTGTGTGAGGGCGAGGTGACGCTTCACGGTGTGCCGGACCTCACCGACGTGCGGACCATGGAGAAGCTGCTCAACCGGCTGGGCGTGAGCACCTCGCGTGAGTCGGGCGGCACCATGCGCCTCAAGGTCGAAGACGAGATGAACTGCCACGCGGACTACGAGTTGGTGGCCCAGATGCGGGCCGGCGTTTGCGTCATGGGACCTCTGCTCACCAAGCGCGGCAAGTCGCAGGTCAGCCTGCCCGGTGGGTGTGCGATTGGCGACCGTCCGATCAACCTGCACCTCCAGGGCCTCCAGGCCCTCGGCGCGGATGCCGACCTGGTCAGCGGCGACGTCCTGCTGAAAGCCAAGCGATTGACGGGGACGGAGTTGTTCCTGGGGGGTCCCTTCGGCTCCACGGTGACCGGCACCGCCAACGTCATGATGGCCGCCTCCCTCGCCGAGGGCCGGACCATCATCGAGTCCGCGGCCTGTGAGCCCGAGGTCGCCGACCTAGCCAATTTCCTCAACGCCTGCGGCGCCAACATCACCGGCCACGGGACTCCCCGGCTCACCGTCGAAGGGGTCAAGAAGCTTGAGGGATGCGAGTATACGATCATCCCGGACCGGATCGAGGCCGGCACGTTCATCATCGCCGGGGCCATCACCAACGGCGAGGTCCGCCTGCGCAACTGCCGGCTGGAGCACCTCTTGGCCGTGGTCGATCGTCTCCGGCAGGTCGGGGTGAATGTTGAACGCGAGGGTCACGAGGTCATGGTGTCCAGCGCCCGGCGGCTCGAGCCGATCGCGGTCACCTCCCAGCCCTACCCGGGCTTCCCAACCGATTTGCAGGCCCAGATGATGGCCCTGCTCTGCCTGGCGGACGGGAACAGTATCATCACCGAGAAGATCTATCCCGACCGCTTCATGCATGTGGGCGAGTTGAACCGCCTGGGGGCGAGGTTGCGGAAGGAGGGCCCGACCGTCATCGTCGAGGGTGTGAAGCGGCTGATCGGGGCGCAGGTGATGGCGTCGGACCTGCGAGCGTCCGCCGCCCTGGTGCTGGCCGGCCTGGTGGCCAAGGGCGAAACCCGCGTCAACCGCGTCTACCACATCGACCGGGGCTACGAGAAGTTCGAGCGAAAACTCCTGGCCCTCGGGGCCGACATCGAACGTTGCACCGCCGACGAGCCCGACTGATCGTCGCCGGCCTTGCCTCCCCTTCCTGCCCGCTCCATCAGCCGCCGACCGACTCAGTCTGGGGGGCTGGGTTGCCCGCCTCATGTTCGGACGATCCGCCCGGCACGGCGGGGTGACCAGGTGGCTACAGGGGCACCGGGGTTGACAACGTCCGGAGGACCACTACATTAACGGTGTGCCAGGGTCCGCAGGCAGGCGGGTCAGCCAAGCAGACTGCCGGCAAGGCATACCCCGAGACGGCCCTGTTCAGTTTCCCCCGGGGCCGGACCTACCGAAGAGGAGTACCTTTCCCTTGTCGAGGGCTGGGTGATGGACGAATTCCCAACCGAGGAGACGACGCCATGGTGACTCCGCATCATGATTCCGACTGCCCGTCGCATTGGCCCATGGGTATTGTCGGCCTGACGCTGGTGGCGGCCCTGGCGAGTTGTGGGATCCGCTGGTCGGGCCAGGCTCAGG
>CAZOIA010000065.1:0-26355 GCA_964579675.1 uncultured Planctomycetales bacterium | reverse complement strand
AGGTGCCGTCCCCTTCTCCGCCCGAAGGTCCCCGCCGGAACTGTCACGCACCCCTCGGGGCTGGGCACTGTCGCACGCGGTTGTTTCGCACTCCCGATGCTGCTACCGTTGATGAATGGCGGGCTTTGTTCACCCTGCGGTCCGGGCGGCGGGGCGATAGGCGAGCAGACGGATGACGCTTCGGCACCGATTCCTGCTGGTCTACCTGATCGTGGTGCTGCTCAGCGTTGCCACGGTGGGGGTCGCGCTGTTTGAACTGGGCCGATCCCGCCAGATCATCCGGGAGCTGCAGGACTGGAACCGGATCGTGCTCAACTTCGAGAAGCTCAGGTCTGCCTGGCCCCCGGATCCGTCCCCCGACGCGGACGAGTTGGCCCTGCGCAAATCGCTCATTGAGCAGTTCCGCTATCTGGCGCGTGCGCCGGTCTACCTCGATGTGGACCCGGTCCGCGAGGCCCTGGGCCAGGTCTACAGTCGATATGACCAGTGGCAGCGGGCCGAGACCGGGCACCGCCTCCCGCAGTACGAGGGCGTTCGGGCGTCCCTGGCCGGACTGGGACGCACACTGGACGATGAGTTGGCCAAACTCAATATGGAGGCCCAGAGGCAGGACGTTCGCACCCGGGTGCTGCTGGCGGTTGTCATTGGTCTGACGGCTTTGCACGTGCTGGCGATCGGCTGGTTGTTGCGTCGCTGGCTGCTGCGGCCCATGGAGCGGTTGAACCGGCAGGTTGATGCCCTCGCCCGCGACGAGCCGCCGCCCGAGCCGCTCCTGACCGAGCCGCTCGAGATGGCCAACCTCGCCCGGGCCCTCGACCGAGCCCGGCGTTCGCTCGGGGATCTGCGGCGGCAATTGATCGAATCGGAGCGTCTGACCACCATCGGGCAGTTTGCCGCCCAGCTCGCCCACAACCTCCGCAACCCGCTGGCCAGCATCCGTGCCGCCGCCCAGGTGTCCGCGCGGCACGAACACAGCAGCGCGTACGTTCGCGAGCGGATGGATGAAATCCTTGCCTCGGTGGACCGACTCAACCGTTGGATCGGCGGCCTGATGGAGGTCGCCCGGCGGGAGCCGACCCCGACCCGCAGCGCCGACGTTGTGCCCATGCTGTACCGGGTTCGCGACGCCCTGGCCCCGGAGCTGGCGAGCAAGGAACTGACCCTCACGATCGACGCCCCGCAAGCGGGGCTGATATGTCCACACGACCCCGACACGCTGGAACACGCCCTGATCGCGATGATCGTCAACGCGATCGAAGCGTCCCCACTGGGCGAGGCGATCACCGTCCGGGCGGAACACGTCGAGGGAAACGGGCAGCGGCCGGCGATTTGTCGCATCTCGGTGGTGGACTACGGGACCGGCCTGCCGGCCGATGCCCCGGACCGGATATTTGAATTCTCCTTCTCGAGCAAGCAGCGCGGCATGGGCCTGGGCCTGGCTCTGGCCCGACAGGCCCTGCAACGCCAGGGCGGGTCAGCCCATGCCAGAAACAACCCCGACCGCGGCGCAACCATTTACGTCGAACTGCCCATTCAATCGAGTGCCGAATTGCCACCATGCCGAGGATTCTGATTGTTGAAGACGAGGTGAGCCTGGCCCGGGCCATGGGCGATGCACTTGGCGAAGCGGGGCACGAGGTCCGGCTCGTGCACGTGGGGGAGAAGGTCATAGCCCTGTTTCGCGAGTATCGCCCGCAGGTCGTCGTGCTCGACGTCCGGCTCGGCGGCGTCAGTGGCTTGAACCTCCTGGAGCAGATCAAGGGGGAGTCCCCGGACGTTGAGGCGATCGTGGTCACCGCCTACGGCAGCGTGGAGGTGGCGGTCGATGCGATGAAGCGGGGGGCGGCGGAGTTCCTGACCAAGCCGATCGACCTGGATGTGCTGACGGTGGCGGTTGACAAGGTGTGGTCGGCGTCGCAGGCCCGGCGCCGGCTGGAGCAGTTCCGCAGCGCCCAGGCGGAGCGGCTCCGCCAGGTTCAATTCATCGGTCAATGCCCGGCCATCGCGGCGATCCGCCAGCAGGTGTCCCGCCTGGCGAGCCGGGCCGCCGCCGCCCGGGGCGACCTGCCGGCCATCCTGCTGACCGGCGAGACGGGCACGGGCAAGGACCTCCTCGCCGCCTATATCCACGCGGCCATGCCGCATCGCACGGGCCCCTTCGTTGTCGTGAATTGCAGTGCCGTCCCGGCGGAGCTTTTCGAGTCGGAGTTGTTCGGCCACCAGCGGGGGGCGTTCAGCGGAGCCGCCGCCGACAAGCCCGGGCTCTTCGAGACCGCCGACAGCGGCACACTCTTTCTCGACGAGATCGGCGACCTGCCCCTCGCCCTGCAGCCCAAGCTGCTCCGCGCGTTGGAGACCCATACCCTCCGCCGCATCGGCGACACGCGGGACCGATCCTTCGACCTGTGCCTGATTGCCGCCAGCAACCGCGATCTGGAATCCCTGGTCGCGGGCGGGCGGTTCCGGGAGGATCTGTACTATCGGCTCAGGGTCGTCACGATCGAGCTGCCGCCGCTGCGCGGTCGGGGCGAAGACATCCTGCTCCTGGCGGACCTTTTCTGCTGCCAGTTGTCGGCCAAGTACGGCATCGCCGATCTGGCCCTTTCTCCGGCAGCCCGGGACGCGGTGAGGAACCACGACTGGCCCGGAAACGTGCGCGAGCTTCAGCATGCGTTGGAAGGTGCCGCCCTGGCGATCTCGGGCCCGGTCATCGATACGGTGGATCTGCCCCTGCCTGCTCTGGCGGACCCGGTTCGCCGGGCTGAGCGGATCCTGGAGGGCGGCAGGCCGATTGACCTCGAACAGGTCGAGAAGGCGCTCATCGAGCGGGCGCTGGGCCGGACGGGTGGGAACGTGTCGGCCGCGGCCCGACTCCTCTCCATTGGCCGGGAGGCGATGCGGTACCGGATGTCCAAATTCGGCCTGGCCGCCGGCGGCGAGTCCCCGTCATGAGCCGGCCTGGTTCATTTCCACCACCGCCCGGTCTATTTCACCCGGTGTGCCGGCCCTCGGGAGGTCATCTCCGGCCCTGCAGGCCCTGAGATCGGGCATCACGCTTGTGGCACGGAGATTGCCCCAATCCATCACCGAGCGGCATTGCCCGCGCTGGGGGGTGAACCTGGGGGCAAGGGGGAGCGGCTTGCTCCTAGGGAGGCAAGCGGCTTGGCAATACGGGGCCCGGTGACTATCCTTACCGGGGCCTTTTTCTGGAAAACCTCAAGGAGGTGCATGATGACAGCCCGGTTTCCAACCCGTGTTCGACGAAGCGGCTTCACCTTGATCGAGCTACTGGTCGTGGTAGCCATCATCGCCCTGCTGATCAGCATCCTGCTGCCCTCGCTGGCCAGGGCTCGCGAGCTTTCCCGGCGAACCAGTTGCGCAGCGAACGCCAGGGCGCTGGCCCAGGCCTGTCTGATGTACGCCGGCAACAACAACGGCGTTTTTCCCACGCCGTGGCACAACGAAACGTGGGAGTATCCGGCCGATCAGTGCAAAGTCACCCACGTGGGGTGGGGCTTCAAGGCACGGGACGGTTACCTGCCCGGCGGTACACTGCCGGGCAGTGGCATACCGGCTAACCAGAAAAGCAACCCGCGCGGGTTTTTCAAGCTGCTGAGGGGGGGCGAAAGGGCCTACATGCAGCCCAAGGGGTTCATCTGCCCCAGCACCAGGTCCCTTAAGCACAAGCCCAAGGGCACCAACGTCGAGCCGGCAGACGGACGGGCAGTCTACGACTTCATGGGCTGCGAGACCGAGTTAGGGAGCGACTACAGCAGCGCCGCGGCGGAAATGACGGAGTTCAGTTACTCGTTCCAGGTAACGTTAAGACACTCGATGAGAACCGCGGGAGGGGGGACAGTCATCATGGGCGTCCGCCTCACCAACCGAGACGATCCCCGTAAGGCGCTGGCGGCAGACCGTAATCCGTTCTCGAACTCTGTTACCAGCCGAAGCGCACCTACAGACTTCATAGCAAAAGGGGAATACCAGTTCAGCATGACGGCCGCCACGGGATTCCCCCTGCCGGGAGACACGGATGGAGACGGCACCTTGGACCAGACCGAGTTCGCCACGGCGGCGGCGAACCACAACAAGACTCTCAACTCACGCAATCATAACCTTGAAGGGCAGAACGTCAGCTTCCTCGATGGGCATGCCAAGTGGTACAAGACCTCCCTGGCCGGCGCGGATGAGGATTGCATCTGGACGACTCTCCTGGATGACGAGAGCTATCACAAGTTGCCAGACGTCGACGCGGAATACGGCAAGATGAAGTCCAAGCCGACCTGGCACACCGATTCGATACTGATCCCCTGAGGGAGTGATCGCCGGCAGTGCCCGGAGTCTTGCAGGCACATCCTGGTTGCCCAATCGGCGGGATCCTGCGCGGTGCGGTGCGCACGGAATAGCCCTCCGCCTGCTTCGGAGCTTCTGCGTTGGAGCCAGTGCCGACTTCAGAGGCCGCCACCGGCCCGGTACCTCAATCGCAGCGCATCGAATCGCTCGACGTGCTCCGCGGGTTCGCTCTGCTGGGGATTCTGATCATCAACATCCAGTCGTTCGCGATGGTCTGGGTCGCGTACGTCAACCCGACCGTCTACGGGGACCTTACCGGGGCGAACTACGGCGTCTGGCTGCTCAGCCACCTCCTTGCGGACCAGAAGTTCATGCCCATTTTCAGCATGCTCTTCGGAGCGGGCATCGTGCTGATGACGAGCCGCCGGCGGGCAGCGGGCAGAGGCTCCGCCGGGGTGCATTACCGGCGCATGGGCTTTTTGCTGCTGTTCGGCCTGCTTCACGCCCACCTGCTCTGGTACGGAGACATCCTGTATCACTACGCCGTGTGCGGGCTGGTGGTCTATCTCTTCCGCAACTGGCGGGCGCGGTTCCTCATTCTGCTGGGCGTGTCGTCGATCGCGGTGCCGTCGGCCCTATCGCTGTTCTTCCAGTGTACGATCCCGTTCTGGAGGGCTCAGGACGTGGAGAGCTTCGTCCGGGAGTTCGCGCCGACGCAGGACATGATCGCGGCAGAATTGGCCGCGTACCGGGGGGGCTGGTGGGCCCAGATGGGCCATCGCGCGCCGACCGCCCTGATGATGGAGACGTACGTACTCGCAAGTACGGTCGCCTGGCGGGCCGGTGGGCTCATGCTCGTGGGGATGGCCCTGTTCAAGCTTAACGTATTCAGCGCGAAGCGATCGGCCGGGCTTTACCTCGTCATGGTTGCCGCTGCGCTTGTCGTCGGGATTCCCGCCGTTGCCTGCGGCGTTCGTCACAACTTCGCCGCCAATTGGGATCCATTGAAGTTCGTCTTTCTCGGCAGCCAGTACAACTACTGGGCGAGCCTGCTCGTCAGCCTCGGGTGGGTCGGTCTGGTCATGTTCGTATGCAAGCGGCGGCTGTGGCCAGCGATGAGGCGCCGACTGGCGGCGGTGGGGCGGATGGCCCTGACCAACTACCTGCTGCAGACGGTGATCTGCACGGCGATCTTCTACGGCCACGGGCTGGGGCTGTTTGGCCGGGTCGAACGCGTCGGCCAGATCGCCATCGTTCTTGCCGTTTCGGCGGTCCAGTTCATCATCTCACTCGCCTGGTTACGTCACTTTCGTTTCGGCCCGGCGGAGTGGCTGTGGCGCACGCTGGTTTACATGAAGGCGCAGCCAATGCGTCACGCCTGATCCGAATCCTTCAGCCCTGACGCACGTTTATCGAGTCGAGTCATGACGATCCCGTTTTGACCCGGTGATCTCGGCATGACGCTCCCCTGCGGGTCGCGGCTAAACGGCACACGGGAGCGCAAACTCGAGATGCGATTCGAACCATCGTCCCGGGTGTCGTCAGGCCCCGATGCCGGATTTCTTGATGAGCTGCGCGGACCGCTCGCTTTATCGGGTGTGCCCGGCGGTGCGCAACCCCGTGCTCTTTCTCGGACGCCGTCGTCGGAGTCGGCAGGGACGGGAAGAGAGGCATCGGATGGTTTATTGGCTAAGGGAGCCGTTGAGCAAAGACGATGTAACTCGCACCTTCTCTGTTGGGCACGATACGTGGTCCAGCGCCGCTGATCGGAGGAATCACAATGCAGCGTACTCTACTGGCCGTGTTTGCGGTGACGGTCGTCTTGATTGCGGCTGCGCCAGCCGCGGGCGCGACGAACTGGTTCTCGACGGTTGATGCTCCCATAACTGCAGCTCTCATCGGTCAGGTTACCGATTCCAGTGAGGGCCCTTGCGGTGGTCCCGGTGAGCCGCCCTGCGAAGGGCAGGGGACCGGGTCCTGCGGTGGTCCCGGCGAGCCGCCCTGCGAAGAACAGGAGCCCGAGTCCTGCGGTGGGCCCGGTGAGCCGCCCTGCGAAGGACAGGGGACCGGGTCCTGCGGTGGGCCCGGTGAGCCGCCCTGCGAAGGGCAGGGGACCACATCCTGCGGTGGGCCCGGTGAGCCACCCTGCGAAGGGCAGGGGACCACGTCCTGCGGTGGGCTCGGTGAGCCGCCCTGTGATGGAATGGATGGAATGGGCTGGGAGCCCTGCGGTGGTCCCGGTGAGCCGCCCTGTGAGCCCGGGATGACGGAACCCGGCGGTCCTCCCGCTGCTACCTTCGGCCCCGGAGGTGGGGGAGCAGTCAACATCTTCTTGCCGGACATTCCGGAGTGTGGTGCCGGTGTTCCCGCGACGATGCCGGCCCTGTTTCTGGCGTGCTTTGCCGCAAAGGTCGGCTATCGCAGACGCCGGGGCCGCGGCTAGCTGAGACGACCGGCGCCGGGGGGGATGCCCCAAGGCGCGGACACTGGCCCCGACAAAAAGGGGCAGGCAGAGAAAGGGCCTTAGGGGGCTCGTCTCTCGTGCTGCCTCTTTTCTCTCGGCCGGCCACCCTTCCTTCCATTTGTCTCAAGTGAAACATTCCCGCCTGTCCTGTTGTAGTATGGTTGGAAAGCGCAAACAGGACACGCGATGGCGGAGACGCGGGACAAGCGGAGCGACGCCGACCTGGTCGGGGCTGTCTGTGCGGGCGAGACGGACGCTTTCACGGCCCTGGTGGATCGCTACCTGCCGGACGTGTACGCGCTGGTGGCCCGGATGCTCCATAACACCGCTGACGCTGAGGATGTGACGCAAGAGGCTTTTCTGCGGGCATTCGGGCGGTTGCCCCTTTGTGACGTGCGTCGTTCGTTTCGGAGTTGGCTGTTGAAGATCGCCGCAAATGTGTCGCTGAACCATCTCCGGTCGCGCCGTCGCGAGCGGGCCCTGCAACTGCGAAGGGCCGAGCGCGACGGGGATGCCGCCGACCGATGGGAGCAGACGGCGGAGGTCCCCAGCCCGCGGGACTGGGAGTACTGGCTCAGCCGGCTGGATGAGTCCCAGCGGGCGGCGATCGTGCTGTTCCATTTCTCTGAGATGTCATACACCGAGGTGGCCGAGGTGCTGAACGTCCCGCTCAATACGGTAAAGACTCTCTTGCACCGGGGGCGGAGGAAACTGCGGGAACTGATAACCAGGGGTGTTGTGCCGGAGAACGGGTCATGGAATGTCGCGACGCAGAACGGCTGATCGAGGCTTACCTGGACCATGAGCTTTCGGAGGAAGCGGCCGAGCAGGTGGAATCGCATCTGTCCGGGTGTCCCGCGTGTCGGGACAGGTACGAGGCGGTTCTGACGCTGCTGCGTTGCCCGCGCCCGGTGTCGGTCCCGGCGGGTCTTCGTGATCGGATCGTGACGGCGGTGGCGACGAGGGCGGTCCCGCCCGATCCCACCGGGGCGAGCGTGGAATCGAGTTCGAGGTGGACGCGTTGGACGTCGGCCCCGTGGATGGCGGCGGCGGCGGCGTTGATGTTGTTCTTTATGGGATGGCTCGTTTCGCAGTTTCGCGGCAGGCCGGCCGAATCGGTGCCCGGGCATACGGAGGTATATGAGTTTACGGTCACGGTTCCGCCGAGTCCGTGGGTGCTGAGCAGTTGGGCCCAGGCGATGACGTTGCCGGGCCCGGGCCGCCCGACGGCTTTGCTTGTTCAGGGCGTGGCGATGGACTTGCTGACCCGGCCGTCGCCCGACACGACGCCCGTGATCCGGGTCCGCCGGCCACTGATTCGCGAGGCGGCGTGGGGCGATGATGAGCCAGTGGTGCCCCGGATTCCCTTTGTTCTCGCCGGTTTGCCGAAGCTAGGAGTTTGAGATGACCGCTAACAGGAACCAATCAGACATCCGGATCGTGCAGCCACCCCGGGCGTGGAAACAGGCTGCGATCGCCATGGTGACGCTGCTCATGAGCAGGGGGGTCGCGCTGGGGCAGCAGGTGGACCCGGAGGATTCGATCGAGCGGGCCATGTACTTCGTCAGCCGCAGCGCCGAGGCGACCGGAATGTTCAACTCGAACAAGCCGCAAGAGGCGCTCATGATCTTTCAGGAGCTTGCGGCGGGCTATGCGGATCTGGACGAGAACGGTTACGTGGCGACAGCGGTGGGCGACTGCCTGGCGGCCCTCGAACGTGACGACGAGGCCCTCGCCGCTTACGGTGCGGCGGCTGCCACGCACCCCGAGCTGGAGGACGCCGTCCGCCAGAAGATCATTGAGCTGGAATTAGCCGGTCGGGTGACCGGTGAGCTGATCGACGAGCTTCGGGGGGCGGCCGACGAGGCGGATGACGACACCTGGCTCGCCGCCAATTGGCGCCTCGGGCGGGCCCTGCAGAAACGGGCCAGCGCTTTGCTGGATGAGGCAGCGGTCGTCTTCCGTACCGCCGCCGATGCCGGAGGAAGCGAGATCTACCTGCACCGCACGACGATCCTGCATCAGGCCACCCTGCTGGAGGAGTTGGCGGAGGACCTGACCTCCCTCATTGAACGGCTGGAAAGTCGGTGGGGCCCGGCCCGCGGGCCGGTGGTCCCACCCGGGTGCCCGGAAGCTCAAGTGTCCCCTTCCGAGATTGTCACCGAAAGCCAGCGCTGCCAGAGGCGGATTCGGACGAAGGACGGCCGGCGGATCGAATTGCGGCTTGAAACGGGCGGAGAGGAGCCAAACGCCGAGACGAAGATCACCGTGAATGGCAGGCCGGTCACGTTGACCGCCGCCCAGAAGCAGATCATTCAGCGCCACCAGTATCGGATCAATGCCATTCTGCTCGAGGCCGCCGGGCAGGCTGAGCCCCCCGACCGCCCAGAGCACTAGAACCTCGCCCGTCCATCGTGGGTGGACGTGGCGTACAAGCGAGGTGAGAGCCATCGTGAACAAGGAGATGATCATGACACGGATTGCAACGATCGCATGGGCACTGGTCGGATGCTGGGCGGCGGTGGGGCACGCTGAGACCCAAGCCAAGCCGGACGGGATCGAGTTCAAGCTCAAGGCTGAGCCGGGGCAGGTGAGCCGAACCAGGATCGTGGTCACGAACGTCGGCACGATGGAGATGCCGGGCCCGATGCCGCCTCAGAAGTTCTCCCAGACCGTCGAGCAGGCGTGGGTCAGAACCTGCAGGAAAATCAACTCCGACAACTCCATTGTCTATGACATGGGCATCGAGAGGTACGCCATGAAAATGAACATGGGGGGGAGGGCGATCGAATTTGACTCTGCCACGTTCGACCCCAAGAAAGCCGCTAACCCATTTGCGGCCATCATGGGAAAAGTCTTGTCAGCGATGACGACGAGCAAGTTCACGACGACGGTGGGACCGGGCGGCCGGCCGGTGAAGGTCGAGGGCCTCAGCAAGTGCATTGACAATCTCATCAAGGAGATCGGCGACGAGGCGGACGCCGGCCCGACCAAGAGGGCGCTTGAAGGGATACGGGCGATGTTCGACGACGACAGCATGACGCAGGACGTGGTCGCGGGCTACCAGCTCATTCCCCCGAAGGGCCAGGCCCGGGTGGGAGATAGTTGGGAGCACAAACGGGAGTTCAACCTGCCGGTGCTCAACATGAGCTGCGAAAGCCAGGGCCGCTATGAGCTGGTGGGCATCGAGACGTTTCGCGGCCGAGAGTGCGCGAAAATCCGCATTAAGGAATCGTGCCGCATGGTTCCACAGCACAACCCGAGCGAGAATACTGACGACCCCAAATCGCGCAAAAGCATATTCGACCGGATGGATATCGAGATGACTTCAAGCGGTGGTCAGGGGATCGGCTACTGGGACTATGGGAGCGGCGAACTCGTCCAGCTCCGCCAGACGGGTAATCTGACGATCAAGATGACAATGAGGCCTGACCCTGATGCCGAGAATGATGAGCCGAAGGTGGGCTTCGGCCCCATGGTGCAGAAGCTCAAGAACTCACTGAGCATCGAATTGATCGAGGAAAACGCCGAGGCCGGCGGCGAGAGCGCGGACTCCGTGGCCACGGCCTCCGCTCCGGCCAGCGTCGCTCGTTGAGTGATGTCGATTCTTGGGGTTGGCCAGGGCAAGTCGCATCAGACGGCCGGTGGTTCGGGCGGGTCCTGATGCCCCACCGGTTGGGTCAACACCCGCGGGGGCCAGAGACGTATCAGGGCCGGCAGCAGCAGTAACGTCGCTACCAGGCAACCCGCGATGCTCAGCACGACCAGGCCGCCCAGCCGGGCATTCGCCGGTACCTGCGACAGCGTCATGATGCCGAATCCCAGACCCACCGCCAGGGCGTCGATGACGACCGCGGGGCCGGTGACGGTCACCGCGTCGAGCAACGCCGCTTCCAACGCCGCCCCTCGCAAGCGGGCAAGCCGGTAACGCTCCATCAGGTGGATGGCGTAATCAACCCCGATGCCGAGCGTCATCCCGGCAAACATGGAGGTGGCCACCCCGAGCGGCATCCCGATCATCCCCATCACCGCGAAATTGACCAACACCGCCAGTGCGCACGGAAGAACACAATACACGCCCCACTTCACGGACCGGCCCAGCGCCGCGGTTACGGCAAGGATCCCCACCAGGGAGATCAAAAGCGAGCGGGTCTGCGTGGTGACGATGGCATCGATTAGGGTTTGACTCACGGCCACGTCGCCCGCGAATTGGAGGGAGATGCTGTGCGGGGCCAGGTGCTCACGCTCGTAGTCACAAATTGCCTCCATCAACCTGGCCGTGTCCATGAAGTTTGCGTTGGTCATGTAGACGGTCACCAGCGCCTGGGCGTAGTCCTCGTCCACCACCTGACGGAGGCGCTCTTCTCCGCGGGCCAGGACGTACCGGCTCCAGACCTGTTGGACCCTCAAGGAGTCGTCGGGTATGCGTCGGTGTTTTTCCGCCCGGGCCCGGGTCATGAAGTTTGTCGTCTTTACGTAAGCGGCGGGGCCGATGACGCCGCCCACCGTATACTGGCGGAGGGACTCGATGAATTCCTCGAGGCCGGCGATCCGCTTCAAAGTCTCCGGCCAGGTGAGTCGTCGGAACTCGAGCTCGTACTGGACAACGGCGTCATCGTCCCTCAGGCCTAGCGTGAGTTTCGGCGGCGCGGCGCGCCGGGGCACGGTCGCCACAATGTGTTCACCCTGGCGGATCGCGGTTTCAATCCGGGAGTTCCACGCGGTTCGGCCTCGGCGCCTGGGGGACGGCAGATCCTCGACGGCCGGGCTTCCCGGGCGACGGATGCGAATGTACTGGCCAACCAGCGCCTCAGGATCGCTCACCAGGTCCCCCGGCAGCGACACGTGGTGGTGGCCGAGATCTCCGGCCTCCAACTCCCCGGTCAGCACTTCACTGCCGGTGTCCACGCAAACAAGAAGGATATGCGTGCCCAGGAACTGCTGATTGAACGTCTGGGTGGTCCGGTAGAACTCGCTGTCCGGGGCGAATCCGTCAATCCAACTGTCCTGAACCGCGATCTGGCGCAGCCCCAGTGGCGTGGTTGCGGTGAGGATAATCCCGATGACCAGGGCAACGTACCGCCACCGGAGCACGCCGGCGCCCAACCGCTCGAAGACCGGCGCCCGGGCATCCGGCTCGCCGTCGGCGTCTTTCCGGCGACCAGCCACGAGCCCACGCGGACGGGTCAACACCAGCAACGCAGGTATCACCGTCAGCGACCAGAGCATGCAGAAGATGATCCCCACCGAGGTGAACACGCCGAAAGCGCGTACTGGGCCGATTGGCGACAGGGCGAAGGAAAGGAACCCGACGGAGGTGGTGACCGAGGTCTTGACCACGGGCGAGCACATCTCCGCCATGGTGGTCGTGACCGCGTCAACGTGATCCTGTTCGGGCTTCTCGCGGAGGCATTGCGCGTACCGGCTGAAGATGTGGATCTCGTCCGCGACGCCGACCGCGGTCAGGATGACCGGGAGCACGGCAATCGTCAGGTAGACCGGGACGTCGAACCAGCCCATCAGCCCGAATACGACGATCAGGCACGCTGCGACCTCGCTCAGGGGCAAGAGCGTGGCGGTAAGACTGCGGAAGCTGACCAGGAATACGATCGCCATCACCGCAATCGCGATCGGCACCAGGCCGATGTGCCGGCCGATCAACAAGCGCAGCTCATAGAGGCTCCCCGGCCAGGGCGCGGTTTGGCCGCGATCGTCTCGGCCCAGCCGGTGACCCATCAGCGCCGACGGCACGCCCAGATCCTCCAGGATGTGGGTCCCCAGCAGCGCTTCGGCCACCGGCGCGCCGATGACGTGGATTTCCTCCGGCAGTTCGCTACGGCGAACGGGCGGCTCGGGTGTATCCCCGGCTTCCTCTTGGGTCGCGGTATGTAGTTGCCGGCCATCGCTTCCGGACCACCGGCAGGCTGCCTTGGCAATCGAGCGGATGATCTCCTGGATTCGGCGGTAGATCCCGGTCCGGTCGGTCCCGGCGGGCACCCCGAAGAAGATCGCGGTGGCTTGCTCGTCGTACGAGACGAGCGTACCGGTATACAGCTCGATGGCTTGCAGGTCGCGGCGGAGCCGGTCCAGCTCCTCCCGCGTCGTGGGAAAAGGTTCCAGGAACCTCCGGAATCGGAGTGTCCCTGGGATCACCCGGTCCCCGCCCTCCGTCGCCAGGCTGAGGACGTTCGATGGTCGCACACCATCTACTTGCTGAAAGGCGGTGGTCAAATCCTCAACCAGCCTCAAGGTGTGGACGTTGAAGATGCCGTGGGCGTCATCCGACTTGATGAGTACCACGATCGGGTCCTGGTTGTCGAACTTCTCGCGGATCGACTCGTCGTAGAGGACTTCCGGGGCATCGCCGGGCACCAGGGCGTGGCCATCGGTCCGCAGCTTGAGACGGCCAGCGCCCGGGGCGATCGCCAACGTCAGCAGCACCGCGGTCACCACGACGCGCCTGGGGTTCCGGATCGAATAGCGATACAGCCAGGCCAACTGCATCCCTGCCAGCACAGAAGGGTGAAGCCGGATGATTAACGCAACCGCTGGATGCTATGTCGCCAACGCGGACAGGGCAACACCCGGGTCCGGTTGGGAGGGGATTCATCAGGCTGGTTTCTCTGCATCCGAGCGGGTATACTACCACTGGAGAGCGCTGGAGGGCCAAATCGATCGGTCCGGTCGGTGGTTCGTACCGGGCCCGCGTGATGTCGCGTCTGAACCGCATGGGCAACGCTTGTTGCGGCCGGAGAATACGGCTTCTGGTCTTTTCGCAACGGACGGCATGGCCTCGAGTTGTGCCCAGATGGATGCGGATGGACTGAGTGCATGGAACACGTGGCGTACATCGCGTTGGCCTTGGCCCTGGCAGCGATCCTGGCGTTTGCCACCGGCTGGTGGCGGCTGGCGTTTGCGGTGTTCGCGATCCGTCGCGGCAGGATGACCATTGAACGGCTGGGGTTCGTGGTCAAGTCGCCGCCGGATGTCGAGCGAGTCAACGGGATCCTGGAGAGCTTCTCCGGCGGGTTCAACGCGATGATCTGCCGGCCGTCGGCTTCGGGATGGGTGCGCTACTGTGATTCGTTGCCCGCGGTGTACTGCCCGTTCGCCCACGAAGGTGCGGCCATGGGGCACACCCTCCGGCGTCTTGGCCGCTACCGCCCGGCGGTGTTCGAGGAACAGATCGTCCGGCCCCGGCCCGAGTTTCGGTACCTGTATTACGTGGGGCTGGGCTTCTTCTCGGGCATGCGCGGCCACGACCCGCAACGGTTGACGGGCATGGTTGAAGGTCTTGATCCGGTTTACGGGTATTTGTGTTATGATGGTTACGGCTTCAAGCACGGGTTCTTCGATTACCTGAAAGATCCGGGCTGCTTGGGGCGGCTCGATTCGCTTGAGGGCTATGCGAGGAACGCTGCTTATCAAGGTGTGGGGCGGTCATTCTGGTTCCTGTTCATGGGTGACCACGACGCCCTGATCGAGCATATTGGCAGGCTGGGCGCCCATGCCTGCGACGGGGCGGCTGGCTTGGGGCTGGGGGCGGTATTCGTTTATCCCGACCGTCTGGAGATCGCGCAGGAGTTGGGCATGAAGCTGCCGGACGAGTGGCATGACCATTTCCATCTCGGGATGTGCTTCGGGCTCAAGGCGCGGTCCAGCAACGATCCGGATCAGTTCGCGCGGGACGTCGCCCGTTGCGGCGCGGGCGTGCAGGAGGCGATCGTCTCGGCAATTCGCGAATGCGACCGGGCGGAACGCCAGGTCCGATCGGAGCGAGAGGAAGACGGGTATCGCCGTTGGCGCGGCCTGGTTACCCGGTGGATGGCAAGCCACATCCCGTATCCGCTTGCCGGTGTCGTTTCCTCAGTACCGGAGACCCTCGGTCGTGAACCGGCGTCAACTCAGGGGAGGAGATAGGAAGATGACGAGTTTTGAAGCGGCGAAAACGGAAATCCTCGAGTGGTTGGCCCAGACCCTTCGCGTTGAAGTCGAGGAAATCGAGCTGGACAAGCCGTTTTCGGAGATCGGGCTCGATTCGCTCGACGCGGTGCACATGCTGGCCACGATCGAGTCGATCATTCGTCAGGAGCTGCCCGAGGATGTCATTCAACGGGTGACCTGCCTGAATGACATATTCGAGATGATGCGGGAGCGGCTGGCGGCGGCGTGAGATCGAGAACCCACGTCCGAAAACGCGGGCCATTCGCTTTCACCGGTCCGCGGACCAGATGCTGGTAGAACGATATGGCGGACGACGTGGTTATTACCGGGCTGGGAATTGTCTCGCCGATCGGTTGCGGCGAGCAGCGTTTCTGGGATTCGCTGCGGGAGGGCCGGTCCGGTGCCTCGCCGGTGGACTGCCTGGACACCACGGACCTGCCCCGGCGGATCGCGTGTCAGGTACGCGAACCCGTCGATGCCGGTCGTTCGATGGGCCGGGCGTCGCGACTGGCGGTGGCGGCATCGCGTCAAGCGGTGGCGTCGGCCGGGATTGTGCCCGCAGAGGTAGAAGGGAACCGCTCTTGCGTCGTCGTGGGCACGACGATGGGGGAGACCGAGTTCATTGAGGAGCGCCTGGATGCCCCGGAGGCGGAATGGCTCTCGCCCGACCATATGCAGCGAATCATTGGCGGCCGGCCCGGGTCGATCGCCGGCAACGTCCAGGGCGACCTGGGTTTCAGCGGTCCCTGCGTAGACCTCTACGGGGCGTGCGCGGCGGGCAACATGGCCATCACGATGGCCCGCCGCCTCCTGCTGGAAGACCGGTGCGATGTGGCTCTGGCCGGGGGTTCGGACGGTTTCAGCCGATTGGCGTTCATCGGGTTTCTCAGGCTTCGGATAATGGCGGCAGAGGTGTGTCGGCCTTTTGATGAGCAGCGCGACGGGCTGCTGGTGGGGGAAGGGGCGGCCACGTTCGTGCTCGAACGCGAGTCGCACGCCCGGGCCCGCGGGGCACCGATCCGGGCCCGCATCCTCGGTTGCGGGTTGGCCTGCGAAAACTACCATCCCACCCGGCCCGAGCCCAACGGTGACGGGCTCACTCGGGCTACCACGAGCGCCCTGCGAGAGGCCGGCCTTGCCCCGGGCGATATCGACTACCTCTGCGCGCACGGCACGGGAACGCTCCAGAACGATGCCATCGAGGTTCAAGTCATGCAGCGCTGCTTCCCGGGCGGGGTGAGCTTCAGTTCGATCAAGGCGCTCACTGGACACACGATGGGCGCGGCAGCAGCCATGGAGGCGGCCTGCTGCGTGCTGACCCTGGAACATCAGACGTTGATTCCCACATGGCATCTGACTAATGTGCTTCAACCTTGCGAGCTGGACGCCGTCCGGGGGGCGTCGCGGCCGGCCCGGGTACGTTGCGTGCTCAACAACTCCGCGGGCTTCGGCGGGTATAACAGCAGCGTTGTTCTCTCGGCGGCCTGAGAACCGATGGCGAGCTCTTATGTCAGCGGTGTGGTTGTCACCGGCCTGGGACCGGTCACCTCGATCGGGGTGGGCAATGATGCCTTGTGGGCGTCGCTGGCGGCAGGGCGGTCGAACGTCCAGAGCCGGGCCCTGCGGGTGGACATCGCGCAGACCGCGGATCTGCCCGTGGCCGTGATGCCCGCCGCCGGCGAGGTGCCCGGGCTCGCACCCCATATCGAGTTCCTGGCGGGGCAGGACTGCGAATCCTACCGTGATCTCGCTTATACGTTGCTGGCGATTGAGCTGGCCCTGGACGATGCCGGTCTGACCTACGACCGCGACGCCAACAACATCGGTGCGGTTCAGGTTTTCGAGGCTCCGGGCTCCGAGCGGACGGTGAGCCGCCTGTTCGAGCTGTGCTCAGCCCCGATGCCCTCGGACCCGCCGCCGCGGTTGTACGACCAGCTCGCTCCCTTTTTCTACAGCTCGCAGCCCTTCCTGTACGTGCACATGGCAGGTAAGGCCCTGGGGCTGCGGGGCTTCTCGACGAGCGTGCATAACGCGTGCGCTTCGGGTGCGTTCGCGATCGAGTTGGCGGCTCAGCGAATCCGCCTGGGGCTCGCGGACGTCACCATCGTGGCCGGCGGCGAGGCCTTCGATACCGGCGTGCGCATGGAGTGGTTCCGGCGGCTGGGTCTGTATGCCTGCGATGGCCGGATGCGCCCCTTTGACGCCGGCTCGTCGGGGTTCTACGTGGGCGAAGGGGCGGGAGCGATCGTCCTGGAATCCGCATCGCACGCTGCCCGGCGCGGCGCGGAGGTCTATGCGACGTACCGGGGCGGAGCGTTCGCCCAGCAGGGCTGGAAGCAGACCATCCCCGACGTGCGGTCGGCCAGACTGCGCGACGTGATCAACCACGCGCTGGCACAGGCGCGGGTGTCCCCCAAGGAGCTGGACCTGATCGTGCCCCACGGAGCAAGTACGTCCCTCTCGGACGGGTATGAAGCGACGTGTCTGGCCCAGGCGCTTCGCGGAGAGGCCGGGGCGGCTGTGGCCACCGTCTTCAAGCCGCACGTCGGGCACATGCTGGCGGCCAGCGGCGTCATCGAAACGATCTGCATGATACTCGCCATGAAGCGCGGGGGCGTCCCGCCCACACTGCACAGCCGCCCGGACAAGGTGGAGCTTGCCGTGCCGCTGGCGACGGCGTTTGTCGAGCGCCCGGTTCGCACGGCCCTCAAGCTGTCAACCGGGTTCACCGGGCACGACGCCGCATCACTGTTCACAAGCGGTCAGCCTCGTGGGGCATTGGCGTAATCGGGTGGCCCGTGGGGGCATCGTGCGTTCGCGCAAGCTCGGCGGATTGACCGCGCCAAGAACCCGTCGCTGGCGCTCCGGGATCTGATTAGAACCTTGCGGCGAGACATGAGCGCGCTTTGCGCGCATGTTCTTCCACAAGGTTCCTCTTTGGATGCGGACCGGGGAAAGGCGGTCCGCCTTAGCTTTTCTCCTCGAATTCGGCGTCGATGACGTCGTCGTCTTTGGTGCCGGAGGTGGCACCGGCGGTTTCCTCGGCCTGGGCGGCGTCGGCGGATGCACCGGGGGCGCCGGCTTTCCTGGCCGCTTCCTCGTACATGATCCTGCCGATGGTTTGCGACGCGGTGGCGGCGTTCTCGAGGGCCTTGGTGATCGCGTCCTTGTCGTCGCCCTTGAGCGCTTCCTTGAGCTGATTGATGGCAGCCTCGACCTTGCCCCGCTCGTCGGGAGGGACCTTGTCGCCGTGCTCCTTGAGCGTCTTCTCGGTCTGGTAGATCATGTTGTCGCCCCGGTTCTTGAGATCGACGACCTCGCGGCGAGCCTTGTCCTCTTCAGCGTGCGCCTCGGCCTCCCGGCGCATCCGCTCGACCTCTTCCTTGCTCAGGCCGCTGCTGCCCTCGATGCGGATCGACTGGGCCTTGCTGGTGGCCATGTCCTTCGCCGATACGTTCAGGATGCCGTTGGCGTCGATGTCGAAGGTGACCTCGATCTGTGGCAGGCCCCGCGGTGCGGGCGGAATCCCGGTCAGGTTGAACCGGCCGAGCGACCGGTTGCCGGCCGCCATCTCACGCTCGCCCTGCAGCACGTGGATCGTCACCTCGGTCTGGTTGTCGGCGGCAGTGCTGAAGACCTCCTTCTTGCTGGTCGGGATCGTGGTGTTACGCTCGATGAGCTTGGTCATCACGCTCCCGAGCGTCTCGACGCCGAGCGAGAGGGGCGTCACGTCGAGCAGTACGATGTCGTCCTTATCGCCGGCGAGCACCGCGCCCTGAATGGCGGCGCCGACGGCGACGACCTCGTCGGGGTTGATGCTCTTGTTCGGCTCCTTGGCGAAAATGTTCTTGACCAGCTTCTGCACGGCCGGCACTCGGGTTGACCCGCCCACGAGCACGACCTCGTCGATGTCGCCGGGCGAGATCTTGGCGTCGGACAGCGCGCCCATCACCGGCTGGCGGGTTCGCTCGGTGAGGTGGTCGGTAAG
This sequence comes from uncultured Planctomycetales bacterium, assembly GCA_964579675.1. Lineage (GTDB taxonomy): Bacteria > Planctomycetota > Phycisphaerae > UBA1845 > PWPN01 > CAZOIA01. Next base: position 7,663 of record CAZOIA010000065.1, on the reverse strand, counting down.
CTGCTCGAACTTGGCCCGGCTGAGGGTTTCCTGGAGGTGCTTGGGCCCGCTCTGATCGGCGGTGATGAACGGCAGGTTGATCGTCGTCTCCTGGGTGGTGGAGAGTTCGCACTTGGCTTTTTCGCACGCTTCCTTGAGACGCTGGAGGGCCATCGGGTCCTTGCGCAGGTCGATCCCTTCCTTCTTACGGAACTCCTCGGCCACGTAATTGATGAGTTCCTCGTCGTAATCATCGCCGCCGAGGTGCCCGTCGCCGTTGCTGCTGAGCACTTCGAAGACGTTATCGCCGATGTCGAGGATCGAGATATCGAACGTCCCACCGCCGAGGTCGAAGACGGCGATTTTCTCGTTGGCCTTCATTTCCAGCCCGTAGGCAAGCGACGCAGCGGTGGGCTCGTTAATGATGCGTTCGACCTTGAGCCCGGCGATTTCGCCGGCGTCCTTGGTGGCCTGGCGCTGCGAGTCGTTGAAGTAGGCGGGCACGGTAATGACCGCGCGGTCCACCTTCTCGCCCAGGTAGTCCTCCGCCGTCTTCTTGAGGTCGCGCAGAACCATGGCGGATACCTCGGGCGGGGTGTACTCTTTGCCGCGAACCTCGACCTTGACCAGGTCGCCCTCACCGCCGACGACCTTGTAGGGAACCTGCTTCTCTTCGTCATGGACTTCATTGTGGCGCCGGCCCATGAACCGCTTGATCGAGAAGACGGTATTCTGGGGGTTGGTGACCTGTTGGTGCCGGGCAATCTGGCCGACCAGTTGCTCACCCTTGGCGGTGAAGCCGACCACCGACGGCGTCAGCCGCGAGCCCTGAGCGTTGGTCAACACCTTCGGCTGATCGCCTTCCATGACCGCCACGACCGAGTTGGTGGTTCCCAAGTCGATGCCGATGATCTTTGACATAGCCGTGCTCCTCGGGCTGCTGCTATGTCCCTCTGCGGGCGCACAGCCCCACGAGTGGCTTGGCAAGTGGGGTGCCAGCGGCCGCCGCCGACGGGTGCTTTTTCTTAACTTGTTCATTTACAGGATGTTGCGTAATCGTGCCGATGGTACATACTGGCGTTAGCCTGCCAGAGTGGCAGGGGGCGATTCCTCGGGATTGGCACACCTGCCGATTCGGGAGCTGGAACAGAACCGTGGCCATGGTTCGCCCACCTTACGGAACACTGGAGGGCCAGGGCTTCCCCACGGTCAGGCAGGTCTCGATCTTCGTGGACAATCGCCCGGGCCAACTCCTCCGATTGGCGCAAGTGTTTGCCAGGCAAGACATTAGGATCCTTGCCCTGTCTGTGGTGGACTCGGTAGACTGCTCCGTGGTCCGGCTGCTGTTCGATTCGCCCGACGAGGCGTTGGCCCTGCTGGGGGAGGCGGGTTTCGCGGTCAGCGTGGCTGAACTGGTGGTGGTCGGGTTGCCGCCCGGCAAACGGGGGCTGCTGGCGGTCTGGTCGGTCCTGCTCAGCAGCGAGATCAATATCGGTTATGCGTACCCGCTACTGCCGGCTCAGGTCGGCCCGGCCATTGCCCTGCACGTGGACAACATGGAAATCGCCATTGACACCCTGCAGGAGAAGGGATTCACAGTGCTCAGCGAGGCGGACCTGGAGAGCAACGGGTAGGTGCTGCCAATATGGCGGGACCGACGCCCGGCGTCGGTGAGCATAAGTCCGGCGGCGCCAAGGTTTTGCCGGTTTTTCCGGGATTGGCACCGGCCTTGCCACCGCACAGGGACGTATAAGAGGGGAGAGTGCGTCGGATCTGAAGAACAAGGTCGGGCCAGCGGCTCATCAAAGGAGGTTTCGATGCTTGCGTTCTTGTTCCTCGACCCGCTCTACTTCCTGATTATTGCCCCGGGTGTTCTGCTCGGGGCTTACGCCAGCCTCAAGGTCAAGTCCGTGTTCGCCCGCGCAGGCAAGATCGCCACCCGCCGGGGATGGACTGGCCGGGATATTGCCCAGGCCATTCTCGATCAGGAGGGCATCAATGACGTCGCCATTGAGCCCGTGCAGGGTCACCTGTCCGACCATTATGATCCCCGTCACAGGGTGTTACGGCTGAGTCCTGACGTCTACCACGGACGATCTGTCGCGGCGGCGGGCGTGGCGGCTCACGAGGTGGGTCATGCGATTCAGCATGCTCGTGGGTACGCGCCCCTGGCGCTGCGCAACAGCGTTGTGCCGCTGGCGAACTTCGGCTCAAGTTTCAGTTTCATCCTGTTGATCATCGGGATTGGATTGTGGCGGCCCCTGGCCTTGATCGCATGTGCGTTGTTCACCATGGTCGTGGTTTTTCAGATCGTGAACCTGCCGGTGGAGTTCAACGCGAGCCGGCGGGCCCGTAAGACGCTGGTGACGAGCGGGCTCGTCTCGCAGGCGGAAGATCGTGAGGTAGGCCGGGTCCTGAACGCGGCAGCGATGACGTACGTGGCGGCCACGATCACAGCCATCCTGATCCTGCTCTATCATCTGATGCGATCGGGGCTGCTCGGCGGGCGCAGGTAGCGGCGGCAGGCCGGGTGGGCGCGGAAAGTCTTGTCGGAACTCCCGTGGCGTCGCGGGCGCTTGCTTGCGGCGTCGCTTCTTTTATGGCACAACGCCGGTGAGGAGGAAACCGTGAGGGTGGGAAAGTGAGAACGGGTGAAGGTGAGAATGGGCGAAGGTGACAATGGGTGAAAGTGTAAATGTGTGACGGTGCAGATGTGTGAAAGTGGCAGAGATGCTGGAGGAGTTCGGCCCGCCAGGCGGCGGTTTGTCGTTTGGGGGGTGCTTGGGATCCTCATCGCGGCGGGGGGCGTGGGGATCAAATACGGCCGGCATCACGTGCTGGCGAAGCGTTTTGCGGTGGTGGTGCCGGGGCAGCTCTACCGTTCGGGCTACCTGGAGCAGTGGCCGCTGGCGCGGGTCATTCGCAAGTACCGGCTCAAGACCGTTCTGACCCTGATGACGAATGAGCCGGATATGCCCTACCAGCAAAAAGAGGAGGCGCTGCTCAAGCGCGAGGGTGTGGCGTTGGTCCGCGTAGGCATGCCGGGTGACGGCTGTGCCGACTTCGATCTGCTGGACCGGGCGGCCGAGGCAATCGCGGACGAATCGCGGCGTCCGTTGCTGGTTCATTGCGCGGCGGGCGTGTGTCGCACGGGGGCGGCCTACGCGGCCTGGCGCATGAAGTACTGCGGCTGGGATGTCGATCAGGCCCTGGCGGAGGCGGGCCGATACGGCATCACCCCACGGCGCAAGCCGCAGCTTTGCGAGCATTTGCGCCGCTATTACGAGTCGCTGGTGTGCCGCGGCTACTCGTCGAAATCGAACTCGAGGCCCATGGCGTATTCGTCTTCGGTATCCGCTTCGAGCTCCACGCAATATCGGACGACGGCCTTTCCGCAGAAAGTGGCCTCGGGCAAATGGAGGGCGATTTCGAGCGCGGTTCCGGGCTCGAAGTAGCGCTCGCAGGTGATTCCAACACCGGTGATACTGACGTCACGACAGGTCCCGAACCACGTCTCGTCACCACCGCCGTCGGCAGGCCGGAGTCCGATCGCGCCGGGGAAAGGCCAACGAGGCGCCCGGCGGCGTTCGTTTCCGGTGTAGTCACTCTCGGGAGCCTCCCGCGAACGGACCAACTCTGCAATTCGATCTCGGGTCAGCTTGACGATGTCGTTGGTTAACATGACGACTACCCCCTGGCGACTGGAGTTGCGGCCGCTCCGCGTCGGATCGGCCGTGGCCCACGCCCCTATACTCTTACCCCTCAAGCGTCGGAGGATGGCCAGGTCTGGTGGTTGGTTCGGCACCGGGGCGGCGGAGCTTGATGTTCAGTCCGCGGTTATTCTGGAGGAAAACACGTCGCGGAATGAGAAGGAGCATGAGCATCAGCAAGGCGGGCTCGAACACGAGCAACCCACACAGTCCGGTAACGGGCTCGGACGGCGCTTCGGCGAGCACTTCTTCGCCGTCCTGGGACGCATCGTCCGAGCTGTTCTCATCCGCGGACGCCTGGTTCTCCTGAGACGGGTCCTCGTTGACCGTGATGGTCACCGTGCCGGGCGTCGAGTCCTCTTTCCCGTCGTTGGCCACCCAGTCGAAGGAGTCCTCGCCGACCATGCCGCCGTCCGGCGTGTAGACGAACGACAGGTCGGAGCCGGAGGGACTGTACTCGGTCGTGGTACTCGTGACGGTGCTGCCGCCGATCTTGAGCGTGCCGGCACCAGGCAGCCGGGTGATGCGGACGACCAGCGAGTCACCGTCGGCGTCGGTTGGTGTCAGCACGCCCTCGACCGTGCCGTTCTCGGTCCCGGTGAGCGAAACCGCGGGTGAGACGGGCGGGGTGTTCACCACGATCGTGACCACGGCCCGGTCGGATGCCGCCACGTCATCTTGCACGCGGTAGTGGAAGCTGTCGGTACCCTGATAGCCCGCGTCCACCGTGTAGGTGACGGTTGTCTCGCCGGCGTCGAGAAGCAACGGCAGGTCGCCGTCGGTGATCCCGGCGCCTCCCGCGTCGAGCGTGCCGTGGGTCGGCAAGCTGATGATCCGGTACCGGACAGGGTCTCGGTCCGCATCGGTGCTGGTGAGTTGGATTGTCGTGGTGCCGTCGGGCAGGACGGTCGTGCTTATGTCGTCGGGCACGGGTGCGGTGTTGATCTCGATCTCGACCGTGATCGTGCCGGTACCCTCGGTGCCATCGGTGGCGGTGAAGTCGAAGCAGTCGTGGCCGTGATAATTCGCATCCGGCGAGTAGGTCAAATCAGCGGTGGCGGTCTCGAGAGGGAGGTCGTCGTCGGTGAGTGTGGTCGATCCGCTCGTGAGACGTCCGTGCCCGGGCAGAGCGGCGATGACGTAGGACAAGGTGTCGCCATCGGGATCCTCGGCCGGCAGGGTGATTGTCAGATCGGCGTTCGGCTGCGTAGAGAATGTGTTGTCCGTCTGCGCCGGCGGTTGGTTGATCACGATACTGACCGTAGCGGTGTTCGAATCGCCGGTCCCGTCGTTGGCCTTGAACTGAAAGGTGTCGGTGCCGTGTTCGTCGCTGTCGGCGGTGAAGGTGATGCTGTCTCCGCCGGCGCTGATCGTGTAGGGCAGATCGCTGCTGGTCAGTGAGGTCGAGCCGGAGGACAGTGTGCCTTTGCTGGGCAGCGAGGCGATGATGAAACTGAGGGAGTCACCGTCGCCGTCGGAAGCATCGAGTGTGACGGTGACGGCCTCACCAGGCCCGATCGTACAGGAGGCGTCCGACGCCACTGGAAGCGTGTTCTGAGCCTGAGCCAAGCCGGCGGGGCAACAGAGCCATGCCGCACACGTCAGCGTGGCAATGTTGGTCCAGACCGAGCCCCTGCCTGGGTGTGGGCGTGCAGGCACCCTGATGCAGCGGGGATTTGCTCGGTGCCATAAGGCCATCGTGCGTGGTATCGGTCCCGAGATGGGGCGGACTTGAGGTTGCCACGGGCCTGGTCTGCCCCGCAGGCTGAGATGACGAATCGGGATGCCTGCGACGATACGCCCAGACCGCATCGAGAAGGGCCTCAAGAACCTCGTCGTGTGCTCCGTCCGGGGCCGAGGTCATTTCGACGGCTCCGTCCACAAGTTCGTAGCGCTGTCCTTCGGGCAGGTCGGCCTGGAGGTACTCGTCAACTGTGAAGCGGATTTCCGGCAACGCACGTGGAGAAAGGACAGCCACCATTCTGACACCTCCCTGGTATTGTGCCAAACCGCCGGCCAGGTTACCATCGGCCCTGGCGGCATGTTCATCTCGGGTGCCCCGGAAGAATCACTCAGCAAAGCTACACGGGAACCTACTTTGTGCCGATGTATCGCTCTATGAAGGGATCTCGGGTTCGAGCCGTCATTGCCCTGGGGCTCGCCGCGGGTTGGCTGGCTTGGGGGCATCCTGCGCTGGCGCAACACGAACCTGCCCACCAGCCCCCCGCCGCACCCGCAATGCCGGGCGCGACACAACCGGCGGAACACCACCAGCACGCGGATCACCCTGCCTCACACGAAGGTCACGACGAGCAAGGCTCACACGAAGCGCCCTCACTGATCGCCGTCGCGCCGTTCGGTGCGATCCTGCTGTGCATCGCGATCCTGCCCCTGATCCCCAGGACGTCCCACTGGTGGCACCACAACAAGAACAAGTTCATCATTGCCGCGGCTCTGGCCGTGGTCACGTTGGGCTATTACTTCCTTCGTGGGACCGGTTTCGGCCACGGGGAGCACCTGGCCGAGCCCGGCACGCCCACCGTTCTCCAGGTACTCGACCACGCCGTCCTTGCCGAGTATGTCCCCTTCATCGTGCTCCTGTTCAGCCTGTACACGATCAGCGGGGGCATCCAGTTGCGCGGCGACCTGAAGGCCACACCCATGACGAACGTGGCCTTCATCGCCACCGGCGCCTTGTTGGCCAGCTTCATCGGGACGACCGGGGCGTCGATGCTGCTCATCCGCCCGCTGCTGCAAACCAACCGCGAGCGTCGCTACGTCCGGCACACGGTGATCTTCTTCATTTTCCTGGTGAGCAACATCGGCGGGTGCCTGCTGCCGATCGGCGATCCACCGCTGTTTCTGGGCTACCTTTTCGGCGTGCCCTTCCTGTGGACGTTGGGTCTCTGGAAGCCGTGGCTGTTCTGCTGCGCGGTGCTGCTCGTGGTTTACTGGATCTGGGATACCCGGCTATACAAGAAGGAGCCGCCGCTCGATCATCTCCTCGATCAAGTGCACATCGAGCCGTTGCGGTTTTGCGGTCTGCTCAACTTCGCCTGGCTGCTGGGCGTGGTGCTGTCGGTCGCGCTTCTGGTGCCGGGAAAGCCCTTCCTGGGCAGGTACTTCGTTGTCCCGGACTATCTGCGGGAGGCCGCCCAGCTAGGCTTCGTTGCCGTCGCCTGGGTCACCAGCTCGCCCAGGATCCGCCAGGAGAACAAGTTCAATTTCTTCGCCATCATCGAGGTGGCGGCGTTGTTCATCGGCATCTTCATCACCATGCAGGTGCCGGTCGAGATCCTGAACATCAAGGGGCCCGAACTCGGCCTGAGCCGCCCGTGGCAGTTCTTCTGGGCAACCGGGATCCTGTCGAGTTTCCTCGACAACGCCCCGACTTACGTCGTCTACTTCCAGACTGCCGGCACGCTTGCCCCCGACGGCGTGGCCCTTATGGAACACGTCCAGACCGCCCTTGCCACCATTCCCATACCCCTGCTCGTCGGCGTATCGCTCGGGGCCGTGTTCATGGGCGCCAACACCTACATTGGTAACGGGCCCAACTTCATGGTGAAAAGCATTGCCGAGCAGGCCGGCGTCAGAATGCCCAGCTTCTTCGGGTACATGCTCTACAGCGGCGGCGTCCTGATCCCGACCTTCGTCGTTGTGATGGCTGTGTTTTTGATCGTCTGACCCGCTGCATGATCGTGCTGCACGTCCCCCCTCGACGAGCCCACGTCGTGCAAAAAGGGGTGCCGAACAACTGCGTTCAGCATGAGTCGCCGAAGCGCAAAGGAATCGCTGTTACTCGGTGACATGAAGGCAATGAGCCTGGCAATCCCGCCGATTCTGCCCCCGGTGGTCAGTCCGGGCGGCAAGGCAAGAACCGCTTCTTCAGCCACCCGACAACACCGAGCCCGATCAGGCCGAGCACCACCGCCCCCGGGGCGGGGATCACGTAGACCTCATAGCTCACCCCG
>CAZOIA010000064.1:0-26379 GCA_964579675.1 uncultured Planctomycetales bacterium | reverse complement strand
AAGGAAGCGGCCCTGGCGCATCCGCAGATACTCCCCTCCCTGACGGTCGGGGTTCGGAAAAGCGAGGTGCCGTCCCCTTCTCCGCCCGAAGGTCCCCGCCGGAACTGTCACGCACCCCCCGGCCGGTGTGTTCCGTCAATCCTGCGGCTGTTCGGCGAGCAGGGATCGGCGGATGTCGTTGATCGCGCTTTGGATCTTGGCCTTGCGCATCTCCTTGACTTCCGGGGGCAGGTCGTCTTCGCGGATGAAGAAGGAGAAGGACGAGCCGTCCTCGTTGGGGATGGTGATGTGCCCGACGATCGGATTGGCCCGCAGGGCACGGATGGCGGCATCGACGCCGGCTGAGCCCCCGTCGCTCGGCGGCGGTGCGAGCGGGTTGGTGGTCAGGCGGATCCCGGTGGGCTGGATGGAATACCCGAGTCCGGTCTGCCCGGCTACGACCTCCAAGGCCTGGCGAACGGTGGCGTTGTCGATGGACAGGGAGAAGCGTTCCGCGGTCTGAGGGGGCAGGTTCGCCAGCGCGCCCGGGTCGATCTGGAGCAAGACGCCCGCCCGGTCGGCCAGATCCAGCAGAGCGTCGCTCAGGGTGGTCTGGACATACTGCAACGAGACCCGCGTCTCCAACTGGCGTTCGACCTGCATGGTCTTGGTCAGGATCGCGATATGGTCGCCCGAGGGATACCAGGCCCAGCCATACTGGTCGCAGGCGTGCTCCAGCACCTCGGCGGCCGACCCGTCTCCCACCCCGCCGGCGAGGCGAAACAGCGTCCCGCGGTTGGTCTTGAAATCACCCGCCCGCGCGTCCTGGAACTGGAGGTGGAGGGACTCGAACAGTTCGCGGCTCCAGGGCTTCGAGTGGAGCATCTCCAGCGTCGCCAGCTCCTCCCATGTTGCCCGCCGAACGACCCGGCCCAGCGGCCTGGTGGGTACGATCGAGACCTTGCCTTTGTCCGGCCTGAACGTGAGACCCAGCGGCCGGAGCAAGGCGGTCAGAGTATCGCGCAACGGCCGGCCTTCGATCTTGGCCGACACTATGGTTTTAGAACCATAGGGAAGTAGATCGAGGGTCCGGGGCTCGATCTCGATGGAGACGCCCGCCGCCTCGGCGAGTTGGCGGATCGCCTCGCGGAGCGGCACGTCGTTGACGTTGAGCGCAGCCCGTTGGTCAAGGGCCTGGATAACCCGAATCTCGGATTCGTCGTTCTCCTCGTCTGGCCTTGCGCCGCGAGGCGCAGCCTGGGCCAGGACAGTCAATGGCCGAGCCGCTTGCGGCGACGCCGCCGAACCAGCGGCGGCCCCGGTGGTGATTGTCGGGGGTTCGAGGTCCGCGGCGGCCGAAAAGAGGGTATCCTCACCGCGGGTGACCGCGAGCGCCACGCACGTCACCCCGGCCAGGAAAACAGCGGCCGACAACACGGGGCGGTGGATGAATGTGTCAAGCGGCATGATCTGCTCCTGCCAACGGTTTCAGCAACATTCGTGATGGTCCATATCCACAGCGCTAAAGCGGCGGCGCCTCCAAGAAGGCTCTAAGCGCTCCGTCCGGCAAGGATGGAGGAGGAACGGCCGCGAAAACCGTCGGCGGCCGACTCCTGTTCGCCTTGTCCTCCTGCTGTATAGCCTCGGCCAGTTGGGCCGACCGCGCGAAGCTGACCTGGACCACGCCCGTCTGCCCCGCCGAGTCCAGCGGCGGGCGCTCGAAGCGAACGAGCACCTGGCCCACATCACCGGACGGGGCAACGGCGGCAACCGGGCCGGCGCTCGAGGCCGCTTCAGGTCCGCCCGTCTCGGGACCGGCCGGATACCGCGAAACGAGCAGGGCGATGGCCGCCGCCGCTGCCAGCGGCGCGCCGATCCGCAACCAACGCGCCAGTTGGGACCTCCGGGGCGGGGCAACCGGCTCCGCCTCCACCGCGTCCATGACCCGTTTGTGGAATCCCCGCCAATCGACTCGGGGCTGATCGGCTTGCCGCCGGGCGAGCAGCGCGTGCACATCGGCCAGCGACTTGAAGGCCGCCCGCAGCTCCGGCTGACGTTCCATGCGTTGGCGCAGGTCCGCCGCCTGGTCCGCCGGCAGGTGGCCGTCCAGCAACTCGGCCAACAGGAATTCGTCGTTCTCCCTGATCCGCCTACCCATCGCTCTCCCCGTCGTCAACCGGCGACAAGATCACCCAAGTCCGCCCGCAATCGCCGGCGGGCCCGGAACACGTTCCATTTCACGGTCTCAAGGCTGCATTCGAGCATGGCCGCGATGTCCTTCTGAGGCCACCCTTCGATCGCAAAGAGCACCAGGGCGAGCCGTTGTCTTTCGGGCAGCTTGCCCAGGGCGGCATCGATCGCGTCTTGCAGCTCGCGACTTTCGGCCCGGTGGTCCGGACCGACGGACGTGATCGCGGGCTCGTCTCTCCCGCTGGCGGCCCCCTCCGCGACCCGTTGCTCGTCCAGCGCCACTGTCGACGCGGACCGGCGAGCGCGCCGGATGTTGAGAGCGAGGTTGCTGACGATCCGCATGATCCATGGGCCGAACCGCGTTGGCTCCTTCAACCGCCCCAACGAACGAAAGGCTCGAAGGAACCCTTCCTGGGCCACCTCCATCGCGTCGTGGGTGTTGCCGAGCAGCCGGTAGGCGATTGAAACCGCCTGCCGTTCGTACGCCAGGACCAGCCGCCCGAAAGCCTCGGTGTCACCCTCGAGAGTTGCCCGGACCCATGCAGCGTCGCGGTTGCCGGTGTCTTCGGAGAAGAGCGGCCGGTCTGAACGCGTCATAGGTGTAGACACCGTGGGCAGGAAACGGTTAGATGCGGAGAGGCACCCGCGGACGTGGGAGATTATCGGTCCATGGGCCGGGTTGTCAACGACTGACCTGGCGACCGGCAGAAGGTGCCAACGGGGCGACGCCGGCGGTGCTCGGAACGCAGGTAACTGCAAATGAAAGAGTTACAGACAATCAGCAGCGTTCGCGATCATCTCGGGCCTCTCCGGCGGGCGGGCAAGCGGATCGGGTTGGTCCCGACGATGGGAGCCATCCACGAGGGGCATCGCTCGCTGATGCGGGTGGCCCGGCGGGATTGCCAGGAGGTTGTCGTCTCCATCTTCGTCAACCCGACGCAGTTCGCTCCCGGCGAGGACTACGAGGAGTATCCCCGCCCGATTGAGGGGGACCTCGCTGCCTGCCGGGCCGAGGGCGTGGATGTGGTACTCTGCCCGCCGGTGGCGGAGATGTATCCCGAACGGTCCGCGACGACCGTATCGGTGGCCCGCCTGACCGACGGGCTCTGCGGGCCCCACCGGCCCGGGCATTTCGACGGCGTGACGACCGCGGTGGCCAAGCTCTTCAATATCGTCCAGCCCGACGCAGCCTACTTCGGCCAGAAAGACGCCCAGCAGGCGGTGGTGATCCGCCGGATGGTGACCGACCTGTTGTGGCCGATCGAAATCGTGGTCTGCCCGACCGTCCGCGAGCCGGACGGCTTGGCCCTGTCCAGCCGCAATGCCTACCTGAGCCCGCAAGCCCGCACGCAGGCCCGGAGTCTGTTTGCGACGCTGGATTGGGCACGCGGGCAGATCGAGAGCGGTCGCCGCGACGTCGCGCCGCTGCTCAGGGAAATGCGCGAACGGATCGAGGCGGCGGGCCGGTGCTCGATCGATTACCTCGAGCTGGTCGATGCGGACGAGTTGACGCCGAAGCAGGTCGCCCGGGGGCGGTGTCTGATTGCCCTGGCAGTGCGTATCGGTCCGGCGAGGCTCATTGACAACGTGGTGGTAGACGCCGGCCGGGGCAGCAGCTAACATGCTCCCCCATGTGGCCAACCCTGTTCAAGCTTCCCTGGATTCACCTCCCGGTCCGGGGCTACGGCCTGATGCTGATGATCGGTTTTCTGGGGGGCACCTGGTGGGCTGCCCGGCGGGCGGTGCGGGTGAAAGCCGACCCCGATTTCGTGGTCAACCTCGGGTTCGTTTCGCTGATCGCCAGTGTCGTCGGGGCCCGCATTCTCTACGTCACGCATTACTGGCACAAGCATTTCGCCGGCAGGGGGCTGTGGGCAATCGTGGATGTAAGCGCCGGGGGGCTGGAGTACTACGGGGGTCTGGTGGGGGCGCTGGTGGCGGGGCTGGCCTACGTTCGGCTCAAAGGGAACTCGACCCGGCTCTACCTCGACATTGTGGCTCCGTCGCTGATGTTCGGTATGGGGGTGGCGCGGATCGGCTGCTTCCTGAACGGCTGCTGCTGGGGTGGGCCTTGCCCGCCCGAGATCCCTTGGGCTGTTCATTTCCCCTATGCGAGCCCGGCGTTCCATCGGCAATGGGAGGAACGCCTGGTGACCGTGCCGGCCGAACTGATCTACGTCAGCCCGTCAGGGATCCCCTGTCCCATCCCTCGCGATCTGCTCGAGATGACGCCCGAGGAGCGCGACGCGAGCAGACTCGCCTTGGAGAAAGCCCGCGCTGCCCTTAAAGAGGCCCAGGCCGCCGGGGCCGACAGCAACACTCTGGATAGGCTTCGCAAGAAAGGCCAGGACGCCAGCAAGCGGCGGACAAAGATGGCCGGCCTCCTGGCGCCGTTCGCACGACAAGCGGCCGACTTCGACCTGACGCCCTCGGAGCTCGAACAACTTGCACACGCATCGCAGAACCGGTCGAACCCGATCCATCCCGTGCAACTCTACGCTTCAACGGACGGGCTGCTGCTGGCGGTGCTGCTGAACGCATACTTCTATCGGCGCAAACGGCACGGGATGGTGTTCGCGATGTTGCTCTTGTTCTACCCGATCGTCCGCATCGTCGAGGAGATAATCCGGATCGACAACCCGTACGACACGGCCGGCCTGACCGTCTCCCAGTTCGTCAGCGTCGCGCTATTTGCCGCCGGCCTGGCCTACATCTACCTGTTGCGCCGCTCACCGCCGCGCTCGCCCCGGGCGGTGCCCTACGTGGCGCCACCACCCGAGCCTGAGCAGAAGAAAAAGAAAAAGAGATCGTAGCCTCATCCCAGCCCCTCCCGCGTCGAATCAGTCAGGATCAGGCCCGAGGCAAGGGAGTACGCCCCCCGTTACGACCTGTGTTCCAGCGAGATCCCCTCGCGGCTCAGGTCCGCCTCGACCATGATCCGCACCAGTTCGGGGAATGTGGTCTTAGGTTTCCAGCCGAGCCTGGCTCGTGCCTTGCTCGCGTCGCCGCACAGATGGTTGACCTCTGTGGGGCGGAAGTATCTCGGGTCGATGCGCACGTAGTCGTCCGGATTGAGGTTGACCAGCGAAAAGGCTGCCTCCAGGAACTCGCGTACGGAATGTGACTCGCCGGTGGCGATCACGTAGTCGTCCGGCTCATCCTGTTGCAGCATGAGCCACATCGCCTCGACGTAATCCGGCGCATAGCCCCAGTCCCTCAGGGCGTCGAGATTGCCCAGGTACAACTCCTTCTGCTTGCCGGCGACGATCGCCGCCACCGCCCGGGTGATCTTTCGCGTGACGAACGTTTCCCCCCGCCGAGGCGATTCGTGATTGAACAGGATGCCGTTGGCCGCGAACATCCCGTATGCCTCGCGATAGTTGATCGTCGTCCAGTAGGCGTACAGCTTGGCGGCGGCATACGGGCTCCGAGGGGCGAAAGGGGTCCGTTCGCTCTGCGGTGGTGGTGACGAGCCGAACATCTCGCTGCTCGACGCCTGGTAGAACCGGCACGCCACCTTAGCGTCACGGATCGCCTCCAGCAGGCGGATGCACGACAGGGCCGTCACGTCCGCGGTGTATTCCGGTATTTCGAAGCTCACGCGAACGTGGCTCTGGGCGCCGAGGTGGTAGATTTCATCCGGCTCAATCCTGCGGACCAGCGCCGCGAGCATGCTCGAGTCGCTCACATCGCCGTAGTGCAGGTGCAACCCGGCCGACTCAACGTGCGGGTCCTGGTAAATGTGGTCGAGGCGCCCCGTGTTGAACGAACTGCTCCGCCGAATGATGCCGTGGACCTGATAGCCTTTGTTCAACAGGAGTTCCGCCAGGTACGAGCCGTCCTGACCGGTGATGCCGGTAATCAGTGCTTTCTTCATGTGCTCTCTGCCTGTGCTCTTACGGGCTTGTTCTCTCTGCCGGGTCTACTGGCCCGCCATCGGCCCGTTCCACCACTCTCCGCTGTCCGAGCCGGGCTTTGCGAGCCCGTACGTGTATAGCGTGGGCAACGGCTCCGAGCCGGGCTCTGCGAGCCCGGTGCGCTGCATTCCGTATTCCGAGCCGGGTTCTGCGAGCCCGGTGCCCCTTCGCGGCGCGAGGCTTCCCCGTCCGAGGAAACACCGGCCTCACAGAGGCCGGCTCTGACCTTGCCAGAAGCCGCGAAACACGTACCCACAAGCCGGATCAGGCGGGGCGCCGAGTGGATTCGTACCATTCAACGGTCGCCTTCAGCCCGGCCTCGAAGTCCGTGCCGGCGACAAACCCGAACCGCTCCCGGGCCCGCGTAACGTCCAGGCACCGCCGGGGTTGACCGTTCGGCTTGCTGGTATCCCATTCGATCCGACCGCCGAAGCCCGTCAGCCGGGCGATCAACGCGACGAGGTCACGGATCGTGATCTCACGCCCACTCCCGAGGTTCACCGGATCGAGCTCGTCGTACTTCTCCGTTGCCAGCACAATCCCCTGAGCCGCGTCTTCAACGTACAGGAACTCCCGGGTGGGCGTGCCGTCACCCCAGCACACGATTCTGTCATCGCCCCTCTCCCGGGCCTCGATGCACTTGCGGACAATCGCGGGGATCACGTGCGACGTGGCGGGATCGAAATTGTCGCCGGGACCATACAGGTTCACCGGCAACAGGTAGATCGCATTGAGACCGTACTGCTCGCGGTATGCCTGGCACATGACGAGCAACGACTTCTTGGCTATCCCATAGGGTGCGTTGGTCTCCTCGGGGTACCCCGACCACAGGTCCTCCTCGCGGAAGGGCACGGGTGTGAACTTCGGGTAGGCGCATATCGTACCCACCTGGACGAACTTCTTGATCCGGTTTATCCGTGCCCGCTCGATCATGTGGAGGCCCATGGCCAGGTTGGCATAGAAGAAGCGTCCGGGATTCGCCCGGTTGGCACCGATGCCGCCGACCTCGGCCGCCAGGTGGATAACCACGTCGGGCCTTGCGTCCGCGTACATCCGCTCAACCGCCGATTCGCGGGTCAGATCGTACTCGCTGATCAGAGGCACGCACAGGCGGTCCTCCCGCACGCCGCAGGCCGCCAGCTTCTCGCACACTTTCGAGCCTAGAAAGCCAGCCCCACCGGTCACCACAAACCGATCGCTCGCCAAGTCAAGCACCGAGTCCGTCACGCGCAGGCTCCCGCCCGCAAGGGCTCATATAGCGGCTGGACCGGAGTTGCCATCTCGGTCCCCGCCACTCAGGACGATTCCAACTGATCGGGATTATCACCGCGAGCCTCGCGCGTATCGCGAGAGTCCTCACGAGGCTCACGCGAATCACCCGGGGCACTTCTGAAACCAGTTATCAGGGGCATATCCTCCGGCTTCTCGGAGGGATGCACGGCAAAGACCTCGACCCGGACGATTTCCTCGAACAGCACGGAAACAACAAAGGCCCCCACCTTGTACTGCTCGTCCAGAGGTTCGCACTCGAAGGTGAACATGCTCCGCAGACCAAGGTCAACCAGTTCCTTCATTTCGTAGCTGAAGCCGTCCCGGAGGTAGACCAGCGTCCGGACCTCGAGCTCGCGGAAGAACTCCTGGTACTCCTGATGCTTGGCCGCCTTCTCGGGCGTCAGGTCGGGGAACTTCTTCCGGGCACAGCGGTGGCGGGCTTGTTCCTGTTGCCGTTCAAAGCCCGGACCGGCAAACCAATCGTAGTTGAATATGCTTGACATGCTTGCTCATGCCGTTGGTGGTCAAGAAGCGCCAAACATGCGCGGCGTGACACGGTAGGGCATCCTTTCCGGGCTGTCAACGGGCGAGCCCTGATTTCCGTGGCGTTTCCCCCAGGGGACACGCTAACATAGGGTGTCGTGACACCCGCCCACCGATCCGATCTGGTTCGTCAACTGGCCCTGGACGCCGGCTTCGACCTGGCGGGTATTGCCC
The DNA here is from genome assembly GCA_964579675.1 of uncultured Planctomycetales bacterium. Lineage (GTDB taxonomy): Bacteria > Planctomycetota > Phycisphaerae > UBA1845 > PWPN01 > CAZOIA01. The sequence goes on along the minus strand of CAZOIA010000064.1, from coordinate 18,304 downwards.
GCGCCCGGCCCGTAGCCCACATTGACTATTTCGACGACTGGTTGGCCGGGGGCTGCGCCGGTGAGATGCACTACCTCAACCGGCACCGCCACCTGCGAACCGATCCGGCAAGCCTGCTGCCCGGCGCCCGGTCCGTCATCGTGGTGGCTGACAACTACTACCACGCTGCCGGGGCGGGGTCGATGCCAAACCCTCGCCGGGCGGACTCGACCGCCACCAGGGACGATCGACCGCGCGGCCGAATCGCCCGATACGCCTGGGGCCTGGACTACCACCGCGTCCTCAGAAAGAAGCTCCATCAATTGGCGCGCCGACTCCACAAGGTGATGGACGATTCACTTCAGACCCGAGTGTGCGTGGACACTGCCCCGATCATGGAGCGAGAGCTGGCCGCCGCCGCGGGCATCGGTTGGATCGGCAAGAACACCATGGTGATTCACGCGGAGCTCGGCTCGTTCTTCTTTCTGGGTGAGATCATCACCACGCTTGAACTGGCGCCGTCCGGGCCCGCTGCCGACCACTGCGGCTCATGCACCCGTTGCCTCGATGCCTGCCCGACCGGGGCGCTGATTGCACCCCATAAGATGGACGCCCGCCGCTGCATCGCGTACCTCACCATCGAGCACCGCAGTGACATCCCGGCCGAGCTGCAACGCCTCACGGGCGACTGGGTGTTCGGTTGCGATCTGTGCCAGGAAGTCTGCCCCTATAATCGCAACCCGCCCACGACCAGCGAACCCGCTTATGAGCTGGGCGGGAGGAACCCGTTTCCGCCTCGCCCGCTCCTGGTGGAGTTGATGAACCTGTCGGCGGAGCAATACCGGCAACATCTTTCCGGCAGTGCGATGAAACGTGCGACCCTCGGCATGCTTCGGCGCAACGCAGCCATCGCCCATCGCAACTCAAGGACCGCGGCAATTCATTGCCGCAACGGCGTGCCCCGACAAGGAAAGGGCGACGCGACGGGTTAATTCCTTTGCCCCGTCGCGCCGCCCTTGGGCAATTGACATCCCCCGGTACTCCAGGCGCCTCGCATCCAAACTCCGGGGGCGTTACTTCACTTCAATCTTGCGAGGCTTGGCCTCTTCGCGGGTCGGGATCCGCAACGTCAACACACCGTCCTGCAGGTTCGCGGTGACGTTCTCTGCGTCCGCCGTCGTCGGCAGGCTGAACGACCGGGAAATCCGACCATACCGGCGTTCCCGAACGTGATACTGCTCCTGCTCTTCATCCGTCGCGCTCTTGTGTTCGCCCGCAATCGTGAGGACGTTGTCCTCGACCGTGATCTCCAGATCCTCCTTGCTCAGGCCGGGCAACTCGGCATCAACGACCAGATCGTCGCCGTCCTGGCGGACATCGACGCGAAATCCGGTGTCACCAGTCCACCCGAATGCCCGGTCGAACAGCCCGTCCATCTCGCGGGACCACCTTGTCAGACCGCCGAGCGGGCTTGCACACGTACCATCCGTATGGCTGTTGAATAGTCGAATGGGTAGCATTTGATACCTCCTTGGGGTCGAAGCCCCTTATGAGTCACTTTTTCGTCTGGCCACCAGCACATGCGGCAAGGGCCGTGCCAGAACTTGTCCGCCGTCGTAACTCATTTTAGCCAAACCACTTACGTGCTTACACCCTTCCTCCGCCCGACTCGGCCCACCTGTCACAATGACAGCCTGGCCGCCCCGGCGGCGTTCGCAAGTGTTTTATTTGCAGGGGATTAGGTGTGTGCCTGCCGCGAAAGCATGAGGCGCGTGCGGCCAATGATGGTATCGAACTGTTCGATCGTCCATCCGGCCGCCGCTGCCGACGAGGCCAGGTCGCTGGCCAACGGGACATCCAGGCCCGGCACGAACCGGGCCGGTGGCTGATAGCAGACAACCAGCCGGCTCGCGCCCGCGTCGATCTCATCGAACGCCCCGAGCGGATCGGCACGCGCTTCGAGATGAGCAGCCAGGGCCACCGGGCGGGGGTCGGAGGGCTTCTCCGAGCAGCCGGCTTGGGCGGCAAGGACGGCCTGTTCCTGGGCGGCCAGCGGGCCGACGGTCTGGATGCCGGACAGATCGCGCCAATGCTCTCGAACGGCCCGGCAAAACGCCTCGTCGACGACCGGCTGGATCGGTATGGCATCCAGCGCCGCACGAAGTGTCTCGGGCGAGCCGGGCGGCAGTCGGCGCAGGTCGTCGGCTCCGATGTGACCGTGAAGGTACTGAGCGGAGGCCTCAATGATCGCCGATACCGCCGCCGGCAATTCGGAGCAGAACCGCCCACAAGCGGACCGCACGTGCTCCAGGTACCAGCTCCGGCCCGGTGGCGCGTCGGGTTCCGCTGCGTCCGAGGGGAGGTCTGCACACAATTCGCTCAGATCCGCCCGTACCGCCCGGGACAGGTCCCCGTGGTGCTCAGCGATGCTGGAGCCCATCGCTTCAACGAGTTCCCGCAGGTAGTACGCCCGCGTGGCCGGGGTAATTAAACGCCGGCGCGACAGCAGCGACCCCAGGTCCATCACCAGATGATGGAAGAACAACAGGAATGAGATGTACGCCAACTCCTCCCGTCGGCGGGCCAGAGACCGGCTCAGCGTGTTCAATGCGTATTCCCGGTTGACGCTGCACTTGTGCATGAGCCCGGCATAGCGATCCATCAGTCGCCGCTGGCGATACTCGGAATACTTCCACCGCAGCGCCAGCAGGCCCAGCAGGTTGTCCGTCCGCTGGTGGGTGGCGATGGCCGACGGTTCGTACAGCAGATCGTAACCCGCGTCTCGCAGCCGCTGGCACAGATCACTGTCTTCGTAATAGTCCAAATCGTCGCGATATCCGCCCACCGCCAGCAGGGCCCGGCGGTCGAAGAGGACCTCGCTGACGAGCATGAACGGATTGCGCAGCGGGTAGTCGCCCCAGTGATGGGGCATGTGCAGGGCCCGCCATTCGTCGTTCGGGTTGCGGATGCGTTCGACGGTGCGCCCGCCGATGCCGGCGGCGCTCGCGTCCCGTTTCTCGGCCAGGTGGGCCAGCCAGTCCGGCTCGAGCACGACGTCGCTGTCGCAGCACGCCAGCCATCGATCGCTGGCCGCCGCGATCGCTTCGTTCCTGGCCGCCCCGAGGGTCGAGCCCTGCTGGGTGATCACCCGAACTCCCGCGCCGGCGGCGACCTCGGCGGTGCGGTCCGAGCTCCGCGGATCGAGAATGACAAACAGTTCATCGGGCCCCCGCGTCTGGGCCCGGATCGCCGCTATGCACGCGCTCAGCGTCCCCTCCGCGTTGCGGGCTGGGACGTACATGCTGATCGGTTCTTCGTGCTTCACGTTGAGACCGCACCTCGCAGTTCATGCAGCATTGTTCAGCAGATGAATCCCTCCGGCTAAGTCTCTTGCGAGGCCGGTTCGGCGAGCGGTGGGATACGCCTGTGCTCGCTTGGCGGGCTGATCAACTGGTCGCGGGGCGTCGGGTCGAACCGGATCGCCTCGCCCGGTGGCCGACGGGCGGATTTCGTCAGTTCGAGCCGGCCGCTGAGCCACCGGCGGAGCGATCTCGCGTCGATGGGCTCATTCCCGAGCCGGGCGTTTTCAATGGTCGAGGCGGCCATTCCCACGTAGGCAGCCTGCATCAGGTTGCCGCCCGCGGCCATCGCCAGGGTCGTGGCGGCCAGCAGTGCGCTGCTGCCGCCCAGTGGATCAACGACCCGGTCCGCCAGCGAGGGCAGATACTCGCTCCGCAGCCGCCCTCGCCATTCGGGTCGATTGGCGTCCTGTGACTGGCGATCGAACACCACGAGCCCTTTCTTCCCGAGCGTGATCAGCAGTTGCCGGGCCTGCGTTCGGTCGAGGGCGTTCCACGCCACCGTGGAGAGCCCGCGTTCAAAGTCGTTGAGCGCCGAACGGAGTGTCCGCTCGGTCGGGCACAGGAGGCTGACGCGCTTGAAGTTCAGGAGCCGGCCTTGGGGCCCACGCGCGTCAGCAGTGATGACCCGGGCTGACCCGCCCAGGATGCTCTGCAACCGGTCGAGAAGCCCGCGCGTGATCGTGCCGTAGCCGAAGTCGCAGAAGATCACCGCGTCGATGCTAGCGGCAACAGATTCGACCCAGGCCGCTGCCTCCTGCTCCGCGACCGAGTCCAATGGGTGTGACGCCCCCCTCTCCACCCGCAGCAACTTCGCCGTTTCCACGAGGTAGCGGGTCTTCTCCGGCAAATGCGGGCGGCAGGGGACCAGCCTGGCCTGGACGGATTCGTTGTTCAGTATTCGTTGAACTGTTCTCGATTGTTCGTCATCGGCGGCGGTGCTGAGCAGGTGGGCCTTGGCCCCCATTCCGGCTATGTGCCGGGCCACTACGCCCGCACCTCCCAGATATACCCGCTCCTCAAGCTGCGTGAGGGACATCATCGGCGCCTCGGGGGCCAGTTCGGTGGCGTCGCAGAGCACGTAACGGTCGAGGATGACGTCGCCGACGATCAGCACCTGCAGGTCGGCCAGGCCGGTCAGCAGAGATTGGATGGACTCGCGATCGATGCCGTGCCTCCGGCAGATCATGGTCAATCGCTCACCTTCCAGGTGCGGGTCGCTGTTCAACGCTTCGATGAGTCGGCTGGAGCTGAAGACGACGTCGCCGCTGCTGAACAGCACACGTCCGCCGTATCCGGCGACGATCTGGCGCTCGGCGAGGAAGCCTGGATCGCCGCTTTTCTCGTACTCTCGCCCTTTGACGTAGACGTCCGGCTTCAGCTCGGCGAGCAGTTGGGAGGCGGCCGGGTGCCGGTTGATGTAGACCAGGTCAACCGCCTCGAGGGCGGCCAGATTCTCGGCCCGGAGTTCCTCGGGAATGTAGGGCCGCTGGTCGCCTTTGGAGACCTGGGAGTCGCCGGTCAGGGAGACCACCAGCAGATCCCCCTGGCGCCGGGCGAATTCGAGGTAGCGGACGTGGCCGGGGTGGACAATATCGAAGCACCCGTGGCAATGAACGATGGTCTGCCCGGCCGCCCGGGCGTCTGCCGCCCGGCGGAGCAGCCCCGCTTTGTCAACGATCTTTCTCACTGGCCTTGTGCCGTCCGATCCGGTGGTGCCCGAATGTTTCAAGACGCTTAGGTTATCGGCACTGCCGGGTTACCCGCTTCATCTCGGGGTGGCGGTCGGTTGGTAGAGCAGAGTGGAAAGGGCGTGGGTGGAATGGAGAAGTGGGGCCCGGCCGGCCGGCGCGGGGGTGAGGGCAACAGGCCGCGTGACTGTAAGTGTCTGTGTGAAATGAAGTTACAACGATTCCTGGCGGCGGGCTCGCCTTCGCCGGGCCGCTCAACAAAATGTCCGTTTTTTCGCTTGCAATCCATAGGGCTCTGAGTTAAACTATATCGGCGGTACGGAACCTCTGCTAAGGAGAGAGAGAAAGTCCGATGGCTGTGGGCATCTGGCTGTCTGCTTGACCCCGCCTTGAGGCTATCCTTCTTCTCCTCGATGCACGTTAAACATGCGGATGACCGTCTAGCGACGGAAGCCATAACGCTTTTCCCCTCCGGAAAGCACCGGGTTGCCTTACGGCACCCGGTGTTTTCTTTTGAGTGCGCATCGCGCGAGCTGGTGCGGCCGCGGGCCGATCCTCCGGCGACAACCCGAAGCCTCAAGCGGCAAGCAAGGCCACAAGCGGCGTGGGAAGGCGCGAGCGGTGCGTGAAGCCGCAGGCGGCGCGGCAAGCTGTAGCCCGCCTTAGGACTTGATCCGTTCTCACAGGGGCGGCTAACATACAGATCGGCGTGGTGCACGGGGGAGAGTCGCTCAAGAGTATTGCAGTTGACCGCTGACTTGTTCTCTCTGGTGGTTAGGCATCCAGTGGTCGGTGCGTGGTGGCAATACGTCACGCACAACTGGGCCATGGTGTCGATGCTGATGACGGTGACGTTCCTGGTCGTCACCGCATGGCTGATCTTGCGCAAGTACGTCCGGATCATGCTGAACATCATCCGGGACACCCCGCCGCCGCTGGCGATGGGGCCTTGCGACTTCGAGCGCATCGACGGCGAGCGCGCCACCTTCCGGGCGTTCGACAACCTCAACCTGTGCGGGATGTTCCTGTTCGGTGATCACGGCGGTCGTCCCAAGGGCATGATCATCTTTGCCCACGAGTTCTCGAGCGACATGTACAGTTGTGCGCGGTATTGCCAGCCGCTGCTGGCGGCGGGCTACGACGTGTTCAGCTTCGATTTCCGTGGTCACGGCGAGTCAAGCGGCGAGCCGGGGTATCAGCCCCGACAGTGGCCGAGCGACCGGGAAGTGAGCGACATGCTGGGGGCGATCGCCCATGTCGAGGATTGGCTCGGGAGCCGGGGGCGCCCCGTGGGGATCGGGCTGTTCGGCATCTCGCGCGGGGCGGGGGCGGCGATCCTGGCCGCCCAGAACAACCCCGCGGTCAGAGCGATCATCACCGACAGCGCGTTCAGCTCCGACACCACGCTCGAGCACCTGATGAAGCGCTGGGCGTACATCTTCGCCAAGGTGCGGTTCGTCTACGAGAACCACCCGCCGCAGTTCTGGCGGTTCCTGCGCTGGCTGCTGTTTCGCGAGTGCAGGCGGAAGCTGAACTGCACGTTCCCGTCGGTTCGTAAGGCCCTGATGCGTATGGCGGCGCCCAGGCCGATGTTGTTCATCCACGGCGAACGGGACAGTTACATCCCGGTGCGGCAATCTCAACTGCTGTACGAGCTGGCGCCCGGGCCCAAGTCACTGTGGGTGGTCCCGGGGGCCAAGCACAATCAATCGGTCGTGGTTCGGCCCGAGTATTACGCTTCCCGAACGGTGGCGTTTCTCGACGAGCACCTGGCCCGGCCCGCGGCGGGGGCAGAGATGCAGCGGAATGAGGACGGAGAGACAGAGCTAAAGAGAGATGGACAGAGGGAGGGAACGGGGGACGGCGAGACCGGGAGATCAGAAGAGGGGGAGACGGGGAGAGCGGGCAAGTGCCCGCAGCGCCCCGTCTAGCTGCGACCCGGAGGGAAGCGCGTAGAATCCGGTCAACGCCGGTAAAGTCACACTAACATAAGAGGCGGGCGAAGCGGCAAGTTCCCCTACTGGTGACCAGACACGGCGGCGAGAGGCGGGGCTCGAGGGCAATAGCGAGCCGGGGAGCCGCCGAAGAATCCGATAACCGCTGCCTGGCCGCCCCGATACGCCCGCTTCTCGTGGGTCGTAAACGCTGGTGAGGATTCGACGATTGGCCGGACATTTGTAGTTTCTTACGATTAGACAGGCTCTCTCCCAAACGGAGTATGGAGACCCTGGCGGCGGGGTGACGCCGGCCGGCTGGTGCCGACCTTCCGGGGGGATCGCTGCGGCACTGTTGTTGTAAGTGCTTATGCTCCAACGAGATACGTTTGCATAGGGTTCATTCCCATGGCGAAAAGCGAAGCAAGCGGAGCGGGTAGGCTTGAGAAGTCGATTGTGGCGGCCGGCCGGTGGGGCCGGCCGGGCTTAGCCTGCCTGGTGGGGCGGGCCGCCCGGCAGGCGTGGATCGCCGTGGTGGCCACCTTCCTTGTGATGGCCGCCCCGGCTGTAGTCACTGCCCAGATCACAATCTCAATCGCCGACGTCGGGGTCACCGAGACTGACAACCCGACCACGCCTGCACAAATCCCACTGGTTCTGTCCGCTGACCCGGGCTCGGACGTGGTGCTTCAGGCCACGTCGGTGGCGGGCACGGCTACCGCTGACGTAGACTACCAGTCCTTTCAGAGTGTTCCCTTCACTTACACAACGGGCAGCCCTCTGACGTTCTATTTCCAGGCTCAAGTTCTGGGGGATACCAACTTTGAAGGGAACGAGGACTTCTTTGTCGATTTCCAGATTCTCTCGCCGGCGGGCGTGACGTTCGCAGGGGGCGACAATCGGGCCAGGGTCAACATCATTGATGACGATCCGGCCCCGGTGATTTCGATCAGCGACGTGACGCGTGACGAGGGTAATTCCGGGTCGACCATCTTCAGGTTCACCGTGACGCTTACGCCGGCCGCCGGTGTAGCAGTCCAAGTGGATTACGAGACGGAAGACCTGACAGCCACCACCGCCGGCAACGATTATGACTTCGCCTCGGACACGCTGACCTTTAACCCGGGCCAGGTAACCAAGGACATCACGGTCACGGTCAACGGTGATCGCGCGCACGAGAACGACGAGGAGTTCTATGTCAATCTGTCGAACGCCACGAGCGGGGCGATGATCCAGGACGATCAAGCCGTGGGCACGATCACCAACGACGATGGTGAGCCTACCATTTCGATCAACAGTCAATCGGTCAACGAAGGCGGTGCCGGCGATTTCCCCGAAATCGAGTTCACCGTGACCTTGTCCAATCTGAGCGAGCTGGGCGTGTCGGTCACCTGCGCGACGGCGCCCGACACGGCGGGCAGCGACCCTGCGACCGCGGGGGTGGACTATCAGGCGAAGCAGGAGACGCTGCTGTTCGGTGATACGGATCTGACGAAGACGTTCAGGGTCACGATCATCGGGGACGCCGACCTCGAGAACGATGAGACTTTCCTTGTCAACTTGAGCAACGCCGCCAACGCGACGATCAGCACCGGCCAGGGCATAGGGACGATTATCAACGACGAAGTGCCGACGGTTACCCTGTCGGTTGATCCGACAACCATCGACGAGGACGGTGGCGAGGCGACGCTGACGGCAACGCTGAGTTATCCGGCCCCGGCAGGCGGGGTGACGATCACGCCGACGTTCGGTGGGACGGCGAACTACACGTACAACCCGGCCCAGATCGTCATCCCGGAGGGCGAGACCGAACCCACCACGCCAATTACCATTACGTCGCAGGACGACGGGGTTTATCTGCCGGGTCTGCAGGTGGTCATCGACGTAACGCCCGCGGATGTGATCGGTGCGGGACTGCCGGGCGGTGTGGCGGTGCAACTCACGGTGACCATTGAAGACGTAGGCGAGGCACCGACGGTCACACTGTCGATTGTCGGCTCGAACGTCATCCCCGAGAACGACAACACCGTGTGCGCGACGGTACGGGCGGAGCTGTCGGAGGTCACGGGCGTGGACGTGACGGTTGAGCTGGACCTGAGCCGTTCGCAGGCGACGCTGGGGGTGGACTTCCAGCTTCTTGACGCCTGCCCCGGTGGCGTGGTGGTGGGTCCGCAGATCATCATCCCGGCCGGGGAGATCTTCGCTGAGATCTACGTGGTCGCCATTGACGACGCCGTTTTCGAATGCAATGAGATCGTCCTTCTCGAGATCCTGCAGGTGATCAACGCGGAGCCGGGGGAAGAGGATCGGGTCGCGGTGGACATCGCCGAGGACGATGCGGCGGTGTGCACGATCGGTGGGTTGACGGTTACGTGGGTGCCCTTCGACGCGAACGACCCGACTAACACCGGGATCCTGACCATCGATGGGACGGGTGGGGACGATATCATCCTGATCACCGTCATGCAGGTAGGCGAGGGCGAGTTCTCGGAGGAGAACGAGGAGCTCCGCATCCCGGCGGACCCGCCGCCGGGCCTTCCGGAGCTTGCATACTACTACGTGGCGATCAACGGGTTCTACTGTCCGGAACCGGGGTGCCGGCCCGCGGGCGTCCCGATCAGTGAGTTGAGGAAGGTCATCATCAATGCCGGTGATGGGAATGACATCATAGTCCTCATCGGCAGTGACGACGCGCCGGGGCTGATTAATGACTACGACGCCGATCCGCAACTGCTTTTCGGCAGGCCGACGCTCGTTCATGCGGGCGGGGGCGACGATCTGATCTTCGGTGGGCACGGGCCGGATGAGATTTACGCTGAGGGCGGCGACGACTTCGTCCACGGGGACCGCGGCAACGACATACTGGACGGCGGCGACGGTACGGACACGCTGGACTACCAGTTGGCCGAGGACGATCCGGACTTCCCGGACCAGGGGGCGAAGGTCAACATGGATGACGTGCCGCACGCCGGGGTGGATCCGCATAACGCCAAGGACCCGGCGTTCCCGATGTTCGGGTTTCCAGTGGTGACCACGGATCAGTTGGCGGACAACACCTTCGAGATCGTCAACGGCTCGAGGGTAAACGACATGATCTGGGGTGAGGCGGATCAGCCGACGACGATCAATACCTTCGAGGGGGATGATCAGATCACCGGCGGGACTCAAGGTGACACGATCGACGCGGGGGACGGCAACGACCTGATCTGGGGCGGTGACGGCGACGACGCGATCACCTGCGGTCCCGGTGACGACGGCACCGAGGATGACCCGGTCTCGGGCGGCGACGGCGACGATAACATCACCGGGAACGAGGGTGACGACTGGATCGACGGCGGCGAGGGCAACAACACCCTCAGCGGCGACGAAGGCAACGATCACATCTACGCGGGCTCGGGAGACGACATGGTCCGGGGCGGCGACGGCGACGACATCATCCGTGTGATCGCGGGCGACAACAACATCAGCGGTGGTGACGGCGATGACATGATTACGGCGGGGCTGGGTGACCTTGGCGCCGGTGTTCTCAGTGGCGGCGACAACACCATCAACGGTGGCGACGGCAACGACTGGATTACGACCGGTTCCGGGGATGACATGATCGTTGGTGGCAGTGGTGACGACGTGATCGACAGCGGGCCCCTGATGCTGGATCCCACCCTGCACATCGGGGACGACATTGACACGATTTATGGCGACAGCGTCGCCTACGACAACGAGGAAATCAGCGGGGACGATACCATCGACTGCGGCGCTTCGCCGGACCTTGCGCATGGGGGGCCGGGCGACGATACCATCCGCGGCTGGGCGGGTGACGATACGCTCTACGGGGACAAAGGCGACGATGTCATCCGCGGGGGAGAGGGCAACGACCTGATCTATGGCGGACCGGGTGACGATGGCGACCCGTCTGACCCGAGCCTGTCGGTGGACGGTGGGCCGGGCAATGACACGATCTATGGCGGTCCCGGCGACGATTACATCACCGGGGGCAATGAGACGCCGGCCGAGGGCCTGCTCGCGGCGCACCCGAACGCGATGCGCGTGTTGCAGGGCCTCTTCGTGCGGGACCCCTTCAGCGACGTCATCTACGGCGAAGGTGGGGACGACCTGATCGACGGCGAGGCGGGTAACGATTACATCGAGGGCGGGGTGGGTGATGACGTGATTCGAGGCGGGTCGGGCTCCGACTACCTGTACGGCGGCGTAGGCCGGGAAAGCGGCGATGACCACATTGAGGGCGGCCCGGGCAACGACATCCTCACCGGCGGCGCGGGCGACGATGAGTTGTTCGGCGGCGGGGACGCCGGGGACATCCTCGACTACCTGTACGACGGGGGCGGCGGCGGGGCCAATGTCGATCTGCCGGCCGGCGAGGCGAACGATACCTGGGGTGGGACGGACACGCTGGGGGACAGTTTCCCGACCGTCAGAGGCAGTATGCAGGCTGATACCATCATCGGCCACGGCGACCGGTCCACCACCATCCTCGGTATGGGGCATAACGACACGCTCAAGGGCGGGCTGTACTCGGACCTGGTCTTCGGGGGTCCGGGTGACGACCATATCGACGCGTGTGACAACGAGAATCTTGAAGGATGCGAAGGGTCCGACACCGACGTGGATACGATCTTCGGCGGGGCGGGCGACGATACGATCAACGGCTTCGGCCAGAGCGATATCCTCTTCGGCGACGGCGATCCGATGCTGAACATGTATCTCGACGGCGAGTGGGTACCCTTTGATGCGGACGGAAACGGGATCGCCGACTTCGAGCTCGGTGAGCCCAACCCGCTCGACCCCACGATTCTCCAGAATATCCAGGTACTGCTTATCCGGAGTATCGCCCGCGCCGTCCTTGTCGATGTGGATACCGGCGAGGTCACCCAGCACGTGCTTCCCTCAAGCCCCCTGTTCATCATCGGCGACGATACGATCAGCGGCGGGGACAAGCCCGATATCATCGTGGGCGGCGGCGGCGACGACGAGCTGCACGGCAATGAAGACGGCGATATGATCTGGGGAGACCTCCACGTGCCGCTGGGCAAGCCGCCTCTGACCCCCGAATACGGGACCCTCGGCTACATGAGGATTTACGGCGACGACGAGATCACGGGTGATGAGGGCGCGGACCTGATTTACGGGTGTGCCGGGAACGACACCATCGAGGGCGGCCTCGGCCCCGATTACTTGTACGGGGACTTCGACTATGACTACCTCGACCAAGATGGTTACATTCTCTCAAGATACAGTGACGACGGTATCTGGGAGATCAACCCCGCCGACATCAACACCTTCGTGACCGGGGACGACACCATCTATGGCGGAGACGGTGACGACTGGATCTACGGTGGTACCGGCCACGATATCCTGGTCGGCGGGGCCAATGACGACGTGATCCAGGGCAATGCCGGGTACGACGAGATCTACGGCGGGAACGATTACGTCCTCGGCTCGGTGGACTACCGGGATTTCAGTCCTCTCGACACGGTGGATTACTCGACGGCGTCGCAGTTCTCGCACGGTGTCTCGCCGGCGCCGGAGGAGCGGCCCACCGGCATCAACGTCAGGCTCGGGGGCATCACACATTCAACCGCGTACACCTTTGAACCGGGAGTCGCGTTGGATGACGGCGACCGCCACCCGGGTCTTGACGGCCAGTCGGGCACGCTCGACGACATTGTCTACTATGACGTGATCTACGGCATCGAGAACGTCGTGGGCACGGACTACGACGACGTGATCATCGGGACGCACCAGCGGGACGATGTGCCTCTGGCGTACAACTACGTCTGGGTGGAGAAGGACTGGTACGCCAATCGGACGGCCGTTTTCAGCGGCAACTATGAGAACATCCTTCTCGGCCGCCGGGGCAATGACACGATCATGGGCCGGGGTGGCGTGGACCTTCTGGTCGGCGACGAGGGTGACGACGTCATGTGCGGGGACAGCGACTCATCGTGCGACCCCGACGGGGTTCTCGGGCTGGAGCTGGTGGACACCGAGGAGGGCGGAAATGACGTGATGTGGGGTGGGTATGGCGCCGACACGCTGCACGGCAACGGCGGGGACGACATCGTTCGCCCCGGGCCGGGCAGGCCGGTTTACCCCGGTGAGGACCCCACCACCATACCCCGTTTCGGCGATATCGCCTCGGGCGGGCTCGGCATCGATACGCTGGACTACTCCGATTTCAGCGCACTGAGGCCCTTGGTGATCAACCTGCGGACCACGGACGTGAATCTGGAGGATCTGGAAGCTGCCCTGTTGGATGATCCGGCGGACCTGCCGCTACAACCGACGGCCCTCACGCCTCTGCCGATCGGCGCGTGTGCCCCCCACGCTTTCGTGATCTGTGCCGGTTACGCCGCCGACGGCGGCGATCCGGGCGACCAGTTCGCGATACCGGCGATACCGGCGGCTAATCCGGCCCTGGATACCATCGTCAACGCCCCGGCGGACGACCCCGCCACGCCGATTGACGAGTCCGACAACCGCTTCGAGGTCGTTCTCGGCACGCCGGGCACCGACGTGATCGTCGGCCACAACCTGAAGCCGAGCATCCTCATCGGCTGGAGCGGCAATGACATACTCATCGGCGGCGACAGCAACGGCGAGCGCCTGGGTGCCGGCTGGCTTTATGATGACATCATCTACGGCGATGAGCCGGAGAACAATTACATAACTTACCTTCCTGTAGAGCTGCAGGGGCTCCTGACGACGGTCGTCCCCGGCGATGATCTTATCGAGGGCGGCGAAGGCGATGACAAGCTCGTCGGCGGCGATCAGGACACGGAAGGCGACTTCGTCTCCTATACCCAGGTGCCGGCGGTAGTCGAGGTCAGTCTGGCGGATACGGCCCGGCAAAACACGGTCGGGGCCGGCTGGGATACGCTGATCGGGTTCGAGAACCTGATCGGGTCCGATTTCGACGACCCCAATGACCCTGACGACGGTGACGTCCTGAGCGGTAACGGGCAGGACAACAGGATCTTCGGCGGTCAAGGCGACGACAAGCTGTTCGGCGCCCCCGGCGACGATCACCTCCAGGGCGACCAGGGCCAGGACACTGCCGACTACCGGACCTGCAATTGCGTCAGTCCGTCGCAGTTCGCCGTTACCCACGACCCCGCGACCGGCGAGGGTATCGTAAGTGACGACGGTCAGGGCGGCGGCGTTGACATGCTGTTCGGGATTGAAGAGGTTCTGGCACCGGCTACCCCCATCACGCCCAGTACAGGCGGCGGCGGTGGTGGCGGCGGCGGCACCGTCCCCGCTTCCAACATCGAAGTGGCGCTCAGCGTCGTAACCGGCGAATACGAGGTCATCGTGCCGGGCGGGCAGGTTGAGCTTCAGTACTCCGCCACGGGGGGCGACCCGCCCTACACCGCCGAGTGGGATCCGGTCACGGACACGGATGACTCCGTGGATCCCCCGAGCGAGGTCACGATCCTGACCTACGACGAAGGGGTCGAGTTCAACGCCGGTGAGACTCTGATCGCGATTGCCAGCCCGATCCGGACCACGTCGTTCCGTCTGACCATAACGGATCGCGACGGCAGAGTCAGCGACTCCTTCATCGAGGTCCAGGTCGCCGAGACACTCGAAGTCTCTGCCGGATCGGACCGGGCGATCACGGAAGGCCAGGAGCTGACCCTCTATCCCACCGTGGCCGGCGGGGTAGTGCCCTATAGCTACGAGTGGACCGTCGAAACCGGTGGCGACGGCGGGTTCCAGTCGGCTACGGACATTCCCAACGTCACGATCTCACCGGCTGAGACAACCACCTACCTCCTGACCGTGACGGACAGCATCGGGGCGAGCACATCCGACACGCTGACCGTGAGGGTTATCACGGGTAGCGCGCTCGATAACCAACCCGGCGGCCTCGGGGCCGGCGCGCCGGCTGGCGGCACCGGCGGCGGCAGCCCGCTCCAGCCGGAGGGCCAGGACGGTGGCGACGACCCGGCGGCGCGGGCCTCGCCCGTGACGCAGTCGTCGAGCCCAGCGCCCACGTTCCTGCCGCCCACGTGCGGTGCCGGCGTGAGTTCGGGCCTTATGATGCTCAGCATGCTGCTGCTCGGGACGATGAGGTTCCGCCGCCGCGGGTTCTGATACGTACCCTGCGGTGTCGTGCGGTCGCTTACCATCGGTCGGTTGCATATGCGAACGCCCGGGCGGCGTCCGGCCGGGGAGACGAAGTACGCTTTGGCCTGATGAAGCCCGTTCTTGACAGGGGCAGGCCTGGCGATTATGATCCCACCTTGTTGCCTGACACGTATCGGCCCCCCCCGCAGGGAAGGGCGTCTTCTTGGCCGTGGCGGCGATCATTCCTGCCCGTTACGCTTCCACTCGATTCCCGGGGAAACCTCTCGCCAATGAGACCGGCAAGCCGCTGATCCAGCACGTGTACGAGGCGGTGACGGGCGCCCGACGGGTGGACCGGGTGCTGGTGGCGACGGATGATCGCCGGATCGCCGAGGCGGTGCGGGCGTTCGGCGGCGAGGCGGCCATGACGCGAGCGGACCATGCGACCGGCACGGACCGCGTGGCCGAGGTCGCCGCCCGACTCGACGCCCGGCTCATCATTAACGTCCAGGGCGACGAGCCGGAGATGGACCCCGGGGCGATCGATACGCTCGTGGATCTCATGGACACTCGCCCGGACGTTCCGATGGGTTCGCTCGCCTGCCGGTTCACCGACGAGGCGGACGTGCAGAACCCGGCCTGCGTTAAGGTGGTGCTGGACCACAGCGGCAACGCCTTGTACTTCAGCCGGAGCCTGATCCCCTACCCGCGGGACGCCGGCGGCAGGGTGAATACGCCCGGCAAATGGCTCCTGCACCTGGGCATCTACGCGTACCGGCCCGAGTTCCTCGCCGAACTGACTCGGACGCCACCGACGGAACTGGAACAGGTCGAACAGCTCGAACAACTCCGGGCCCTGTACGCGGGCGCGAAGATCGCCATCGCCCTGGTCGATCGCGCGAGCACCGGCATCGATACGCCGGAGCAGTACGCGGCATTCGTAGAGCGGTGCCGGGCGAGAATGGCGACGTGAGGAGCCGGAACCTGGAGGATGAAGGGGACATGAACGAACATGGCCAGACGGACTCGCGAGCGTCGCCGTTTAGCCGCGACCCGAAGGAAAGCGAGCAGGGGGGAGAATCGACTGAACGTTCTACCTTTAACCCAGGATCAAAGATATGGATGCCGAGAAACTGCTGTCATCGCTGAGCTACGCCACGGATGAGACTGAGTTTTACGCCCCGATGCCCGCCGGTTACAAGCCAGGCAAGACCAAGTACGTCATCGTGGTGGGGACGGTCATGAGCGGGCTGGGTAAAGGTATTTTCTCAAGCTCCCTGGCCCGGTGCCTTCAGGACACGGGACTGACCGTCGCCCCGATCAAGCTCGAAGGCTACCTGAACATCGATTCCGGGACGCTCAATCCGTATCGCCACGGCGAGGTCTTCGTGCTCGACGACGGCATGGAGACGGACATGGACCTGGGCACCTACGAGCGGATGCTGGGCCAGGACCTTTCGCGTCTCAACTTCGCCACCAGCGGGCAGATCTTCACCCGGGTGCTGGAGAAGGAGCGCCAGGGCAGCTACCTGGGCCGCGACGTGCAGATGATCCCGCACGTCACCGGTGAGGTGAAGATCAAGTTGCGCGAGCTGGCGGTGGTCTCGGATGCCGACGTGGTCTTCGTCGAGATCGGGGGCACGGTGGGGGACGTCGAGAACGCCTACTACATCGAGGCCACGCGGGAGCTGGCGTTCGAGGAGGGGCCGGATTCCTGCGCCTTCGTCGCGCTGACTTATATCATCTCGCCCGCGAAGCTCGGGGAGCAGAAATCCAAGGCCGCCCAGCTCGGGATCAAGGGGCTGCTGGGCGCCGGCATTCAGCCGCACATCATCGCGTGCCGGGGGCAGGCCCCCATCACCCGCAAGGTGCGGGAGAAGCTGGCCCTGTACAGCAACGTGCCGATCGAGCGCCTGTTCTCGATGCACGATTGTGAAAGCATCTATGTGATGCCGGACATGGTACGGGGGGCGGGCCTGGATGAGGCGGTGATCGACATCCTCAAGCTCCAGGATCGTATTCACGAGAAAGGCCCGCCCGGTTCGCCCAGCCCTTGGAGCGGTTTCGTGCAGCGGATCCGGTCGGCCCGGCGGCAGGTGCGCATCGGTATCATCGGCAAGTACACCTCGGTCCGCGACAGCTACGCGAGTATCATCCACGCCCTCGAGCACGCGGGCGCCGCTCACGAGACCCAGGTCCAGATCGCATGGATCGACACGACCGACGTCACGGACGACAATGCGGCCGAGATCCTGGAAGGTCTGCACGGAATCATCGTCCCGGGCGGTTTCGGCGTCCGGGGGGCCGAGGGCAAGATCGCCTGTATCAAGCACGCCCGCGAGAGCCTGATTCCCTACCTCGGCCTCTGCTACGGGTTCCAGATGGCGGTGATCGAGTTTGCCCGCCACGTGTGCGGCCTCGAGGGCGCCAACAGCACCGAGATCGACCCCGACACGCCGAACCCGGTCATCGACATCCTGCCCGAGCAGAAGCAAATTGAGGGTTTGGGTGGTAACATGCGGCTCGGAGGTTACGACATCCAGGTCAAGCCGGGGACGCTGGCAGCCCGGCTCTTCAACGGCGCGCCGGAAACTCGGATGCGGTTCCGGCACCGCTACGAGGTCGATCCGCAGTACATCGAGCCGCTCGAGGCCGCCGGGATCACCTTTTCCGGCAAGGCGCCCGACTACCCGATCATGCAGATCCTGGAGCTGCCGACCGACGTGCATCCCTACTTCATCGCCACCCAGGCCCACCCCGAGTTCCAGAGCCGACCGTTGCATCCGCAACCCTTGTTTGTCGGTCTGGTTCGAGCGGCGCTGGCCCGCGCCGAAGAAACCGAAGCCAACAGACCCCGTCGCCCGGGCCATCCCCACGCCACCCATTCCTCGACATGACCCGCGACGCATTGCAGTGGTTACAGGATCCCGTCATAATCAACCGTCTGGCGGCCCATCTCTGCTCCGGCGGGGGTGGGGAACCGCATTGACCGAGCAGTTGCCCCGCCTCTTTCTTCGCGAGGGAAAGGGCACACTGGCTCCAGTGACCAGCCGGAGTCAACCGCCCCGCCTCCTTCAGGAGTGTCCTTCATGGTGCCTCGCGAGTCTGCCTTTCATCTGTGCCTCTGGTTGACCTGCTTTGCAGCGAGCGGTGTTTGCGGCTGTACGTGGCCCCCTGGCTACCTGTTCTCGGCGGTCACGGGAGAGGTCGATTTCCTCAGCCGCATGGTGCCGATCGAACTCGCCCTCGATGA
>CAZOIA010000063.1:0-26622 GCA_964579675.1 uncultured Planctomycetales bacterium | reverse complement strand
GTGGTACATCAATTCACTGACCACCACGTCCAGGTACGCCTCGGCAATCGCCGGCCGGGGGGCGACCACCATGATCACCCCGACCACCATCCAGACGGACCATGACCGAGCCAATCGTGCGAACAGGCACATTACAGAATGCTCCCTTGGGCCACGCTTACATCGCATCGGTGACACCCCGCCGACAGAGGGTTCAGCGGGCCTACTCCGCGACCCCCATTATACATTCTATGCTCCGCGGTTGACATCCGCGTGGCCGTTCCTGCCCCGCCCGGGGTTGCTGAAAGCGGCGAGACCTAAAGCGCCAGTTCGCTGCTGCCCCTCATGCTGAACAAGAGGCGCTGATCTGGCAGGTGGTCGGGACCTGGACATCGCACACGATCGACGGGGATGGTTGACTATCGCAGGCTGACCGCGTCGCCCCGAGTAACGCCGAGGATTTGGGCGGCGTTGCCGCGGTTGACCGCGATCTCCAGCATCCGGGTGCTGCCGATCAGGGCCACGGGCTGACCGTTGGCTACATCGTCGTACGTCGTCCGGATCGGGCCAACGTGATGCGGGCCGACCGAGACCTCGAGATGGTGCCTGGGGGTTCTGGCGGCGGAGACATCCACCATCGAGATATTGGTAATCAGGTTGCCGAAGTGATCGATCAACATGACTTCGCCGTCGAGCGTCCCGTCGTCGTTCAGTCGAGGCCTGGCCAGATCGAGGATCTCGATGTGGTCGGCTACCGGGCCGAGATGGTCCAGCGATACCCCGCGTGAGATGTGGGCGGCGACCGGAGCAAAGATGTCCCGACCGTGAAAGGTGCTCGACAGCGAGCTTGCGAAGAACCGGCGATTCTCGACGATGCGGATTTCCTGCAAGTCGGCGTCGCGGTGCAGCAACGTGAGCAGACCATTGTCCGGGGCGATGACCGTGCGGCTGTTGTAGCGGGCGGCAAGGACGCGGCGGGGCGTGCCGACTGTGGGATCAACAACCCCCACGAAAATAGTCTCAGGCGGGAAACAGGGCACCGCTTGCCGGAGCACGAACGCGCCGTGGAACACGTCCTGGGAAGCAATCTCGTGGGTGATGTCCACGAGGGTGACCTTCGGGTTGATCTGGAGGATGATGCCCTTCATGGCGGCGACGTAGTGGTCGCGGCTCCCGAAGTCGGTCATCAGGGCAATCACAGGCATGATTGCTGCTCACGCTAGCCACGTGAGTCGGTGCGCCGGCGCCCGGCATCCAGGGACCTGCCCTTCCGTCCTTCCCGGCCGGTCTCGCATGAAGGAACACGGGAATCCCAACCGCGGCGCCGCGGCTCAGCTTGTGGAACGATCGGCGAGGCGGACTCTGCTACGAGGCGTTGCAGCCGTAGAACTCGATCACTTCCTGGAGTTCCTCCTCCGAGAACATCTCGCCGAATACCTCCCTGAGCTCGTCGGTGGTGAGAATTCCGTCACCGTCGAAATCATACACCTCGCATACCATCGGTCCCAACTGTTGCAGTTGGGACATCAGCCCTCCCTCGGCGAAACCGCAACCGGAAACGGCAACCGTAGCCAGCAGTAGTCCGATGAACACCATTCGCACTGGATTGACTCCTTTTGCAAGTCTCCCGCTTGGGGAACACAGATCCCGTTCTTCGGCAGGCGGCTCCAACCGCCCCGCCGGGTGAACCAGAGGCCGCCAGCAAGAGCGTATCTTATCGATCCCGCCGCCGCCACGTCAATAGCAGGGCCGCTGATCGGCGATGAGGAATACCCGGACGGCACCCGCCCGACGTGCGGGCAGGGCACCAAGCCAGGGGCGTCAGTTTGCACTATACTACCACGCTCAGAGTGAGCGATTCCATCGCGCAGGTAATCGTAACTCCAAGGGACCGCGGTTGAGGACAATTCCGGAGTCGAATTCATGTCACCTGACACGCGTATCGGTTGGATCGGCACGGGGGTCATGGGCGTTTCCATGTGCGCCCACGTGATGAAGCAGGCGGGGGCAACTACGGTCTTCAACCGCACGAAGGCCAAGGCCCAGCCGCTGCTTGACAAGGGCGCCCGGTGGGCCGACTCGCCCAAGGCGGTGGCGGGGCAGTCGGAGGTCGTGTTTACCATTGTGGGTTTCCCGGGCGACGTGCGGGAAGTCTACCTGGGCGACGGGGGCGTTCTGGCCGGGGCGAGCCCCGGCACTACCGTCGTGGACATGACGACCACGGAGCCGAGCCTGGCCCAGGAGATCTATGCGGCAGCGAGAGCGAAGAAGGTCCATGCCGTGGATGCCCCGGTTTCCGGCGGCGACGTCGGAGCCCGCGAGGCGAGGCTATCCATCATGGTCGGGGGTGACAAGGACGTGGTCGAGTGCGTCATGCCGCTGCTCGAGGCCATGGGCAGCAACATCGTCTATCAGGGCGGCGCCGGCGCGGGACAACACACCAAGATGTGCAACCAGATCGTGATCGCCGGAACGATGATCGGGATGTGCGAGAGTCTGCTGTATGGCTACAAGGCGGGTCTGGAGCTGGAGACGATGTTGAGGTCAATCACCGGGGGGGCAGCCGGCTGCTGGTCGCTCGACAACCTTGCCCCCCGCATCCTCCAGCGCAACTTCGACCCCGGTTTCTTCGTCGAGCACTTCATCAAGGACATGAGCATCGCCCTGGACGAAGCCAAACGGATGAATCTGTCGCTTCCCGGTTTGGCGCTAGTGCATCAACTGTACCTGGCGGTCCAGGCCCAGGGCCACGGCAAGTGCGGCACTCACGCCCTGATGCTCGCGCTGGAACAGATGTCGCAGGTCGAAATCAGGTAACGCTCAACCTTCGCGGGTCGGCCTTCGCTGGCCTCGTCAGGTGCACCACGCGCTCCCCTTCGGGTCGCGGCTAAACAAGCCGCTGCCCGTTGGACCACGGCTAAACGAGCCGCTGCCCCATTGGGTCGTGGCTAAGCATCGAAGCCGGGCACCTTGAGTTGCTCGCCGCCCTTGAGGGCGGACTGGTGGGCGACGATGCCCGGTGCGGTCATGGCTAGGGCCTCGTAGACGTTGAGGGCCGGCTCACGTTCCTCGATGAGGGCGGCAATAAACTCGTGGGTGAGGAAGGTGTGCGAGCCGCCGTGGCCGCTGTCGTGCCGCATCGGCTTGGGCAACAGGTGCCAGTACTTAGGCACCTCCTTCCACTTCGGGGCGCCCTCGCCGAGCATCCGGAATGGCTGGCCCGAGCCGGGCATGTAGTACGTCAAATGGGTGCCGAACCATTGGGCCCGCTCGCCGTGGGCGGTGCCGTCCCAGAAAACGTTGCATCGACACAGGTGGCCGTGGTTCGTCTTCATAAGAGCGGCCTGGATGTTGAACGGGTTGTCGTAGGCGTTGTCCCGCTTCGTGAACACATCGATCCCGGGATTCCCCCAACCCAGGCAGGACACTTCGGTGAGCCGCTCTCTGCTTACCCCCACGAGGAACCCCGTGGAGTGGGTGGGATAGTGCATGGGGGCGAACCCGAACCGCCAGGTCCGCTTGCCGTCGCGATGCCAATAACGCTCGATGAACTCCTTGCCGTGCGGGTGGTAGTACTCGACCTCGCTGTAGAACAGCTCGCCGAACCTGCCCTGGTTGAACAGGTCGCGAGCCGCGATGGTGTGGTACCGGTAGTAGCTCGTCTCGGCCATCATGTGTTTGCGGTCGTTGCGTTTCTTGGCCTCCAGCAGTTGTTCGCACTCCTTGAGGCTCATTGCCGCCGGCACGGCACAGATGACGTGCTTGCCGGCGTTCATGGCGGCCACGCAATGCCGCACGTGATCGGGGGCGGGGGTGAAGATTGCCACTCCCTCGATCTCCTTGTCGAGGATGAGTTTTTCGAGCGACTCGTAGGATTTGTCGCACTTGTAGGTCTTCATGAGGCGGTCCCGCCGGTCGGCCCGCAGATCGCTGACGGCATGGACGATACAGTTGGGGTGCTCGTGCCACTGGAAGGACAAGCCGAACCCTCCGCCGACAATTCCCATTCGGATCTTGCGATCCGACTGGAGCGGGTTGTCCGGCACGTCGGCTTCGGTTTCGGCCCCGCGAGACGCGGCCGGCAGCGCGCCGCCCAGCGAAGCGGCTAATGAAGCGGCGAGGGCCGATCCTCCAGATTTCTCAAGGAAGCGACGGCGTGACAGTCCATCATTGACCCGGTCCATGATCAAGCTCCTGTTACGAGAGACGATTACATTCCAGCCAGATACCGAAAGCGAAGCCCGGAAACACCGCGGCAATGTCCCCCCAACCGCCGCTGATGATGGCAATGTGTCCGTCGAGGCGTGTCGTCATCGCCGATTCTCCGTTAGTGACCTTCTGATTAGGCCGGTGGGAGGACCTGCATCCGAGGCACCTGCTCGCAGAGCACACCGCCGTCGATGATGACGTGCTGACCGGTCACGTACGCCCCCGCCCGCGAGGCCAGGAACACCACCGCCCCCACGCAGTCCTCCACGGTGCCGAGCCGGTGCTCGAGCGGGACGTGCTCACGGTAATAATCAAAGAACTCGGGATCGAGGTCGAACTCCTCGCCAATCTCGGTCTCGATGAGGCCGGGCGCGACGGTGTTGACGGTAATGCCATGGCCCCCCAACTCGATCGCCAGCGACCGGGTGAGCAACTCGATCGCCCCCTTGGATGCGTTGTAATGGGCCAGGCCCGCTTCGGCGACGAAGCCGTTCGTGGACGAGAGGTTGATGATGCGTCCCTTGATCCCGGCGTCAGCCATCTTCCGGGCCACTCGTTGCGTGAGGAAGAAGACGGCGTCGAGGTTGACCGCCATCAGGCGCCGCCAATGCTCGGGCGTGATTGCGTCGAAGCGTTCGAGGTAAGCGACCGCGGCGTTGTTCACCAGGATGTGGAGCGGGCCGCAACCGTCCCAGATGCGATCGGCCAATGCGGCAAGTTGATCGGTCTCGGCCAGGTCCTGCTGATATACCCAGGCCCGCCGGCCGAGCTTGCGGATGGCTTCGGCCGCACCGTCCGCGTCGGCTCGGGCGGACCGGTAGACAATCACCACGTCCGCCCCGTGCTGGGCCAGCCCGATCGCGATGCCGCGACCGATACCCCGGCTGCCGCCGGTCACCAGAGCGATCTTGCCCGTGAGATCGAATCGTTCCTTTGCAGTCATGGCTCAGTCTCATCGAGCCGCGGTCCAGGCGGCGTGGGTACCGTCCGACCCGACGGAGGCCGGGCTTTGCCCGGGTTCAAGCGATTACCGGCGATCGCACGGACAGTGTTCACCTCCGTCGCTTGCGAATCCTGTCGGCCCGCGCGATGCCGGCCTTGTAGATCGAATGGAACTCATCGCCCTTGATCCCGAGGCGGGTCCCGATCCACGCGAGAAGGCTGCGTTCCTTCCTGGTGATTTCGCCGTCGATGCGGGCTTCGGCCACGAGCAGTTCGAGGGCGGTGCGGGCGCTCTGTTCGGACTGCATTACGATGTCGTAGGCGAGGGATTCTCCCCGCTCGGCAGATGCCATCATCGCATCGAGGGACGCCCGGCCCACGCCGACGCGAGCGGCCAGCCCTTCAACAACGCCCTTCTCCGAGCGCATGAGTTTGCCATCTGCCGCCGCTACCGCCAGCGCCGCCTTGAGCAACTCCAGTTTCTCCAGGTCTGTCATGGATCATCCTTTCGCAACTGAGCACAGGCCCAGCGCAACCGATAGACCGCGCTGCCGCCGGCGAGTCGCCCGAGCACGTCTTCTTCAACAGGTCCCCGAGCAGCCCAGGCCAACAGCTTTCGGCCCTGCCTGCGGGCCCCTAGGCCAAGTCGGCCGACAACTCGCGAAGCAACTCGGTGATCGGCACATCCGACGGGCAGACCTGGGCGCAAGTGCCGCAGTTGTCGCAAACCTGGGCCGGATCGTAACCCGCCAGGGCATAGAGCGCGCGAGCTACCTCCTTCTCGTCGTACTGGTGGATGTAGGCGTGGTACCGGATCATGTCCGTGACCGCGATGTGCTCGGGGCAATTCGTTTCGCAATTGCCGCAGAGGTGGCATGAACCGGCCATCTCGAGCTTGACGATCGCCCGCAACTCGCGTTGGGCGGCGGCGGAGAGCTTAACCATGGGCAGGGCGAGGTCCTTCTCCATCTCCTCGTTGCTTTTCATGCCGGCGATGCAGGCGTCGATCAGCCCCTCGGTGAGGTGGAGCATCCAGAGCTTGGCCCGCTCCCACTCGTTGTACTTTCTGCCGCCCATGAGATTCTTGAACCTGACTTCGCGGCCATCGACGGGACGGTTGGCGATGCCCTTGGTCTTCATGGCGATGATGCCGACGTCCTGTTTCTTGAGCGCCTCCAGCTCCGGCCGGAGATGGTCGAACTGCCCCGGGTTCACGCCGGCCATGATCAGGTCGATCCTCCAGGGACCTCGTTTGTTGGCCTCGATCGCTGCTGCGAGCACGTCCTTGTGGTGCTTGTGCATGCTGAAGCCGAAGTGCTTCGCCTTACCCGCCTTGTGCGCCTTCTCGTACGCGTCCCAGACCTCCAGGCAGTCGAACATCCACGGGATCTCGACGCCGTGCATCATGTAACAGTCAGCGTGATCGACCGTCATCTTGCGAAGTGATTCGTCGAGCTTGTCGGCGTACAGTTTGGCGATTCGTTTGCCGACAGGCCGCAGATCGGGTTTCTCGCCTGTCTTCTTCTGTTTTTCGACCGCCTGCTTGTGCAGGCCGAGCAGATCCCCTTCGCCCTTTCCGATGAAGTCCTTCATGGCTGCGAGATACAACTTGCGGACTTCGTCGTCGATCTTGTGGTACCCGGCGACGCCGGACGCCTTGCTGGTGATCCACAGTTCGTCACGGAACGCGTGGAACAGCCGGCTCAGGTCGAGCTCGTGCTTGCCGCCCACGTAGTGGCCGGCGGTGTCGAAGTAGTTCATGCCGCGGTCCATCATGCGGCGCCAGATCTGGTCGTTTCCGCCGATGCCGGCGACGATCCCGCTGACCATGTAGTTGGTCCGGCCGAGCCGGCGATAATCCATCGTCGGTTTCTTGCTCCGCCAGATGAGCTTGGCGGGATCAACCTTGGCCGCGGGGGCGGTGGCCGGCGTATCCTTCGTGGGCGCCGCCTCAAGCATCGCACCACCGCCGACGGCGGCAGCGCCGACCCCGGCCGCGGTGTTCTTTAGAAACCGGCGGCGATTCATCCTGCTGCGATCCTGCATGTCATTGCTCCTTGTCGTCTTCGCGGGCCAGGTCGGGCCTGCCCGGGCGCGGGGCAGCCGCCACCGCGGCGAAGAAAAACTCCTGCCTCTGTCGGTTGTCGATCGTCGCCCGCTGAATCAACCGGGCAATGTACCGATTGCTCATGCGGTTGTACTGTTGGTCCTTGACCCGCGCGATGATCCGGGCCTGGGCCTGTTCAAAGGAAAGGCGACGCCTGGGCGTCCGTCGGCCGCACTTGACGATGAAGACCGACTCGTCGGTCTCGATCACGTCGCTGATCCGGCCCTGGTCGAGGGCGAAAAGGATCTCGGCGGGTTTGGCCCACCGTTTCTGGAGGCTGCCGGGCGTGATCTCTCCCCATGCTCCGCCGTTGGCCTTGCGGAGGCCCCTGGAATAGCGTTTGGCAACCGCGGCGAAGTCAACGCCGCTGTCGAGTTCCTGGCGGGCCCGGTCCATGTGGGCACGTGCCCGCCGGCGGGCGGCGGCGATTTCGTCCGCGCTTGCCTGCGAGAGGTCCTTGTCGAGCTCGGACGTGATCGGCACCTCGATGAGGAAGAGTTCCGCCTTGGGGGCGGTGGTGAACTCGTCGAGGTGGGCCTGATAGTGTTTCATCAGCTCGCGGCGAGGCAGGTCCTGCAGCCCGGGCAGGAGGCGATCCCGCAGGAACTGCGTGACGAGGATCTGCCGCCTTGCCCGCTCCTTCATGTCGGCCACGGAAAGGTCGAGCGCCTTGAGATGCCCCTCGTACCGCGCGTGGACCCCGCCGAACCGGCGATTGATCACGCCCTTGATCGCCTCATCGGCCTTCTCGTCCAGCATTTCATAGACCTTGTCGGGGTAGGACGTTTGCGCTTCCTGGTAGACCACAAGCAGGCTGACCTGGTTCCTGATCTCATCCGCGACCTTGCGGGCGAGGTAGTCGTTGTAGGCGGACTCGGGGAGGAGGCGTGCCTGGCGGGCAAGGTCATCGATGATGGGTTCCAGGATTTCCTGAACGGTGATGGCGTCGCCGTTGACGAACAGGACGGGGCTTCCGATGGGTCCGGGCCCGGGGGCAAAGCCGGCCGGGCGCGTGGCCATCAGGGGTTGCGTGACCTGCGCATCGAACGTCGGTGAACCGATCGCGTCTGATCGTTTGACGTCGGGATGGTATCGCGCAGTGTGGGCGGCCTGGTGATCAGCCCATTTGGGGCCGATCGGCCTTTCCTCACAGCCGGCCGCACACGCCAACCCCAGAATGCAGGCGACCGCGACGGACTGGCTCGCAAATGTGCCACCGGTAATCATCAGGCCTGGATTGTAGTTTTGGCGGGATGGGGCTGCAACATGTGCCGCAAGACCGGCAGCAGCGTCCCGGGCTCGAAATAAGCTTGGTTCAGGCGGAGATGGATGGTGTGAGCGTCGGCCATGCGGGCCGAGCCGGGGCCGCTCTCGAACAGGGGTTCGGCTCGGGCCAGCTCCTCTACCGAGAAGATCAGATCGGGCGGCTGCTGGGTGATGGATTTGATGCCGAACGGCTGGGCCAGGATCCGGATCTCGGCCAGGTCCAGCAGGTTCTGGACGGTGCGGGGGTAGGGCCCGAAGGCATCTTCGATGTCCCGCTGGAGTTGCGTCACCTCCGCCCGGGATCGGCATCGCACGACCCGACGGTAGATCTCCATCCGCTGGCGGTCGGACTCGATGTACTCCCGTGGGATGTGAGCGGGGACGTCCAACTCCAGATGAACGGGCCGGTAGGTATCGGCGGGCTCGTTCTTGAGGCGGCGGACGCTCCGGTCGAGCAACTGGCAGTAGAATTCGTATCCGACGGCGGCGATGTGGCCGCTCTGCTCGGGCCCGAGGATGTTGCCGGCCCCGCGGATTTCGAGGTCGCGCATCGCGATGCGGAACCCGGCACCGAGATCGGAGTACTCCTCGATCGCCTTGAGCCGCCGGGCCGCCGTCGGGGTGATCGGTCCGTCGCCGGACAGAAGCACGTAACAGTACGCCCGGTGCTTGTACCGCCCGACCCGCCCGCGAAGCTGGTGCAACTCCGACAGGCCGAAACGCTCCGCGCGGTCGATCAACATCGTGTTGCAGTTGGGGATGTCCAGCCCGGACTCGATGATCGTCGTGCTGACCAGCACGTCCGCCTCGTGGCGGATGAAGCGGATCATGACCTTCTCCAGCTCGTGCTCGCGCATCTGCCCGTGGCCCACGAGGATGCGGGCTTCCGGTACGATCCGCCGGACGTTGTCGGCGAAGGACTGGATGTCGTGCACGAAGTTGTGGACGAAGTAGATCTGGCCGTCGCGGTTCATTTCGCGAAGGACGGCGTCGCGAATGAGGTGATCGTTCCACTGGCAGACCTGGGTGACGATGGCCCGGCGATCCATGGGCGGGGTCGCCAGTGAACTGATGTCCCGGATGCCGAGGAGCGACATGTGCAGCGTGCGCGGGATGGGCGTGGCGGTCATGGTCAGCACGTCGACGGTTACGCGGAAGCGCTTGAGCCGCTCCTTGTGCTCCACGCCGAAGCGCTGCTCCTCGTCGATAATGAGCAGGCCCAGGTCCTTGAAGCCGACGTCCCGGCTGAGCAGACGGTGGGTGCCGATGAGAATGTCCACCTGTCCTTTCCGGGTTCGCGCGACGAGATCCGCCTGCTGCTTCTTGGTCTTGAAGCGGGAGAGCGATTCCACGATGAACGGGTAGTCGGCCAGTCGCTCGCGGAACGTTCGTTCGTGTTGTTCCGCCAGCACGGTGGTGGGGACGAGCACCGCCACCTGCTTGCCGTACTCGACCGCCTTGAACGCTGCCCGGATCGCCAGCTCGGTCTTGCCGTAGCCCACGTCGCCGCACAACAAACGGTCCATGGGCATGGGCTTGCGCATGTCTTTCTTGACGCCTTCGAGCGAGGTGAGCTGGTCTTCGGTTTCGGTGTAGATGAAGCTGCCTTCGAACTCGCGCTGCCAGACCGTGTCGTCGGGGTAGGCGGTTCCGGGCTGGCTGGTGCGGGCGGCCTGGACGCGGAGCAGCTCCGCCGCCAGGTCGCCGACCGCTTCCTCGACCCGCTCCTTGGTTTTGGCCCAGCGGGTCCCGCCGAGCTTGCTGAGGAGCGGGGACCCGGAGCCCGCACCGATGTACTTCTGGACGAGATCGATCTGGCTGACCGGCACGTGGACCTTGGCGCCCTCGGCGAACTGCAGGGTGAGATACTCCTCCCGCTTGTCCGAATCACCCTTGCGCAGGGTCCGCATGCCCAGGAACCGGGCGATGCCGTGTACGACGTGCACGACGTAATCCCCGGCGTTCAGGTCGAGCCAGGATTCGATCGGCCGGGCGGCGTGGGCCTTGCGGATGCGCCGCCGCTGCTGGTAGCGGTGGAACACCTCGTGGTGTCCGACGACGGCCAGTTCGGCGCCCGGCCAGTCGAAGCCCCGGTGCATCAGCCCGATCGCCAACTCCAGCCGCTCCGGCAACCCGCCGATCGTGCTGGTGAAAAGTCCGACGAAGCGCTGGCGCTCCGGCTCATTGTCGCAGTAGAACAGCACGTCGCGGCGGGCGGCGAGTTGAGCGAGTTCGCTCAGGGCCTCCGATGATCTGGTCTCGAACCGGGTGAGGCTCTGCACGCCGAAGCTGAACCGGTTTGCCGCGTCCGCGGCCGGCAGACTGAACAGATGCAGTTGCACGAACCGGCGAGCCCGCTGGAGAAGCCTGTCCACCGGCATCATGCCGCGGGGCTCGCCCAGTCGATTCCAGAAGGTTCTTGCGAGTTCCTGGATCTCGATCGGCTCGTCGAGCGCAACGATCGTATCGGCGGGCAGGTAGCTCAGGAAGCTGGTGATCCGGGGCGTACCGCGGCTGCCGGAGCCGCCACTCCCGGACGACACCGCTGCAATCTGAACCGTGTCGAAGTCATTGCCTGAGCGCTGCGTAATGACGTCGAACCGGCGGATGGACTCGATCTGATCACCGAAGAAATCGATACGGTATGGATCGGCCTCGGCCGGCGGATAGATGTCGAGGATTTCACCCCGCAGCGCGAAGTCCCCGGGCGACTCGACCTGGTCGAGCCGGGTGTAGCCGCGGGCGGTCAGCCACTCGGCGAGTTGGCGCGGATCACGCTGCCGCTTGACCGAAACGGTGAGCAGGTCGGCTTCCATCGCCTCAGGCGTCGGTACCGCCTGCATTAACCCCTGAACCGGCGCGACAATCAGTAGTGCGGCCGCGTCGTCGCATCGACCGCCGCTTGCGGTCTTCCCAGTCTTCCCGATCCCGCGCGCCCTTGAGCCGCTTGCGGCTTCGTGACTCTCCTTGTCTCGGCGTCTTCCGCTCGCGTCTGGGCGTTCCCCCAAGCCGCTTGCGGCTTCGCGAAGATCCCGCAGCCGGGCACAGAGCCGCAGGCGCTCGGCATGAATCTCGTCGCTGGCCGCTCCCTCGCCGGGGAGCGTCTCGAACGCGCTGAGCAGCTCCGGAGTCCGGCCGTAAAACAGTTCGAGACCGTCACGGGCCTCGTCAGCCTGTTCGAGATGGGCGGTGACGTAAAGCAGCGGCCGCTTCAGACAAGTGGCCACTGCACCTGCCAGAATAGGCGCAAAAGACCCCCACAGCCCATCCGCGGAGACCACCCCCTGGTCGGCCTCGCCTGTCGGCGATGCCTCTTTCACGGGGCCAGCCGACTCGCGGATCCGGGCCAACAGGGCACGAAAAGTGCCGTCGCCGGCGATCCGATCGACGACATTGACCACAACGTTATGATATCGGCCGGACCGCTCAGAAACCAGTCATGGGCGATTCCACCCTGGCCGTAGGCTGGCTACAATGGGTGGGGCGGGGTTCCACCGTCTCACTTCGACCGAACGGATAGGGCCATCCGGACGTGACCTGATGGGTTTGACCTACGACATCGTTGGGCGGGGGGGGGGGCTGGGGGGGGGGGTGGCGGGGTGGGCGGGGGGGCGGATGGGGTGCTCGGTCGCGCTGGTAACGATGCGGGTGGGGGCCATCGGGCGGATGTCGTGCAACCCGGCCGTCGGCGGGCTGGGCAAGGGGCAGATGGTCCGCGAGATTGACGCGCTGGGCGGCCTGATGGCCCTAGCGATCGACCGGGCGGGGATCCAGTTCCGCATGCTCAATCGCAGCAAGGGGCCCGCAGTATGGGCGCCGCGGGCCCAGGCGGATCGGGCCCTGTACACCGAGGCGGTGCTCGACCTGCTTCGCTCGATCGACGGGATCGAGATCATCGAGGGGATGGTGGATGCATTGCTGGTCGAAGAGGCTCTGGTGAGGGAACGGCGGACGGGCAGCGTGCCCGCGTTTAGCCGCGACCCGAAGGGGAGCGCGTTACCCGCGTTTAGCCGCGACCCGAAGGGGAGCGCATCGCGGTGGCCCACCTCTTCAGACGTACGCGACCCCACGGCGCCGCTACGGATCACCGGGGTCCGCCTTGGCGATGGCCGCGAGCTTCGCTGCCGGGCGGCGGTGCTGACGACGGGTACCTTCCTCCGCGGGCTCATGCACTGCGGCGAGAGGCAGACGGTCGGGGGGCGCATGGGCGAGCCGGCGGCAACAGCGCTGAGTGACAACCTGGCTGCGTTGGGGTTGGAGCTTGCCCGGCTCAAGACCGGCACGCCCCCGCGGGTGCACCGCGATTCGGTAGATTTCACGCCGCTGGCCTCGCAGCCGGGGGACGACCCGCCGCTGCCGTTCTCGTTCATGACCACCGCCCTGCCCCAGCGGCAGGTCGAGTGCTGGATCACGCACACCAACGAGCGGGTGCACGAGCTGATCCGCGCGAACATCCACCGGGCACCGATGTATTCGGGGCAGATCAAGTCGCGAGGCCCGCGTTATTGTCCCAGCATTGAAGACAAGGTGGTGCGGTTCTCCGACAAGTCCTCGCACCAGGTCTTCCTGGAGCCGGAGGGTTACGACAACCCGCTCATCTACTGCAACGGCATTCCGACCTCGCTGCCCGAGGACGTTCAGGAGCCGATGGTCCATGCGATCGCCGGTCTGGGCAACGCTCGGATCGAGCAGTACGGCTACGCGATCGAGTACGACTGGGTGCCGACGGATCAGATCTTCGCCACCCTGGAAGCCAAGCGCATTGCGGGCCTGTTCCTGGCGGGGCAGATCAACGGTACCAGTGGGTACGAAGAGGCGGCGGGGCAGGGGTTGCTGGCGGGCATCAATTCCGTGGCAGGCGTTCTGGGCCGCGAGCCGGTCGTCCTCGGGCGCGACGAAGCATACATCGGCGTGATGATCGATGACCTGGTCACCCGCCCGCCGGACGAGCCTTATCGGATGTTCACCTCGCGGGCGGAGTATCGTCTCCACCTGCGGAGCGACAACGCGGACATGCGGCTCACGCCGATCGGACGTCGCGTGGGGCTCGTTGACGACGAGCGATGGAACGTGTTCGAGCGGAAGCGGACCGCGATCGAGTCGCTGGAAGCGGCGCTGGGTGCTTGCCGACTCGAGGGGCGTGCATTGATTGACTGGCTGCGGCGACCGCACACCCGGCTGGCGGACCTGGGCGAGCAGTGCGGTGAACTGGCCGTGCGGAGCGTCCCCGCGGCGGCGCTGGAGGCGGTCGAGATTCGCGTGAAATACGCCGGCTACCTTCAGCGGGAGCGACGCCAGATCGAGCGGTACCGGCAGCTCGAAGCCCGGTCGATCCCAAGGTCCTTTGACTTCAGCACCATCAATGAACTGCGTCACGAAGCCCGCGAGAAGTTCGCGCGTTTTCGCCCAGGTAGCCTCGGCCAGGCGGCACGCATCAGCGGCATCAGCCCGGCGGACATTGCCACGCTGTCGCTCTACGTCTTCCAGGGCTCGCGCGAATCGTCCGGACGCGGGTAAGGAATCAGGACCATCGTTTTAGAACCTTACGGCGAGACATGAGCGCCCTTTGCGAGCATGTTCTTCCACAAGGGTCCTCTTTGGCTGCGGACAATGAAAAGGCGGTCCGCCTCAGGTGGCACGGCTTCGGACAAGGTGGACAAGTCAGAACGTGCGAAGGTACGAAGGTACGAAGGTGGCCGAGGCCTGGTCTTTCCCCCCTTGTCACTTTCTCACATTCAGGCTTTTACTGCCGCTTCCCTGCGTGGGGCTTATCTTGCCACCTGCCGACGGTCGATGATACGATGTGGGCGCAGCAATCAGGGACGACGGCGATTGACGACGGAGGTTGAGTGATGTTTGCCCGTAAGCGCAGACAAGGCGATCGGATTGGCAAGGGCCCCGCCGGGGGGGCAAGGATGTTGGCGGCCCTGGTGGCAGGGATCGGGGTTTGGCCTTGTTGGGCTCAGGGCCCGGCAAGTAGGCCGGCCGGCTCCGCCCTGCTGGGGCGGCGCGGGCCCGGGTACGCCAGGACATCCCGGGTCCCGGAGAACCTGCTCGATCCACCACGCCGGCAGGTTGTTATCCTCCCCTCGCAACCCGGCGAAGTGGGCGAAGATCCGGAGCAACTCTCACAGGGAACGCAGAAGAAGCTGCGGGCCGACATGCCTTTGCTGCCTGAGGGATACGTGGTGGCTTCGCGGGAAGGGCGGATCCTCAAGAAAGACCGGTGGTATGTCGTTGAGCTGGCCAAGGTGGAGGGTCTGCCGGACGCCCCGCCGCTTCGGGTGTTGCCGAATCAGTGGTTGGCGATGCTCGAAGTGATCCTTTCGGCCGCCGATACCCCATCAACCTTCGTCGTAACCGGCCGGATCACCGAGTTCCTGGGTGCGAACTATCTCCTCGTCGAGGACCTCGAGGAGACATCGGCCAAGCCGGTGAAGCCCGCTGGCGAACCGCAGGCCGTCCCCGGGGCTGATACAACGACCCAACCCGCCACCCCGCGGGAGCCGACGGCTGAGGAGCTCATGCAACGGCTCCAGCAGCACAAGACGCTTCGCCCGGTGGTGCTGCCGGATCGCACCCCGACGATCGGGGAAGGGTCTCAGGCCGGCACCGCGGATGATCCATCGGCTGCCTCGTCCGGAAGGAGGGGTGCTGCCTGGCCGGAGGAAGCCCTGTTGATCGACCGGATTGGCCGGGTCTCGCCGGGCGAGTTGTGGTGGACCCTGGTATTCGAGGACCAGGGCCGGCACCCCAAGGACAAGCCGGTTCGGCTCTTGCCCAATCGACTGCTCGAGACCGCGATCTCCCTCTCCGGCGGCGGCAGTCAGGGGGTCGTTTTCGTGATCAGCGGCGAGGTCACCTTGCACGGCGGGACGAACTATCTCCTGCTTCGCAAGGTGCTCGCCCGCCGCGATCTGGGGAACTTCCGCTGACTCCCCCGAGATGCAGTTCAGTAAGACAGCTTGAGGATCTGCTGCACCGCCGAGTTGACCTGCTCAACCGTCACGGCGGTGATCGGATCGCCGCGCCTGGCGGGAGCCGCCACGGCGACGTCGTTCCCCAACGGCCGCCAGACCTGCGGATCGGTCGGGCCGAAGATCGCAACCGTCGGGATGCCCATCGCTGCCGCCACGTGGGTCGGCCCGGCGTCGTTGCCGACATAGAGGTCGGCCCCGGCGATGCGTCGGGCTGCCTGGCACAGATCCTGCTCGACCAGTAGCGATTCGGGGGTGGCGGCGACCCTTTCGCGAACCACCACGGTCTGCTCGCCTTGGGATTCGCACTCTGCCGGCCCGAGAACCCACGTCACCTCGACGTTCTTGAGCGATTCGACAAGCCTGACAAAGCGATCGATCGGCCAACACTTCTCCCGCCCGCCGCTGCCGGGGTGCACGACCACGCGCCGAGGTCCCGCATCGCGCCCTACTCTGCTCGCGGCTTCGCGTGCGCGGCATGTGGCCTCACGCCCTCCGATTGCGGCTTCGCGTCCCGGACCGAGGTGAATCACGGGTGGCGCCAGGTCGCCGGGGTCAAGACCCCTCTCGCGGATCTCTGCCTGCCATTGCATCGTGATGTGGCGTCGTCGCGCGAGCGTTTCTTCCGACGGTCGCGGATCGATCGACATCACGCGGCCGGTTGTCGAGGCACAGAGGCGTTGATGGACCGGCCCGGACGTGTCACTCAGGAAACTGAGCACCCAGTCGGCGGCACTCAACACCGACGCAAGCCGATCGTCCAGGGGACCGGGCTCGCGAAACAGCGTGTGCAGGGCCGCCTGCTCCGCCGATTGCCATGCGTCGATCGCACTGTGGCCAACCGCGAGCTTCGCCGACGGTGCAGTCGCAATCACCGCCACGTGCTCAGCTCCCACACGCGAGCGGACCGCCTGCACCACCGAGAGCACCAGTACGAAATCCCCAATCGCTCCCTGGTGCAGCACGACGAGTTGTACCGGCTTTCCCACTTCTTGCCTATCTGATGGGCGGTTTGACGGAGCTTTCCGCGGCGGCCTGGCGCCGCTCCCGGACGATCTTGAGCCACGCTCGGAGCTCACCTTCCGCCGGTTTGCCCTTCGGCGTGTAGTTGAAATCGTCCGGGCCGCCGGGGCCGTCCGTCCACTCCCACCAGATCGTCCCGCCGACTTCAGGCGCGTCCTTGAAGGTCTCGATGAACGCGCGATAGCAGCGTCGCTGTTCCTCGAGACCGGCCTGGGTGGCCTTCTCCTTGTAGTAATAGTTCCAGGGCTCGATGGAGGCGCCCTCCTGGCTGCACCACCCCACCTCGGTGAACAGCAGCGGCTTGCCGATCTTGTGTTGCCACTTCAGCAGGCCTCGCTTGATCGGTTTCCACGCCTCGATCAGCGACTCGAGCGACGGGGTGGGCTCGGCGGAGAGCTTGTAGTAGCTGGTCATCCCGACCAGATCCAGATCGTCCCAGAACTCAACCACCTTGTAGTGATCCCAGTTACCCGAGTAGGAAAGCTTGCCCGGGAAGACCCTCCTGACGTCGCGGATCACCTCCCGCCACCGGTCGGTGAACTTCTCCGTGCTGATCAATTCGGACCCGACCATGAAGGCCTCGACCCCGCCCTCGGCGGCGATGCGGGCGAAGTGCAGGACGAAGTTGCGGTACTGCTCGAACCAGTCGTCCCAACTCGGGGGATTGATCACGCCGCGCCATTCGGTGCCCCGGGGGTCGCTGAGCAGAATGATCGGCATCAGTATGACGCGCAGACCGTTGCCGTGGGCGATCTTGAAAACCTGCTGCCACTGTTCATTCGAGGGGGTAACCGCGGGATCGATTTGGAAAGAATCCGAAGCGGCGTGCTCCTGGTAGCCGGCGTTACTGATGAGCACGGTGT
This sequence comes from uncultured Planctomycetales bacterium, assembly GCA_964579675.1. Taxonomy (GTDB): domain Bacteria; phylum Planctomycetota; class Phycisphaerae; order UBA1845; family PWPN01; genus CAZOIA01. Next base: position 9,256 of record CAZOIA010000063.1, on the reverse strand, counting down.
CGGCCCCGAGATCGGCGATCTGGCCGAGCAAGCGCTTCCCCCGTTCGACGCAACCCTGCGAGTGGTGAATGTGCCAGGACAGCCCGTGGTACGTCTGGTCCGGGCTCAACAGCGGCAACCGCGGCGCGGGAGGGTATGCAGGGGCGTAGCCGGGGGAATTACCCGCCGGCTGGTGGGCCGCCTCCGGCTCAACCGATGCCCACCACGCCGCCGTCGCTATCACGAAGGCCAGTACTATCAGTTCCCAGATAATCTTCATGGGTGACTCGCTTGGCGCTGCGCTATGCTGTTCCCTCATCACTCAGACCGACCGGCTTGCGAATGAAAGCTGAATAACCGCTCTCCAGGACCGCGGCAACTTGTTGCCGCTCCCGCCAGCCGTAGCCAGGGTACTTGCGGCAATGAATTGCCACGGTCCTGGAGGTCACGTCGGTGCCCACGGGCGAAACCGGTGAGCTTGAGTTGTCAGGGTTCGTCTGTGGTTTCAGATCCTCCCGGCAGTTCCACCGTCAACGGGCCCAGAGAGCTGCGCTGGCCGGCGTGCCGGCCGTCGATCCAGACGGTCAGCCCGCGGGGTTCATCGGCCGGGGCGGCGTCGCCGGCCCTGTAGGCGCCGTCGCTATTGTACACGATGTCAAGATCATGTCCGCGGTAGCGCAGGCGGCGCAGACTGAACCGCTCGACCGGCCCGGGGATGGGGCTGATCGTGAGCCGGTTCGAGTTCGCCGGCTGAAGACCGACGAGGTACTTGATGACCAGATCGCAGTAGCTGCTGTGGAAGTAATCGGGACAGCCCTTCGGATCCGGGGCCCCGGTTTCGCCGTTGTAGTACTCGGTGACGAGCGGCCGGCTCAGGTCGTTCTCCTCATACTGCAAATGGGTGTACTTCTGGAACATGTGCCAGAAGTGCTCCGGCCTGACGTGCGGCTGGTGGTAGTCCTGTATGGCCGCCGCCGCCACGTCGAGCATGAAGCTGGTGGCATGCGGCCAGGCCGGTCCGTTCCACATGCAGCCGTGGATTCTGCCACCCGCCGCCGGCCAGTGTGCCACCTTCGGCGTGTAGGCCGGGCACTTCCTGCTCACCGTGGCCGGCGGGAACGGCGTCCAGAACTCCTCCGGATCGACCAGGTAGGCCAACATCGTGGTGTAGCGAGGTTCATCGGGCAGCAGCCGGCTTATAAACGGATAGAACCCGACGATCTCACGGCAACGGGCGACGGCGCCGTCCGATTCGCGAATCGCGTACAAGAACCGGTCGTCATCGTCCCACATTTTCGATAGACACGACCGGCGGATCTCCCGGGCCAGGCCCTCGAATCGCCGGGCTTCATCCTCGTTGCCCAGGAACCGGTAGGCTTCGGCAAGGGCCTTGGCGTTGCCGTGAGTGTAGGCAACGAAGTCCCCGCGTTCGAGGGGCGCGTCCGGCTTCGTGTCGTCGTAATCAGTGAAGTAGAAGAACGCCGGCTGAAACTCCATCCCGGTGGTCCAGTGATTCTTCGGCGCGGGCAGTCTGTCCCCGTCCTGGTCGTACCGACGGAACGTTCCCAGAACGTCCTCCGCCAGGTGGCCGACGACCTCCTCCAGCCACGCCCGGTCCGGATGCACCCGGAACGCCGCCCACGCCGAGGCGACGATCCAGTTGTTGTACTCGCCGCCGCTGGCGTTGATGCGGGCGGAGATGAAGAAACCATCCTTGTCGTCCGCGTTGCGGCAATGGTTGCGAACCTGCCCGAACGCATATCGCGGCTCGCGGAGCCAGCGGACCTCGGAGATGATGTGCGGCGAACTGAAGGCGATGAGCCGGGAGAAATGACTATGGTGCGTGCCCTCGAAGAAGTAGGGCTCGGGCAGACTGCCCGTGCACGCGCGGCTCAGGCAGTGACGGGCTACGAACCAGCGGTACCAGTACATCTTGGTGATGTACGGGTCGTCGCACTCGAACTGCGGGCAATTGTCGTCGAACCAGGCCTGGTAGGTCTCGCAGTGGTGCTCGAGGGCGTCGCGGCGGGTGGCCCAGGCGCCCGCGGTTCGTAAGGCGGTGTCGAGGTCTTCGCTCATGCTCATTACGACGGGGATTCTGACCGACTGGGCGGGGGCGAGCTTGATAGTCCGGATAAGGGCCGATTCGTTCTTGTCAGGCGCGAAGCCGCAAGCGGCGATGACCGCGTGGGCGCGGACCCCGTAGAATCCGTCCGAGCCCGCCAGGTAGTAGTTGACGCCGGTATTGTCGGTTCTGGGCTTCGATACAGTTGCCGCGAATCCGCTCGCCAGTCGCAGTCTGCGCTCGATTGGCTCGGCGAACCTGTTTGTCAGGGTAACAAGATCGACCAGAGTGTCGTCGTCGGAGACGAACTTCCGTTCGGTGACCGAAAGCGGGGCGATGGTGGAGCGGACGACCAGGTGACTGGGATACCAGTCCACCTCCTCGATCCGCGTCGGCATCGGCTCGCCGCCCTCGAGCAGCGTCAGGCGGATCGGATCGCGAATGTCGGCGTAATGGATGTAACTGAACTGGCCGCGGATGCCAGAGCCCTGGTCGAGCCTTTCGGTGAAAAGACGCCGGCCCGTGGGCCCGAAGGTCCCGTGTCGGCGATCTTTCCGGTGAAGGACCTGGTCAATGGAGACCGTCCGGATTGAGGCGGGGTAACAGCCGATGAGGGCTGCACACAAGAAAGCAGAGAATGTGATCCGTCTCAACAATGTATCCTCACCCGCCGGTGGTGGGTTGCCCACGTGCTCAGACGTGGAGGAGGCCAATTTGTTCCCCCGGCCACGGGGGCCGCGGCGGACGACGCCTTATATGGTCTATCCGGGATTTCCGGCCAGAGCAATGCACACGCGCAAGGGGGGTGCGTGGCAGGGTCTCCGGGGTGCATGACAGTCTCGGCGGGGACCTTCGGGTGGGCAGCGGGGCGGCACCTCGCTTTTCCGAACCCCGACCGTCAGGGAGGGGAGTACCTGCGGATGCGCCAGGGCCGCCTCCTCATGGACGCGCTGCGGAGAGGGGTCCGCTTCCTTACGGTCGCGGTTCGGAAACACCTGGGGGGCAGCGCTTTCCGACGAGCCGCCCAAAGTGTCACGGACCCGGTCTCCGGCCGTCTCGAGGGTCGAGCTTGACCGGCTCGTGCGGGGCCGGTAGGTTCGCGCCGTTGGGATATGGATCGCTGAGGCAGGCGAGCGAGATTGAGCCATGTTCAGTTTCTCGCTGATGGCGAGGTGTGCGGCGTGTGCGGTCGTCTTGGGAGCCGGTGCGTGTGCACGGCCGGACGGACCCGTCTCCACACCCGTGGCGAGGACGTGGGAATCGCGCGAGCCGCCGCCGGAAGCCCGGGCTGAACCCCCACCGGCGCCGACGAGCCACCCGGCGGAGAACGCCAGCGAGAACCCGGTCTCTCCGGTCGAGGTGATTGCCGTCGTCAACGGCGCGCCGATCGCACAGAGAGAGCTGGTGCAGATGCTGATGGAAAGCCACGGTCTGGGGCTGCTGGAGCAGTTGGTGCTGCTGACGGCGGCCCGGCAGCGAGGGGCGGATATGTCCCTGACGGTGACGAAGGCGGACATTTCCGCCGCCCACGAGGACGCCCTGCGCAGGCTCTCCACGCCGGTGGTTGACACCGATGGGCAGGTGCTGGACCGCGAGGAAGCCCAACGCCTGCTGGAGGAGTTCCTGGAGGCCAAGAACATCTCGCGCTGCGAGTGGAATTGCCGGATGGAGCAGCGGGCGTACCTCCGCCGGATCGCCGAGGCGGAGGTCGCCGACATGAAGGTGACGGAGGCGGATCTCCGCAATGAGTACGACCTGGCTTACGGGGAGAGGGTTCAGGTCCGGCACATTCAGGTGTCGTCGTTGGCGACGGCGGCACGGGTCCGGGCCCTCTTGGCCGCCAAGAAGGATTTCGAGCTTCTCGCCCGGCAAATGAGTGAGAACCAGTTCACCGCTGCCAGTGGCGGTTTGGCGCGCCCCTTCACTCGAGACGATCCCGGCGTGACGCCGCTCTTGCGGAAGGTGGCCTTCGAGCTGGAGGTGGGTGAGGTTTCAGAAACCATCCGCGACGGGGAGGCGTACCACATCATCCGTTGCGAACGGCGGTTCCCGGCCAGCGACGTCGGGTTCGAGAACGTGAACGGGGACGAACTTCGCCGCCGGCTCCTGGAGCGGCTTATCCGGCAAAGGCAACAGGACCTGGAAACCGAACTCTTCCAGCAAGCCGCCGTTCATATCCGCGACGCGGAATTGAGCCGCCAGTTCCACGAAAAGCACCGCCGATCGAACGGTTAAGCGTGGATCGTTGCCTCGGCGGCAAAGGCCGCCAGCACATCGGAGACAGTGAGGATGCTGAGCAGTTCGCCATCAGGGTTCGTGATCGGAATTGCCGTCAGCTTGTCCAGCCACATCAGATTGGCGGCGCAAATCAAGGGCTCGTTCGAGCCAAGCGTCTGGACGCCCGTGGCCATTACCTCTGAAGCGGTCAGGTGAACCCAGGCCCCAACCTCGGACCGGCCGATCGCGGTCCGCACGTCCCAATCTGAAATGACCCCGAGCAGCAGGCTATCCTCGACGACCGGGAGGTGCCGGATCGTTCGCCGGGCCAGTTGCTCGCACACCGTGGCCATCGTGTCCGCCGGCGAAACCGCCCTGAGCACGCGGGAACCGAAATGGCTCACTGGGTCGTTGTGCAGCGAAGCCTTCTCCACCCAGCGGGTGTCGATGAAAACCCGCAAGATATCGGACTCAGTGACGATGCCGACGAGTCGCGAGCCGTCAACCACGGGCAGCGCGGTTCGTTTCTCGTAGATCAGCAGGTGGGCAACGTCAGTGGCAAGGATCTCCGGCGTGACGCAGCTCGCCTCGGCCTCCATGACGTCCGCGACCAGCACTTGCTCGCCGGAGACCGCCGCGGGGATCAAGCATCGCTCAGCCCGGGTCAGCATGCCCACACTTTCCAGGAGGTCGCCGTCCGTCAGCAGCCCGACCAGTCCACCGTCATCGACGACCAGCAGATGGCGAATGTCGTGCTCCCACAGCATGTGAATGGCGTCATCGGTTGAGCTGAAAGGCGAGATGGTCAGGGGCGGGCGAATGTCGAGTTCTCTGAGCTTCATGGCGTCTCGCTTTAGTTGGCGCGTCCCTTCCCAAGTCGGCAAACGGGCGAGCGGAATTCAGCGAATCCTCGCCCCAAAGACCGGCGTAAGCCCCGGACCGCCTCTGCCCGCGTTGAAAACGACGTGGTCCGATAGCAATGGACGGCCCTGAGCGGGAGCGAGATTCGCCGGGGCAGGCGTTGGGGCAATCGCGCAGGGCTCGCGCTTGGCCGGGGAGGCGTCGGGCGAGGGAAACGCCCTGCCCATCACCTGGGTCGTGGTCTCAGCCCGTGGGGTGACTGGATCGCCGTCGCTGCCGGTCCTGGGCAAGAGTACCCTCGATTCGCCCGAAGACCATTCGCCCGGCGCTGGTTTGCAGCACGCTGGTGACCAGGATCGGGAGCGTTTCGCCGATCCTCTCGCGGGCAGCTTCCACGACCACCATGGTCCCGTCTTCAAGATACCCGACGCCCTGGCCCGGCTCTTCGCCCTGCTTGATGACCTTGACCCGCATGGCCTCGCCGGGCAGGAACACGGGCTTCAGGGCGTTAGAGAGGTCGTTGACGTTGATCACGTCCACGCCGCGGATCTGAGCCACCTTGTTCAGGTTGTAGTCGTTGGTGACCAGGCGGCCGTCGATCTTCCTGGCCAGCGTGACCAGCCGCTGGTCCACCGGATCGGACATCTCCTCCCGGGTCATCCGCGTATCCTGGAACTGCAGGTCGAGCTTCTCAAGGCCCTGGAGGCGGTTGACGACGTCCAGCCCCCGCCGGCCCCGGTTGCGCTTGAGCTTCTCGCTGCTGTCGGCAATCGTTTGAAGCTCCTGGAGCACGAACCGGGGGATGATCACCGGGGCATCCGTGCGCCAGGTCTCCAGCACGTCCGCGATGCGCCCGTCGATGATGACCGACGTATCGAGGATCAGTGGGTGCTGGCCCTTGCGCTGCCTGGCGAATTCCACGTAAGGAATCACGAACCGCACGTCGTCCTTGGTTTGCAGGATGAAGCTGACGGCCAGATAGCAGCAGATGACGCCGATGAGCACCTTGGTGGTGCTGACCAGTTCGGTGAGCTTCTGACCGCTGACGTGCAGGGCTTCGTGCAGAGAGGGCCGATAGGCGTCCACCAGCAGGTCGAGAATCAGGCTCGCACCGTAAGCCACGAGCATCCCGACCACCAGGCCGAAGAAGAGCCCCGAGATGGCGAGCAGCGATTTCTGCGGGACGAAAACATCAAGCCCGATGAGCAGGCTGGCGATGCCGAGCGAGATCGTCAGAATCGCCGGGGCCGGCAACACCTGGTAATAGTACTCGGCGAAGTTCATCGCCACCGCGGCAACGATCAGGACAAAAATGACCCGGAGAATGGTGAGCAGCATTGATCGGCTCCTTATGAATCGTGAATGAATACCCGGTATGAATCCAGCCCTTGAGGCTCGGATGAGTAATCGGGGATTGGCGTATAAGGGATGTCATTGCCAACCTATCGATTCGCACACGGAAATGAACTCTATGCGGCCCCGGTGCCCTTTGGAGGGGGGCCGAGGTCTCTATAACTGGTTCAAGTATACCTGGCCAAGGGTGGCGAGCCAAGTGAAGCGGGCGTGAATCGGGACAAGAAAAGGAGATCCGGCCCGGAAGACAAAGAGCGGCGGAGTGGGCGAATAAGCCGAATCCTGTTACCCGCACCGGCGGCTGGACCCGCCGTCGCGGGCGGCGATCATTCATCTGGGCGACCTGTTGCCAGGCCGCTCGAGCACCCTACCCGCAGCTCAAACGAGGCGGGCCGCCTCTCGCTGCCTACTTGGGCTTGCTGGCGGTGGGGTTTGCCCTGCCGTCACGGTCACCCATGACGCGGTGCGCTCTTACCGCACCTTTTCACCCTTACCCTTGACACGTGACGGGCGCTTCGCGCCACCTCGACCCGGCGGGGCCAAGGGCAGACAAAGCCCGCGTCACGCGTCAAGGGCGGTGTGTTTTCTGTGGCACTTTCCCTCGGCTCACGCCGGGTCGCCGTTAGCGACCACCGTGCCCTGCCCAGTTCGGACTTTCCTCCCGACCGATCCGCCCCTGGCGGACCTGCCGAGCGATCGCCTCGCCCACTCCGCCGGGGTTCATTGTAGCACAACCCGGGCTACGGCGTCAGGCAATTCAGGTCTCCGGGCACGCCGGGGCCGCTCATGCACCCCTGGAAGAGGTGGACATCGTCAATATCCACGTCCGGGTCCTCGTCCAGCTTCGCGCCCGCACAGACGGAATCATTCTGGGGAACACCCGGGCCGGTCAGACAAGCCTGGAAGTAGCCGAAATCCTCCTGATCCACGTCGTCATCGCCGTCGAGATCACCGGGGACGGTGGGGGCCTCGACGGTCACCGTTACCGCAATCGTCTGCGGCGAGTTGGTGGCACCCGGATCGGCGATTTCGATCGTGGCGTTGTGAGTGCCCGGACCGAGCCCGGCAGTGCTGTAGTTGATCGTGATCGTGTCAACTTCGCCGGTGCTGGTGCCGCTGGCGGGATTGACGCCGAGCCAGCTCACGTTGTCGGTGATCGAATAATCGAGCGTTCCGGTGCCGGAGTTCCACACGGTGAACGTATCGTCGGGCAGATTGCTGCCCTGCGTGACCGTCCGGGTGAAGCTGGTGGGCGAACGGGCGATCTCCGGTTGAGTGGGGCCCCCGGCGAGCATGCCGCAAACCACCCAGCCCATGATGTCATTGCCCGGCTGGGCAATGCCCGCCTTGTAGAACTGGCCATTCGGGTAGTTGTTGTTGTCCATTCTATACACGTTCATTCCGCCGCCAGCATCGGCGCGCTCGACTTCAAAGTAGTAGGTGTTGCCGGGCGTCACCGTGACGGCATCATTCCCTTCCAGCGGCCAGATAAGCATGACGGGCCAGAATTCGTCGGAAACGATGTCGCGCGTGGTGACGGTCGCTCCGATCTGCTGGCCACCAGGGCCGCCCTCGAGAATCCGTCCCTTCCACCGGAGATGCTGCCCCCAACCCACGGTCGCTTGCACCTTAGCGCACACCACGCGGTTCCCTGACGCCTGGAACGTTTGGCCATGAGTCGAGGCGCTGCCGGCAAGGTCCCGCGCGTCGCTGAAGTAGTTGTAGGGATCGGTATCGTAGTACGCAGAACTAGCTATGTGCGGCGCGTGCCCGCCGTTGCTGGGATCGCCCACGACGGTCTGGTCGAACGCGAAGTTGGTGTCGTCAGCGATCAACATGAACCCGACTTCCCAACTATTGTGTCCGTACTCGGGCAGGGTGGTATCCATCGGCGGAGACAAGTCGCTGGGCAGGGCGCCGCCCACCTTCAACTGGAGCGTCTCGGTCGGATACACCGGCAACTCGGCGAACCCGACCTTTGGATCGCTGGTCGGCGCGGTCCGAGTTCGTTCATTGTTGTTGGCATCCAGGATCAGCTGGTCGGCGACGGGTTGGCCGAACCGATCGAACGTCCAGATGTAAATGGAGTGGTTTGAGGAGTTGACTTCATGCCCGACTCGCCGCCAGTAGGCCAGATGCCAGCGGGGCTCTCCCCCGCCGGAGGTCACGGTGACGGCGACCGTGACGGTCTGCGGAGAGTTGGTGGCTCCAGCATCGGAAATCTCGATCGTGGCGTTATGGGTACCCAAACCGAGGCCGGCGGTGCTGTAGTCGATCGTGATCGTGTCGACTTCGCCGGTGCTGGTGCCGCTGGCGGGGTCGACGCTGAGCCAGCCCACGTTGTCGGTGATCGAGTAGTCGAGCGTCCCGCCGCCGGCGTTCCACACGGTAAACGTGTCGTCGGGCAGGTTGTTCCCCTGGGTGACCGACCGGGTGAAGCCGGCGGGCGAACGGGCGATCGTGGGGTCCGTCGGCCCGCCCGCTTCCGTCCACCGCCAGATGAGACGGAAGTTGACGTGGGCATTGCAGGCCGTGCCTCCCGGCTCGGGATTGGTCAACCCCATGCCAATGACCTTATCACTCAACCCCACGTAGCCCCGCGGGCTGGTGGTCTCCGACACAAACGCGTTGTAAGGCCACTGGCATCCGTTGGGAGGACACGGGCCGTACATCGCCGCGTTGCCCCAGTAGTCGTCGAGGCCCGGGCCCTTCGTGTAATCGCAGGCCCAGTTATCCCCGACGCACTGACTTTCATCCACGCTGATATACCCGTAGGGCCAG
>CAZOIA010000062.1:0-26691 GCA_964579675.1 uncultured Planctomycetales bacterium | reverse complement strand
TCGGAAACACCTGGGGGGCGGCGCTTTCCGACGAGCCGCCCAAAGTGTCATGGACCCCCTGACGTGGCCAAACTCCCAAGGCCGGCTACAATCCTCAGTTTGCGTGATTGCGAGGCCGCCAACGTCCGGCGGGAAGACATGAACCGCTGCCGCCCATCGTCGTGCCGTTGCCCGTTCGATGCGGTCCTGATCATCTCCTTCGGAGGCCCCCGGGGGCGCGCCGACGTGGGCCCTTTCCTCAAGAACGTCCTCGGTGCCCGCCACGCCTCTGGCGCACGGATCGAGGAGGCGGCGGGCAAATACTTGCGTTTCAACGGCGTATCCCCGCTCCCGGAATTGACCCAGCGTCAGGCCCGCGGACTGCAAAAACGGCTTCAGCACCGGGGGATCGACCTGACGGTTTACGTGGGCATGCGCAACTGGCATCCGCTGATTGCCGACGTGCTGTGCGAGATGAGTCGCGCGGGCGTGCGGCGTGCGATCGGGTTCATCGCGGCGGCCCACCACTGTTACCCCAGTTGCGGACAGTACAAGCAGAACGTCATCGACGCCCGGCACACGCTGCGCGAGCGCGGACTGCCCGATATCCGGATCACCTACGTCGATAGCTGGTACGATCACGACGGTTTCGTGGCCGTCCTGGCCCGGCACATCCGGGAAGGGCTGAGTAAGCTCGACCCGGCCCTGGGCGATGAAGCCCGGATCGTGTTCACCGCGCACAGCCTGCCGACGGCGGTGGCCGAGACATGCCGGTACCAGGAGCAGTTGGCTGCGACGGCCCGGCTGGTGGCTCAGGAACTCCGTCGCCGCGACTATGCGCTGGTCTACCAGAGCCGTAGCGGCCGGCCGGAAGACCCCTGGCTCGAACCCGACATCTGTGACTACCTCCGGGCCGAACGCGCAAAGGGCCTGCGCGCGGTGGTCATCTCACCAATCGGGTTTATCTGCGAGAACATCGAACTGCTGTTCGACCTGGACGTCCGGGCGGCGGAGGTGTGCCGCGAGTTGAACCTGCCGATGGTGCGGGCCGAGACCGTCAACGATGACCCGGTCTTTCTGCACATGATGGCGGACGTCGTCCAGCAGACCTGGCAGCGATACCGCGAGTTTCCACCGCTGCCGATCGTCGGCACCGGGAAGGACACTGAATCGTGAACGGAGATTGCCCGGGCGGAGGACTGCCCGACTCGCTGAGAGCTGAGAGCTGACGGCTACTCAAGCACCTTTCGGATTGCGGTAATGACCTGCTGGTGCAGCTTACCGTTGGTGGCTACGACGCCCCTGTTGTTTCGGAGGGTGCTGCCAATCGAGAAATCCAGCGGCTGGCCGTGGATGTCGCTGACCCGGCCGCCGGCCTCGTGGACGACAATCGAGCCGGCAGCGTGGTCCCAGATCTTCTCCTCATAGTCGGCCCGGGTCGGCAGGCGCAGATAGATCGACGCATCGCCTCGAGCGACGGCTGCGTACTTGCACTGGCTGTCAATGCGGAAAGGCGGGGCCGTGACGCCGAGCACCTCCCCGATCCGGGCTGCATCACCGTGCGAGGAATGGGCGGACTCGACCGACTCGCAGAAGGAAGCCCTCGCGGGATCGGCTACATCTGTTACGGCGATCCTCGTCTCGGTGCGTCCGTCGAGGGGCCTCATCGTCGCCCCCTGGCCCCGGACCGCAACAAACAGGCACCCCTTGGGGCCGTCGGGCTGTCCCGCGTCGACCGGCAGGTTCGGACAACCCAAAACGCCGAGCACCGGCTCACCGCCGTCGATCAACGCCAGCGCCACCGCATACTGCTGGCCTCGCAGGAAACCCTTGGTCCCATCGATCGGATCGAGCGTCCAGTGCCGGCCCCGGCCCCCCCCCTCGCCGGTTCCGTGGTCAATTGCCCGGAGGACGTCCGCCTCGGTCACAGCGCCGAGCAACTGCTGCACGTGACGGACCACCTTTCGTCTGATGAACTCGGCCGCCGGCTCGCGGAGTGCGCCGGCGTCCTCCTCCGCGACAACCGGATCGTGGGGAAAGGCCGCCATCAGAGCTGCGTTGACCACGGCCTGGGCACCGAAATCCGCCACCGTGACGGGCGACTTGTCCTTCTTGGCCATCGTCTCAGCCGAGACGAGAGCCGCCTGCACCGACCGGCAGAGCCGGCATGCCTTCATTACCGCTTCGACCGCGACCTGCCGCTGAGGCTCGTAGTCCATGACGATTCCGCTCTGCGGGGCAGTGTTCCCTATCCGCCCAATGGGATCAACTGGGCGGCAGGGCGGCTTCGGAGGCCGGCGTGGCCACGGTGGCGACCCGGGCCCTTTTGGTGCGCGGGGCTGAACTCGCCGCCGACTCCGGGGCCTGACTCGCCCGGGGCATCGCGATCAGGCCGGTTCGCGACAACTGCCTGATCCCGTAAGGGCGACACAGCTCGATGAAGGCCTCGACCTTGTCCTCCGGCCCGGTCAACCGAACCATGACGGATCGAGGCCCGACGTCCACGATGCTACCGCGGAAGATCTCGGCGATTTGCCTGATCTCTCCCCGCTTCTCGGGGGTGCAACGGACCTGGATGAGGACCAGGTCCCGCTCGACGCAGTTCTGCTCGCTCAGATCGCGGACCTTGACCACGGTGATGATCTTTCCGAGTTGCTTGCGGATCTGCTCCATGGTCAGGTCGTCGCCGCTGGAGACAATAACCATATGGGAGAACTGGGGATCCTCGGTTCGCCCGACGACGAGCGAGTCGATATTGAAACCGCGGGCGGCGAACATCCCCGCGATGTGGGCGAGCACTCCCGGCTGATTCTCCACCAGCATGCTAAGAATGTGTTTTCTCATGATTGCCTTTCGAGGGCGGGGCATGTTTCCACTCGACGGGGTGGATGCGGTCGAATGCGACGGTGGGTGGGCTGATGATCCCGCCGGACATCAGCAGCTTGATCGCATCTTCGACCGACCAGTTAGTCTCCGAGACCTCCTCGAGCGGGACGATCTGCATGTACCCGGTGGTCGGGTTGGGGGTGGTGGAAACAAAGACGCTGGCCATCTCCCGTCCGGTGTCCATATCTTTCATAACCGCGGTGAGAAAGCCGATGCACTTCATCCCGGGCCGGGGGAACTCCACCAGCACCACTCGCTGGAAGCTCGCCTCGCGGCCGCCGCCCATGAGCAGTGCAAGCTGCTTCGTGGTCCGGTAAATTGTCTTTACCAGGGGCAACTTTTCGAAGACGTTCTCTATCTTGACAATCAGCCGCCGCCCGAGAACGTTGGCCGATAACAACCCGAGCAGGTACAAGAAGAACAAGGTCAGCAGGATTGCCAGGATCGGCACGATCCAATGGGTATAGGCCTGGACCGCGCCGGAGACCTTCGGCTGGGGGCTTTTCTCCAACGTGGTCGTGACCCACCTGGCCCCGGGCTCGGTAACCGAGGTCATCAGGCCAAAGGCGAATCGGAAGACCCATTCGACGAGCTTGTAGGTGACGTAGATCGGAATGATGGTCACCAGGCCGGCAACGAGGCGGGTTCTAAGGAGCACCCGGAGGGCGCCGGCGAAGCGGCGGCGCTCACGGGAACCGGTCGCGCCGGACGGTTGGGGCTGCTGGGAATTCTCCTCGGTCACGATTGATTACCTGCCGTTACGACATACCACCCATCTGCATCTCATGCAAGCTCTTGCCCACCGCGACCATGGGATACACGTTCTCTTCGGGTTCGACATGCACGTCAAGCACGACGGGACCGGGCGTGCGCAGCACCTCTTCGATGGCACCGGTGACTTCCTTTGGATCGCTCACCTCGATGCCGGTACACCCGAACGCCTCTGCCACCCGGGCGAAGCTGGGGTTCACCATCCTGGTGTGGGAGTAGCGCTTCTCAAAGAACAGCTCCTGCCACTGTCGAACCATCCCCTGGAAACCGTTGTTGAGAACAACGGCCTTGACGGGGACTTCGTACTGAGCGGCGGTGGCGAGCTCACTGGAGGTCATGAGGAAGCTGCCGTCGCCGTCAATGTCGATCACGGTCCGATCCGGGCGTCCGATTGCGGCCCCGATCGCGGCGGGGAACCCGTAACCCATCGTTCCCAACCCACCGGAACTGATCATCTGCCGGGGCATCCGCCAGCGGTAGAACTGGGCCGCCCACATCTGGTGCTGGCCGACGCCGGTGGTGATGATGGCCTGGCCGTCCGTGATCCGGCTGATCTGGTCGATCACGTATTGCGGCTTGATCGATCCTTCGGCCTGGTTGTAAGTGAACGGGTACCGCCGTCGCCACTCATCGATCTGCTGCAACCATTCAGCCCGCTCGCGATGCTCGATCATCGGGAGCATCTCGGTCAACACGGACCTGGCGTCGCCGACCACCGGGACGTCCACGTCCACACTCTTGCCGATGCTCGACGGGTCAACATCGACATGAATGACGTCCGCGTGGGGGGCGAAGGCATCGAGCTTGCCGGTGACGCGGTCGTCGAAGCGGGCACCGATCGCGATCAGCAGGTCACAAGCCTGCACCGCGTAGTTGGCATAGGCGCTGCCGTGCATCCCGAGCATGTGCAGGGCCAGGTTGGCATCGCCGACCTCGTCGAACGCGCCGAGCCCCAGCAGCGTGGTCGTCACGGGGATGTTCCCCTGGCGAGCGAGTTGGCGAAGCTCCTCGCAAGCCCCGGAAGAGATGACGCCGCCCCCGATGTAGAGCACCGGGCGGCGGGCGGCATTGATCCTGTCGGCGGCCAGCTTGATCTGGCGCACGTTGCCCTTGCTACGGGGACGGTATCCAGGGAGGTTTAGCTCGTCATCGTGGCCGAGTTCGAGGGTGCTGACCTGGACATCCTTGGGCAGATCGACCACCACGGGCCCCGGCCGGCCAGTCCGGGCGATGTGATAGGCCTCCCGGATGATCCGGGGCAGGTCTTTGACATTCTTGACCAGCACGTTGTGCTTGGTGACGGGCCGGGTGACCCCGACGACGTCCGCTTCCTGGAACGCGTCATTGCCGATGGCGGCGGTGGCCACCTGGCCGGTGATCGCGACCACCGGAATGCTGTCCATACATGCCGTCGCCAGGGCGGTGGTCAGGTTGGTCGCCCCCGGGCCGCTGGTGACGATGACGGTCCCGGTCTTCCCGGTTGCCCGGGCGTATCCGTCGGCGGCATGGCCCGCACCCTGCTCGTGCCGGTTGAGAATGAACCGGATGGGCGTCTCGTACAGGGTGTCGAAGAACGGCATGATCGCCCCGCCCCCATACCCGAACATCACCTCGACGCCCTGCTCGATCAGGGCATCGTGGAGGATCTGGGACCCGGTCCTGGTGACCGGTCCAGCGGCCGGAGGCTTGTTGGCATCTGCCTGGGAACCTTGCGCGGATCGGGTTCGCGGTTTGGTGGCCATGGTTTTCTCCTTTCCAATAGGTTTGCCATTGGCTACCCGCCGTGCCACCGCGGCTCACGGCGGTTGGGCCGTACCGGGTTCAGCCCGGCCCCACCACGCCGCTGCCCAAACAGACGACGCAGCAGGGGGCCCGTATCTGATTCAATTGTGGGTGCCGGGTCCTCAGATCCCCCAGCGACCCGATGCCGAAGCATCACCCGTTATTATTACACGGTGGTCCTCCGCAGGCAAGAGGATGTCCCGACCCTGCCATACCTGGGTGCATGACACTTTGGGCGGCCTGTTGGAAGGCGCCGCCCCCAGGTGTTTCCGAACCGCGCCCGTAAGGAAGCGGCCCTGGCGCATCCGCAGATACTCCCCTCCCTGACGGTCGGGGTTCGGAAAAGCGAGGTGCCGTCCCCTTCTCCGCCCGAAGGTCCCCGCCTAAACTGTCACGGACCCGCCATACCTTCTGCTGCGCGAAGTGCGCCGCGCGGAGCAGGAATCGTAGGTAGCAGTGCACGGCCGTCTGGGGCCGACAACAGACCCGGGGAGTAGAAAAGAAGCCGGCGGGAGCCGGTCGGCTCCCGCCGGTGAACCGTTACGCTATCCGCCCGGCGCCCCCGCAAGCGACCGCGCCAGGCTGCCCGCGAGATCACTTCTCAGGGCGCAGGAGGATCATCGCAGGTGGTATCGGCCGTGATCGCCGGACCACTGGCACACTCCTCGAACTTCGTCAGGTCGGTCTGATCGACGTCGAGGTCCTGGTCCCAGTCGGAACAACTGCAGTCCACCCCGGGCCGCAAGCCGCCGCCCTGGCCGGTGATGCACGCCTGGATCACCCCGAAGTCCGCCTGGTCCACATCCCCGTCGTCATCGTAGTCGAAGGCGGGATCGTGCGGGCAAAGCGCGCAGCCACCCGCAGTGAGCTCGAGGTCATCGACGATGCTGATACCCCAGTTCGGCGGGGGAATGGTCCCGCCGCTACGACCGTCAGCATCAGCCACTATCTTCACCGTGATCTGGCTAGTCTCCTGGAGCGATCCGAACCAACTCATGACATACTGAACATAGTCACCCGTCCCCAGCGGTGGGGTCGGGTGGTCGAGCGAGCTTCGGCGGGCACTGGCTTTCTCCTCACCGTCAACAAAGAGCTGACACTCCACGTAGCTCTCGAAGAACGGTTCCGTGGGATGGCCGGCCCAGACATTGGCCCAGAACGACAGTGTCAGGTCGTAGTCGTGGGCCCCGCACATGTTCGGGTTGTTCTCCACGTAGACCGTCTGTTCTGCACTGGCGGTCACTTCGCCCCCGCAGCATGCACGCCCGGCGAACCAGTCGCCGGTGTGCGGGGCGGCGTCGCCGAACCACGAACCATTGACTAGCTCCAGCGAGACGACGTTGTCCCAGCCGTTGAAGCTGCCTTCCTCGAAGCCGGGGTTGGTCAGCAGGTTCGGCAGGTCTTCTTCCGGCCGAAGTGTGAACGCATCAGGCTTCGGGGCCGGATCCTCGCAGGTATCAGGACGGGTTCCCCGGAGTTCGTAGTGACCGACCAGCGCACTGGTGAGGTCGAATGTCACCAGGATGGCGCTGGGGTTGGAATTGTCATCGATCGTCCCGGGGATCGGGGGCTGCGTGCCCAGGACTAACGATACCCCATCCAGCTCATCCAGGTTGGCGCCGTTAATCGTGAACTGGTACTGTCCCTGGGGCTTACGCAGCTCATCCGGGACCATGCCGGTGAAGCTGCTCGGGTTGGCACAGACGACCTCGACCCCATCGACGACGGTCTGGGTCACGCAATTCTCCGACGCCGAGGCCTGCTCCGTCATCACCGTGTACAGGCCAAGTGGGGCACCGTCCGTGCCGATGGGGAACGTGACGTCCATCGATATCTCACCGGGGCCGCCGCCGACCGTGATAGCGGTGGCCTCGACAATCGTCTCGGACTCCACCTGCAACAGCTTGGCGCCCGTCACGCGTTCCAGATCCGTCCCGGTAATGGTCAGCGTGGGATCGGCATCATGATTCGCCTGAATCGGGGGAGCAATCGGATCCAGCGTGTGCTGGGTGGTGCAGCCGACGCTCGAGGTCATGCTGAAGTCGTCGCAATGCACCGCACCGGCAAAGTTGTAGGGGGCGCTGGTATTCGTCGTGAACTCCACCGTGACGTACCCCGAGCTGGACGCACCGACCATCGCCGGGACCACATACCACCCCGGGTAAGCCAGAGTCTGGTCTATGGTAACCGTAGCAATCGGGGTGCCGCTCGGCTCTGAATTGTCGTAAAGGTTGATCGTGATGTTGTTCATTTCACCGTTGTCTGCGGGACCCGTCTGCACGTAACCGGTAAACGAGACCGTTGATGGGTTGCTGACCGCGACCGTTTGCCAGGTCTGGGTCTGACGGACCTCCGGGTTGCCGTTAGCCGTTTCCCAGGTCTGAACGGGGGAATGCGGCGCGATCCACCAACTCCGCGAGCCCCAGCCCTGGGAGCAGCCGGTGCCAGGGTCGGGGCAACCCATCATGCTGTACGTGCCCAACCAGATCCGCGCATTCACGGGGCCATTCGGATAGCTGGGGTTCTCGCTGTTCGCGATCACCTCGAAGTCTCCGTTCAAGATCAGGTTGGGCTGGGCCATGAGGGGTGCTGTCATCAGCCCCAGCAGCCCTACGACACACGTTGCACCAATACACTTGCTCATAGTATTCAACCTCCTCCAAATGCGACTATGACTTATCCGCGATCTCCAGACGAACTGGAACGACTAACGTGCCTGGGACCTTCTGCACCGCAATCGGACCCTGTTCTCTTATGCTTCAGGGTCTTGTCGTTGCTCTGTCCTTTCCACCCCGAATCGGCTGTAAGCGAACGATCCGATGTCGATGGGGGCTTGCAAGCCTGCCCAACCGCACGGTTGCCGGACCCTCGACCCTCTCACAGACCATCGGCAACCAACCGACCTTCGTCGTGTCCCGTGGGCTGGATCCACCTGCCAGCTATCCCTCCTATCATACCTGCACCGAGATTGGCCTTCTCCCGTCGTACAGACCCATCCACGTCCCTGTACTCAGTACAAGTATCGGGTTACACTTATGCTAAACCGAGCCGGACCGCGTGTCAAGCAAAAACCGGGCGGTTGGCCGTCAATCATTTCATTCCGAATCGCGGATTTTTCAGTTACCGGACTCGTGCAACTACAGCCTTGGGGGCTACCCTTCACCGCCGCGGGCGTCCACCGGCCCCCCAAGGACTGTCGCCCTAACCCGATCCCGCGCCTTGGCGTCAGCAGCACTGCATTTCTGCACGCTGTGCGCCAACAACAGATCGTGCCTGGAGGCCAACAATTCAAGTCATTTCGGAATCGGCCGAATGAGTCGATGCCGGGGTAAACCTGGGGCGGTGTGAAAAAAGCGGGCGCCGGCCGGTGCTGGCGGCCGACGCCTCTCTTACCCATCGGATTGGAGGAGGAGAAGGAGAAAAGTCTCGCCAAATGTACAATTCAAGAACCGGGCGGGCAAATCGAATCGAGTCTTTTTCCCTCTTGTCCGCCTGCGTATAGCGGCGACCGGACTCGAACCGGTGACCTTGGGGTTATGAATCCCACGCTCTTACCGACTGAGCTACGCCGCCGGTAGGCCGAACACGTACCCCCGACGCATTCTGCTCGTCCACTATAGGACGGGTGTGCCCCCTTAGCAAGGACGAAAGCGACCAGCAGGCGTAATGTTGAGCGCGACCCTGACTGGTGTGGCGCACGTTTTGGACCGATAAGAGGGTTGATGCGGCGTACCGAGCCCGAGGTGTCCGCACCGCGCACCGGAGCCCGCACGACCGCGTCGGCGACGGGACCAGCCGACCAACACGATGGAGGTTGATTCGATGTGCCCTCTCACGATTCGGAGATGGTTGCGCTTCATCGCCAGCGGCGCCCTTCTCTTGCAGACCACCGGCTGCCCTGATGTTGAGCAGATCCGCAACTCGGCCGCCAGTGCCGTCTCGTCATTTGCCAGCGGCCTGATCGGTATGTACGTCAACGCAGCGGTGGATGCCGCCCTCGGCGCCTGACTGTCCATCCCTGCCCGGCGACTGTCTCGCAGGAGCGTTCGCTCATTAGGGATCGGAGCGTGGATACGCTCGGCAAGGCACGGAGGCCCACCCGAAGTAGCGTCATGACCCTGGCAGCAACGCGATCCGCCGGCGGATCTCGTCATTCGCCGGCGGCATGGGGAGTTGGCGAAGTTCGGCCAGGCTGACCCAGCGCACGTCGGCCACTGCCGGGCTGGCCGGCCTCGGCTCACCGGCGACGGGGCGGCAGCGGATCAGGTGAAGCGTCACCCGTTGGCCGCCGTGGCTTGTCTGGACCCGGCCGAGGGTCTCGACCGGCTCCACCACCAGGCCCGCCTCCTCACGCGTCTCGCGAACCGCGGCCTCGAAGGCCGATTCGCCCCCCTCGATTCCCCCGCCGGGAAACTCCCAGTAGCCGCCAAAAACCCGCCCCTCCGATCGGCGCGTCACCAGCCACCGCCCCTGGCGACTCACCAACGCCAACGCCACCTGCACCTCATCAGTCATCCGCCCGGATGACCTCCGCGCCCGCTGTCCCTCTCCTCCATAACCCGTAACCACCTACACTGACAAGGCTTCTGGAACCACCGCCCGGCCTCAGCAACTAGTGCCCAACCGCGGGCATTATTCCCCAGCGCGATTCCGAAAAAAAACTGAGAAATCCTGCTGGCAGGCAAGTTCCGACGCCAGCAGGACTTGCATCCCACCGGGCCCGCTGCCAAACCTCCCAAAAACGTAAACACTTTATTCACAAGAATTTACAATCCTCATGCTCCGTCCGCAATTCGCCGATGCATTCATTGACATGGCCAGCCGAGGCGCGTTATAGTTGGGCCTCGATCAGGGGCACGCACGAAACTCACGGCGCTTGCGACGACTGGTCTGTCGTGCGGTGCGTTCAGCGTAGAACCTTCCAGTTATCGGCTGTCTTAGCCGTGGCGCACTTCCGGGACGGGACGCAGGTTCTGACCCGGAAGTTTTTTTGCCGGCGGAGCGGCGCTGCTTCGTACGGTATCCAGGCTCCCGCCAATAGCCAGGCAAGTATTGTCGCATCCAGGTGATAACCCGATACTGTTGCGAATGAAAGTCCCATTTCTTGATCTGGCGGCACAGTCCCGCACGGTTGAAGCCCAGGTCCGTGCGGCGATAGACCGGGTGTTGACTTCCCACGGTTACGTTCTCGGGCCCGAGGTCGAGGCATTGGAGGCCCAGATCGCGCGTTTCTGCGGTGTGAGACACGGTATCGGCGTCAGCAGCGGCAGCGACGCCCTCGTGGCAGTGTTGATGGCGCTCGACGTTGGACCGGGCGACGAGGTCATCGTGCCGACGTTCACCTTCTTCGCAACGGCAGGGAGCGTTGCCCGCGTCGGCGCGCGACCGGTATTCGTCGATATCCTGCAGGACACCTACAACATCGACCCGGACGCCGTAGCCGGCGCGGCAACCAGGCGAACGCGGGCAGTCATACCGGTCCACCTGTACGGCCAGTGCGCGGAGATGGATCGCATCATGGCCATTGCCGAGAAGAACGGGTTTACGGTTATCGAGGACGCGGCCCAGGCGATCGGCGCGACCTATCGAGACCGGCCCGTCGGCAACTTTGCCGCCGCGGCCACCCTCTCCTTCTATCCTACGAAGAACCTGTCCGCCATCGGCGAAGGGGGCATGGTCCTGACCAACGACGATGAGCTGGCGGCTGCGCTGCGGATTGTCCGGCACCAAGGACAAACGTCGGAGTACGAGCACGGACGCATCGGAGGCAATTTCCGGCTCAGCGGCATACAGGCTGCTGCTCTGCGCGCGAAGATGGGCCGGCTTGTCGAATGGAACCACGCGCGGCGTCGCCACGCCGCCCGATATGACGAGGCGCTCTGCGAATCCTGCGTTACGCCGCCACTCACGCACCCGCACGCCCGCCACGTTTACCACCAGTACACGGTCCGATCGTCGCGGCGCGACGAACTGCGATCTCACCTCGCCGAGGCGGGCATCGCATCGAAGATCTTCTATCCCATTCCGTTGCACATGCAGCCTTGCTTCAGCTACCTGGGGTACAAGAAGGGTGCGTTCCCGGTGGCGGAACGGGCCGCCCGGGAAGTGCTGTCGCTCCCGGTTTCGCCGGAACTGACCGATTCGCAGCAGGATTATGTCATCGACACGATCCTGCGTCTCGGGTGATCTTTCACTTGTCCGGCCAGGCTTCGCGGCCAAGCAGCTTAACAAACCGGCACGGGTATTGGGGCGTCTCTCTGGTCTTCTTGCCGATGCGCTCGATGATGGTCAGGGTCTGTTCGCGCTCGTTACCGACGGGGATAACCAGCCGGCCCCCATCAACGAGCTGCTCCAACAACGACGGGGGCACAGTGGGGGCGGCGGCGGTGACGATGATGCGGTCAAAGGGGGCAGCCTCCGGCCAGCCGACGCTGCCGTCGCCGATACGATAGCTCACGTTGTCGATGCCCAACAATGCCAGCAGCGAGCGGGCCGCGGTTTGCAGAGGCTCCACCCGCTCGATCGTGTAAATCTCCCGAGCCACGCGAGCCAGGATGGCGGCCTGATACCCTGATCCCGTACCGATCTCCAGCACGCGATGGCCGGGTTGAAGATTGAGGCCGGCGGTCATGGAGGCCACGACGTAAGGCTGCGAGATGGTCTGGCCCAGGGCGATGGGCAGGGCACGATCGCTGAACGCCTCCGCCGCGTCCGACGGCAGCACAAAGCGCTCGCGCGGCACCGTCTCCATCGCCCAGAGCACCCGCTCGTCCGAGATGCCCCGGGCACGGATTTGCTCATTGACCATACGGCGTCGGCGGGCCCGGTTGGGATCTGAAGAAATGTGTTCCATCGGCTTGAGCCAAGGCCAGACGAATCGCTGCAATCATCGTCGATCAGGGGCCCCATTCTAGATCGGTATCTTTCCTGCTGTCCAATCCCCGGGCGGGAGAGTTCAGCGCTGGTATGGTTGACAACATCCGGGCCTGGCCTATAGTTGTTGATACCGAATCGATGGTGGAGAAGCCACCCATGGGGCCGTAGCTCAATTGGCTAGAGCATCGGACTGTCGATCCGAAGGTTGCGGGTTCGATTCCCGTCGGCCTCGTTTTTCCCCCTTCTGATAAGTGCTGATTCGGCCAAGGCTTACGAGGCCGATCCGCGCTGTCATCTGCTCGATACCCGCCCGTCAGGGCTCCCAACCCACTCCCATTTACATTGGCTTTGCACCGTCGAGGTTGGGAGGTCTGTCAGATGGTTCGCGTGAGCAAACTGAGGCGTCCGAATGGGTATTCGGTGTGTTTGGTACTGGATGGGGAGACAGGCGACCGATGAGTCTGCCCGTACCAAGAGCGAGTGCGCCGCCACCTCTACCGGTTCTCTTCTTCGCTCCGGCGCCAGGTACGAGGGCGCGTCAATCGCCTTTGTGCACCAATGGTGTCAGTCCGCAAAGGCGAGAGACGTCTGTCTCAGCAGGTCGCTCGCAGCGTAGAAATGATCGAAGTGATCCTGCGTGGTCATACCGGCATAGCCGAACACATGGAAGCCGCCCCGGTCGGCCCGATAGAGAAGTTGCGCGCCGCGGGAATTGCGGGACGATGCAGGCCGGCGCGGCACATGGAGACGGTCGATCAGGTAGCTGGCGGCAAGAGTCGTCGTATTCCCGCGGTACTGCTCCTCCGGCGGATAGAGATGGCTGAACAGAAAGACGCACTCGCCGGCTGATGCTCTTCGCGCGTAATCCAGGAACGGGGCCATGGCATCAGGGTCGAGTTCGTTCTTCTTTTCGGGTACGCGAGGGGCATACAGTGAATCGGCGAGCACGACGTCAGTGATTCGATTGCGGAACTGACTCTGCTTCAGGATCTCACGGACGGCCACGTAGCCGCCGCTGAACGAAGTCAGGCAGATGCGCCCGATCGGCTTGTCGGAGATGCTCTGCTGCCTCAGCCAGGCCGTGGCCTCGTCGAGCAGCCGGGCGAGAGCATCGGGATGGCGGAACGTCTCCCAGAGTTGCTTCACGGTAACCGTGATGAGGACTCCGTTTTTCCGGGCGTCGTAGAATGTCTGTTCGGTGCACCACGAAGCTCCGAGAAACCAGAAGACCACATCGGTAGAAGCCGCGCTCTCCACGGAGAAGTAGTCAGGAACGTAGATCTTACCCAGAGAAAGGTCGGCTCGCTGACCCGGCAGGTTGCGGCGCGGAGGCGCTATGGGCCCTTGGGCCGACTTCTTTCGCTCAGCGGGGGCGGTGGTCGATGCGGGCTTGCCGGATTGGGTCGCGGTGTGTGGCGCCAGTTCGCGTGCCTCGGGGGTGGAGCAGGCGGGTACGCATGGCAGCCCCAGCAAACAGGTCAGAACGCACAGACGGATTCCGATGTCCACAGCCTTGTCTTTCCCGTTAGAGTCAAAAGTCGCTTGCGGGCTTGATTATACACGCTCGAAGCATTCTCGTGACCGGCGCGGGCCTGCCGTGCTCGGTTATGCCCACGTTCGCATAAATGCAGTATGGGTGGCATTCCGCCGACTGCATGCCCAGTCTCGACCCCCATCCGGCATGGCGGTCCGCATCCCCGGGACCGAGCCCCGCAACTGCGGGCTTGCCCCGGTGATATAAGAGGTCGGCGTGTGCTGCCAGGATGGCCCCTTGCCTCCGGCGGCGCTGGAACTGATAATAGCAGCGCAAGTGCCGCGCAGATCTGCCGCCAACAACCGGGGGTGTGCCATGTCCGTTCGGGGAATTGTCGTCTCGACGTTGGTCGTGTGCTCTGTTGTCGTTCTCTGCTGCTCGACGGCGTTCGCTGAGGAGTCGGCCCCACCTGCATCCGCAGGCAAGGACGCAGCGGCGGCCACCAGCAAGAGCGAGGAATCAGCGCAAGCGAAGTCAACGCTGCGAATCGGTGCCGTGCAGAAGGCGCTCCAACGCCTCTACACGATTCCCCGCCCGACCACCCGCCCGGCAACAGCACGAACCGTCACCGGCCGGGGCGCGTCTTCAGCCGCCGGGTCCGGCGTGTCGTCGAACCGTCTCGGGCTCCAGCATGACGACGCGATACGCGAGTCGGTCTCCAGTGTCCCCATCGGCGGCCAGACGACGCCTCACCGGTTGGGGATGCAGCATGCCGACGCCATCCGGGATTCCGTCTCCAGCGTGCCCATCGGGGATGACCTTCGCGGCGGAGTCGCCGGAGATGACCGGTCAACGACCGGCGGCGTAACGGCGGGCACAAGCGTAACCCGTCGCAGCGAAGGTACCGGCAGCCTGACCCAGGTGCTTGTGAGCCCCGATCCCTATTACCATCCGCGCCGACGATTGCCGCAAGACGAACGGCAATGGACCGATTACCGGTATTTCGGTGGCCGCCCGTCGCGCTACGGCTACGGGCGGAACGACCAGTTCGGCGACGGTTATGCGGGCGAGACTTATCGCTTTGGATTCAACCGGGGTTACAACACCGGCCGGTTCGACAACGTCGCAACGCGTCGCCAGGAGCGAACGTTGGCTCACGCCCGCAGCCACCTCGAACGCGGGCTCGAGCGGTTCGGCGAGGGCAGGTACCGGGCGGCGGCAGATGCTTTCAAACTGGCCGCAGAAACGAACCAGGGTGATCCGGCGGCCAGACTGTACGCCGCCCACGCACTATTCGCCACCGGCCGGTACCGCGACGCGGTCAAGTATCTCCACCGGGCCTTCGAGCTGCAGCCCAAGATCGTTTTCCTCGACTTCGACATGCGGGACGACTACGGCAAGCGGGCCGATTTCGACAAGCAGGTCGAAGCACTTGAGAACGCCCTCAAGCGGTTCCCTCGCAACGGGGATCGGCTCATCATGCTGGGCTATGTCCGCTACTACAGCAACCAGCGCGACAAGGCATACGAGGCATTGGCCAAGGCCAACAAGCTCGATCGCCGGGACCGGCTGGTGCTGCGGCTCCTGGAGAATTGTCGCCCGCCGGACGTGACGCTGGACGACAGGAAGGCCGATGGCAGGAAACCGGGCGATAAGACTGAAGATGATTCAGACTGATGCCGGTTTGTCCGGAGCCAGGCTGCGATTCGACCAGCGTCCGTATCTTTCTCTTCCGCGTCCTTGTGGTGCAAGTGCTCGATATCCTCCTCTTCTGGCAACCTATTGGCCGCTCGCGTCCCGGCGAACAAAGCTCGTTATTGGCCCGTAATTGAATACGATGGGTAGGTCGGTGGCGGATGTCCGGTGGGGAATTAGGTCTCGATTTGAGCGGGAGATTTCAGGCTGATGAGACGAATCTGTTTGATTGGTGCACTGGCGTTGTGGATGGCTTGTGCTTGGTCTGCAGGCCAAGTGGCGGCCGGGGCCGAGACGGGCGGACTGGAGCGACTCGATTTCCGCGAGGTCGTCAGGAAAGCCAAGGACAAGGTGTTTCCGGCCGTGGTATTCATCAAGTGCATCAAGGAGAGCCACGAACGGGGCAAGAAATCTTCCGAGGAAGTGGCCGGCAGCGGCGTGATCATCTCCCCCCAGGGCGAGTTGCTGACTAACTGGCACGTGGTTGAGAAGGCGGTCGAGGTTCGCTGTCTTCTGTATGACGGGCAGGCCTTGGAAGCGAGCGTGCTGGGGTCCGACAAGGACACGGATCTGGCCTTGCTCCGGCTTGGGCTAACCGCCGACGCGCCGCCGCTGCCTCATGCGGTGCTGGGGGATTCAACCAGGCTCAAGGAGGGGGATTTCGTCATGGCCATGGGGGCGCCGTGGGGCTTGAACCGATCCGTCTCGATCGGGATCATCTCCTGTGCCCGGCGCTTTCTCCCCCAAAACAGTGAATACAGTCTGTGGCTCCAGACGGATGCCGCCATCAGTCCGGGCAATTCCGGGGGGCCGCTCGTCAACACCGACGGCGAGGTCGTCGGGATCAACACCCGCGGCGTGCTCTGGGGTGGGGACATGGGCTTTGCCATTCCAACCGACACGGTCCGGCACATCGTGGCCCAGGTCCGCGAGCACGGGAAGGTCAATTGGAGCTGGACCGGCCTGCAGCTTCAGCCGCTCAGGGATTTCAATCGCAACATCTACTTCCAGGCCACTGAGGGCGTGATCGTGGCGGGCACGGACCCGGAGAGCCCGGCCCGCAGGGCGGGCATCCAGCCCCGGGACCGGATCGTCAAGGTCAACGGACGGCCGATCAACGCGGTCACGGCGGAGAACCTGCCCGCGGTTCGCAGGCAGCTCGGGTTGCTGCCCAAGCACAAGCCCGCGCGGTTTGAACTGATGCGGAACGGCAAGCAGGTCACGGTCGAAGTGACCCCGCGGGAAAAGGGAAAGGTGGAGGGCGAGGAGCTCGATTGCCCCCGCTGGGACTTCACGGTCAAGACCATCAACCAGTTCGACAATCCGGACCTTCACTTCCACCGGAAGAAGGGCGTGTTCGTCTACGGCATCAAGCACCCGGGCAATGCGAGCGAGGCGGGGCTGAGCACCCAGGACATCCTCCTCAAGTTCGACGGGAAGACCGTTACGACGCTCGAGGACGTCAAGGCCGTCCATAAGACCGCACTGGAGAACCTCGATACCAAGCACCGCATCGTCATCACGGTGCTGAGGAACGGCCTCATGCGCCAGGTGGTGCTGGACTTCTCCCGGGACTACGAAAAGGAATAGACCCATGACATGCCGAACCCTCCTGGCCCTTCCGGTCGTGCTGGTTTCCACGGTTGCGGCGGTTCCGGCGGCGGACAAGCCGATCACCCCGGCCGAGCACGTCGCCGCGGCTGACGCGGTGAAGCCTTCGCTGGTGCGTGTGGAATACACATTGCGGTATGACAAGGGTGAGGCCCCCGCGTTCAGCGGCGGCTGGCCCGCCGAGTGGCCCCGCCTCTGGCGCTATCGGTACCCCTGGAATAGCGGGGAGGAGTACGTGGCCCAGGAAAGGCCTTACGAAACGGCCGGCTTCTTATTGTCGCCGCGGCGGGTGATGACCGGGGACACCATGATTCATCCGCGGTTTGTGAAAAACGTGGCGGTGTGCTTCGGCAGCCAACGGGTGGACGCGCGCATCGCCGCATACGCGAAAGAGCAAAGCGCCGCGCTGCTGGAACCGGCGGAGCCCCTGGCGGACGCCAGGCCTCTGGTGTTCGACGCCGACAGAAAGCCGCCTTATCTCACCGTGAGCTACGCGCGAGTCAACGGCGTGTGGACGATCAGCACGGATTCGCTGACCACCGCGGTTTCGTCTGCGGAAACGAATCGCCGGTTTCGCCCGGCTCCGTCGAACTGCCTGATCGTGGACAGGACGGGGGTCCCCGTTGCGATGTCGATGGCCGACGAGCTGACCGTTGACGACTCCTGGAAGGGGTCTCCGCTTCAGTGGCCGACCGTCTCCGCGGACGAGATGTCCAAACTGCTGGCAGCGTTAGAGAAAGGCGCCGAACAAGGGCTGCTTCGCGTGGCCCTGAGCTTCCGCAGCCCCAAGAAGAAGGATGAGGCCAGCATGTGGTCGAGATACCACGATGATGAGGAGGAAGACGCGACGGAGCGCAACGCGGTCGGCGTCTTGCTCAATGAGAAGCGGATCCTGGTCCTGGCCAATCTGAAGCCAAGTGTCACCGCGCGGCTGGAGCGAATCCTGGTCCACCCCCCACAGGGCAAGCCGGTGTCGGCCAAGTTCACGCACACGCTGAGCGATTACGGCTGTTTCCTCGCGGTGCTGGAAAAGCCGTTGCCTGGTGGTGGCCCGGTCTTCTCCTCGAACGACATTCTCGAATTCCGTAACACGCTCCTGCTAGCGGCCGAAGTCGTGCTTCAGGGCGAGAATCGGGTCAGCTACTTCCAGCACCGCCGGATCACCGGTTTCGAGATCGGATGGAAGCGGTATGCGTATCCGCAGGTCCCGGGCGAGGCCAGCAACGTCTTTCTCTTCGACAGGAAAGGCGAGCTGCTGGCCCTGCCGATCGTCCGCAGGAAAAAGGTGACCGTGCAGGAACCTTGGGATTACAGTGAGGCGCTGCCGACGCCCGTCGCCCAGTTGAAAGAGGTGCTGGCAGACCCCGACCAGCACCGCGATCCCAGCAACGTTCCGCTGACCGAAGAGCAGGAGAACCGGTTGGCATGGATGGGGGTCGAGCTGCAGGCCTTGAACAAGGAACTGGCCCGGGCCAACAACGTCTCTCATCTGACCCGCGACGGGGAAACCGGCACCCTGGTGACGTACGTCTACCCCGACTCCCCCGCCATGAAAGCCGGGATCAATCCCGGGTTCATCCTGCTGCGTCTGTACGTCGAGGGCCATCCCAAGCCCCTGGAAGTTCAACTGGAAGACTACGGAAGGTATGGCATGGACAACTTCCCCTGGGATCAGTTAGATGACCTGCCCGAAGAATACTTCGACCAGTTGCCCAGGCCGTGGCCCTCGGCGGAGAAGACCTTCACGCGGGCCCTGACCGATCTCGGTTTCGGCAAGAAGTATAAGGCCGAGTTCTTCCACGACGGTGAGGTCATCACCAAGGACTTCGTGGTGACCGAGAGCCCGCGCCATTACGACTCCGCCGCCCATTTCAAGTCCCCGGCCCTGGGCTTGACCGTCCGGGATCTGACCTACGAGGTGCGCCGCCACTACCAGAAGAAGCCTGAGGACCCCGGCCTGATCGTCTCGAAAATCGAACCGGGCAGCAAGGCCTCGGTGTCCGGGATCAAGCCTTACGAGATCATCACCCACGTGAACGACAAGCCCGTCCAGACGGTTCAGGACTTCGAGAAGCTGATTCAGGATGAGCAGGAGTTGCGACTGTCGGTCACGAGAATGACCAAGGGCCGGCTGGTCAAGATCAAGATGAAGCCGGACCCGAAAGAAGAAGAGCCGGACACCGGCGCCAAAGACAAGACGGACCAGCACCGATAGCCGAAATCATTCATGAGGTGAATGGTTCGGGGCAGTGATCAGCCGCCGAGTTGGATCATCGGGGTCGGTTGCTGAGAGCCGGCGCGTGCCTTGGCTTTGAGGGCGGTCTCCAGGGCACTGCTGATCGTGCTTGACGGGGCGGATCCTCGCAGGTGCTCGGCCAGATCCACGCTGCGGGGGTCGAGCAGGCACCGGAAAAGCCGACCGTCGGCGGTGAGCCGCATCCGTCTGCAGTCGCCGCAGAACGGCTCGGACACCGGTGCGATGATGCCCACTTCGATCGGCCCCGCGCCATCCACAAGCAGATAGCGCCTGGCTGTGCTTCCCGACTCGCGGCCGCGATCGATGACCGTATATCGCCGGGCAAGTGCCTGCCTGATCCGTTCAGCACTGACGAAATGTCTCCGGTTGAACCCCGCCGCCGGCCCGATCGGCATCACCTCGAGGAACCGCAATTCCAGGCCCCGGCCGCCGGCCCAGGCGGCCAGGCGACCGAGTTCGCCGTCGTTGACGCCGCTCAGCACAACCGTGTTGATCCGGACCGGAGTAAGTCCGACCGCTGCCGCCCGCTCGATTCCGGCAAGCACCGAAGGCAGGTCCCCGCCGGTCAGACCGCGGTAGCGCTTCGCGTCAAGTGTGTCGAGGGAGACGTTCAGTCGATCCAGCCCCGCCCCCCGCAGCGACGAGGCCATCCCCGCCAGTCGCTGCCCGTTCGTCGTCATCGCGATCTCGAGGGAGGGCGCAGCCGCCCGGACGGCGCCGATCAGATCGATCAGGGTGGGATGCAGCAGCGGCTCGCCGCCGGTGAAGCGAACCTCCTCAAGCCCGCACTGCTCGGCCAGGTACGCGATGAGCGAAACTCGCTGCTCATCGGTGAGCGGCGACGAGGACCGGTCATGGTCCATCCTCTTCGGGCGGCAGTACCGGCACCGCAGTTCACAGCGATCAGTGACGGCGAGCCGCAGATGGTCCACTCGCCGACCATAGCCGTCGACGAGCACCAACGCGGACCGCCGGTCAGCGGCGGGCTGCCGGCCAGCGGATACCCTCCCTGCGCTGCTCGCAGTCTGCGTGCTTACGGGGCTCATCTGGTTTCTGGGCGCCGATCAATCCTCACTAATGATACCCATTGGCAGGGCTCGGAACTGCGAAGGCAACACTGGTCCGTCAGGACCGAGCCGAAGAGCCCCGCCAACTGCCTCCCGGGTCCGGGCCCACCTGGAACGGGCGTGTCCGCACCGGCGGACCAGCGTCGCCCCGGCGTCATTTGCGGACCCCGCTCCTGGTTTGTCGCGCGGTGTACTCAGTAGCGACCGCCGCCGCCCCGGTTTCGACCGCCGCCGTCCGGCTTCGGTCTGGCAACGTTAACCGTCAGCGCGCGGCCTTCCAGATCCTTCCCGTTGAGCCCGTCGATCGCCGCCTGGGCGGCTGAGTCGTCCAACATCTCGACGAATCCGAACCCTCGCGAACGGCCGGTCACGCGGTCCACGATGATGTTGACGCGCTCTACCGCGCCGTATTCGCCGAACAGTTCTTTGAGCTGGTCCTCGGTGGTGTCGAACGAAAGGTTCCCTATGTAGATGTTTGCCATGGCATTGGCTCCTGGCGGACTGGACTGATGCGGAGGCTAATGGAGGAGCGGTGACGTCACCAACAGAACGAGCCCACCACAAGCCAGCAGACAGTCGAACGTTAAGAGCTTACCAGCAGTGACCCGCGGTTCGCAAGTCCGGGTACCGGTCCGGATCGGGCGTCTCGAACGATACCCTGACCCAGCGGGCGGTTTGTTCGACGGGCCTTCAACAAGTATATTGGAGGTGCCAGGCCGAGCCGGGCCGCTGGCCCACCGGAGTGTCCCGTTGGCGGAGGGGGCCCGGCACCCCGGCCTCCGCGGGCACGAGGTGGATCTCAGAGAGACGACCAGCGGGCTTTGGAACCCGTTCGGACGGAATAATCGTCATGGCCAATTGCGACACTCCTGCCAGGGCCAACGAGCACGGCGGCAACGCGGTGGACCAGGCCCCCACCACCACCGCCGTCCGTTACGGGAAGATGGGCTTCGTCGGCGAATTCTCCCATCCGCCGGGCATGGAATTCCACTGCGGGAGGAAGGTGGTCATTGCCACGCATCGCGGCCTCGAAATCGGGCAGCACCTGGGCTTCATCTGTTCCGGAAGTGGTCAATTCGTCTCCGCAGAGCAGATGCGGGCCTATGCCGAGGCGAGCGACGGCGAGGAGACGTATCGACTCCAGAATGGCCGCATCCTCCGCGAAGCCACGCAAGCCGACCTGGCCGAGTTCCGACACATCGAGGACACCGCGTTCGACAAGTTGGAGATCTGCCGGCGGTTCGCACAGGGACTCGGCCTGAACATGAAGATCGTCGATTGCGAGCAGATCCTGGGCGGCGAACGCATCGTCTTCTGTTTCATGGCCGATCAACGGATCGACTTTCGTCAACTGGTCCGGCAGTTGGCCAGCGAGTTCCAGACCCGCATCGAGATGAGGCAGATCGGGGCACGGGATGAGGCCCGGCTCCTGGCTGACTATGAAACCTGCGGACGCGAATGTTGCTGCAAGAACTTCCTCAAGGCCCTCAAGCCGATCGGCATGGCCATGGCCAAGCTGCAGAAGACCACCCTCGACGTGGCCAAGGTCAGCGGTCGTTGCGGCCGCCTGAAGTGTTGCCTGCGGTACGAAAACGAATGCTACGAGACCCTCAGCAAGAAGCTCCCCGGGACCGGCACCTGGGTTTCCACCCCCCAGGGAATTGGACGGGTGGTCGATCGACAGGTCCTCACGCAACTCTGCAAGGTCAAGACCGAGGACGGCCAGGTCATCGCCGTGGCAGTCGAGGACATTCTCGAAACGAATCTCCCCGCGCCACCGGCGCGGGGGGGCCACGATGCCGAGACCGACGCGAAGCCGGACTTGGCGCCGCAGTCCCAAACCGGTCCGGACCGGTCCCCAGAGCAGCCTTGTTCTGAGAAGCACCCGGACGCCGCAGCCACGACACCCCCGCCCCCCGGGCCGGGCGACCACCGCCTCCCGCCTTCCCCCGAGACAACATCTGCCCCAGCCAATGGCTCAGCCGCCGAGACCCCCGGCGATACAAACGGCGCTGGCCCCGCCTCCCGCCCCAAGCGCCGTCGCCGCGGCAGGCCATCGCGGCGCGGACGGCGACAGCGGGGCGGCAACCGTTCCTCCGGTCCCTCAAGCAGCCCGTAGAGTTCACCCATGCCTCACCCGCCCAGAAAGCCCATGCAACAGGTGATCCACGAGTTGGGCCGATATCCCATGGAGGCCTTCGTGTTCGTCCAGGAGTGCATCGGGGCCGCCTCGGAGCAGGTACACGGACCCATGTCCCCGGCCCAGGCAACTCTCGCCCAGTGGATGGCCCAGAACGAGATTGACCTTGAGGAACTCCGGCGCCTGAGCGAGGCGGAGAGACTACCCCCGGATATCGCCGAGGCGCTTCAAACCGCCGGCGGGCTGGAGAAGATGAATCGCCACGTCACCGGGCAGGAGCTTTGCCGGACGGTTCGCGATGTCGCTCTCAACCGATGGGGTCTGATGGCCCGCACCGTCCTCGCCCGATGGGGCGTCACCCGCACCGAGGACATCGGAGCCATCATCTTCGCCCTGGTCGAAAACGACTGGCTGCAGAAACAGCCCACCGATTCCATCAAGGACTTCGAGAACGTCTTCTCCTTCGATCAAGCCTTCGACCAGAGTTATCACATCGAATAGGGCAATCGCAAGCCGCTCCCGGGACGTCCACTTCTCCCCCGCCCGGGCAACGGCCGCCCGGCCCTTTCTGTCCGGCCGATAACGCCCCGGAATTGGGCGGATACCCACGCCATTTTTACCGCGCGGGCCCTCGCCTCGTAGCCGATATTTCTACCGGATCGGCACGGGTGAAGCTCTTCGCAGCCCTCTCAACTCGGGTGGGAGCCATGAACGATTGGCTGGATGCCGAGAACCGGATCGAACGCGCACTACAGCTTACCGAAGCCGAGCAATGGACCGAAGCTCTGGACGAGCTGGACGCCGCCATCGCCATCAATCCCAACGACCCCAACTGGCATGCCCAGCGGGGCCAGATCCTCGACCAGCTCGGACGTTACGAGCAGGCCATTGAAGCCTATGACCAGGCCCTCCTCCTCGATCCCGGACAACTGGAGATCGACACGGCCCGGGCCATCAATCTGATCCGCGTCGGGCGCCACAACGATGCGGTCCAAGCCCTCGAAGGTCTCGCCCAGCTCCATCCCGACTTCGAGCCCGCCTACTGCCACCGGATCGCCGCCTACACCCGTATGGGCCAACACCACAGCGCGGAGGAGATGTTCTACCTCGCCCAGCAGATCAACCCCGACTGTCCCAACTGCTTTCACCACGTGGCCGAGTCTCTGGCGGCCAGGGGCAAGCTTCGAAAGGCGATTTACTGCTGGAAGCGGGTCCTGGAAATCGAGCCCCACTACCCTCAGGTACGCCAGCGTATTGCCGAGGCCCACCGGGCCCAGAAACAGTACCAGGAGGCCCACGAGTTCTACCTCTCGGCCCTGCGAGCCGACCCGGGCAACACCGATCTCCTCGCGGATCTGGGCGATCTGCTGATCGAGATGGACGACCTGCCCGCCGCCGCCGCTAAGTTCCAGCTTGTCCACGAGCTGGACCCCCAGTGCCAGCGGGCTCTCATCATGCTCGGCCTGATTGCCTCCCAGAGCGACGAGGCGGACGAGGCAGTCCGCTACTTCGAGGCCGCCCTGGCCCGCGACGAGCAGTACCCCGGGCTGCGGGCCCACCTCGGCGAGGCCGAGCTGCGAAGAGGCAATCACTACGAGGCCCTTCGCCATCTTTACCTCGCGCTGGAGGACGATCCCGACGACTGCGTTGCCCTGATGGCTATGGGCAACTGTCTGCTAGAACTCGGGAGAGCCTCCGAAGCCGCCGAACACTTCGAGCACATGATCCAGCTCGAGCCCACCCTGGCCGGCGCGCACCACAATCTTGCCGTCTGCCGATTCATCGAGAACGACTTCCACGCCGGCATCCGCCACTGCCTGGATGCTCTGCAGTGCGACCCGGACAACGTGATGGCCCTGCACAAGCTGGCCCTGGCCTATCTCCATCTCGGCCGCTGGACCGAGGCGCGGGAGATGATCGACCGCGGGCTGGCCGCAGACCCCCAGCATCCCGGATTGAACGCCCTGCCCAAACGGTTCTGGAAGCTCCGGCTCAGCCGCCTCGTCAGGCGGTACCTCTCGCCGAACCGGGCCTCAAAGGGCTGAAAACGCCTCTTCCCCCCACCGCCCGCCTTGTCCCCACCGCCATTCATCGGGTATCATCTGTTCCTCGTCTTCCGGGAACCGGATGGCTGAGAGGCTGGTCAGCCCCCCTGGACGAGACCGATCCAATACGCAACCGGACAAGCTGTTGTCGATATAATATACCGAGTGCTCACCACGGATGGAGACCAGGCGGCCTGGGTCGGCGGCGACCTGTTTGCCGAGGGTCGTTGCGTGACAATGCCGATAACAGTTCACGGGAAAGGGCCCCAACCATGCCCGCTCTCGCGGGGATGGTTGCGAATCGGGAGTCGGCCTGAGAGGATAACGTCCATGCGGAAGAACTCTGCCATCATTGCTCTTATCGCGCTCGTGCCTGTCTGGCATGCGAGCCCGGCCCCGGCCCGGGCGGACGCCGGTGAGAAGAAGGGCCTTTTCGGCGGATCCCCGCTCACCTGGAGTATCGAGCCGATCGTCGACAGATACGTCAAGCAGATGGCCCGACACTACAACCTCAATCCGGACCAGGAGGAGTACAGCCGGCAACTGTTGAACCTGCGGGTCAAGCGATTCCTCAAGGAGTACGAAAAGGATACCCGCTCGCTGTTCGCCGAGTATTACTACTACCAGATCAACAAGGAAATGCCGTCCGCGGAGGCAGCCAAGGACTGGGCCCGGCGGGGAGGGCCTCTGGTGGCCGCCATCCGCAAGGAAATCGTCGACGGCAACATGGAATGGCGCCGGATCCTCAATGAAGAGCAGAAAGGCAAGCACGACAGAGATCTGGAGATCATGAATCGCCAGTTTCAGCAGTTCGATCAGCAGATGGAGCGATGGTCCCGAGGCGAAGTCCGCCCCGCCGACATCGGCCGCAGCGGAAGTCCTCCGCCCCGCAGTATCACCAGGTTTGAAGACGCATGGGAGTTCCGGGTCCGCTCTTTCGTTGAGGCCTACAAACTGGATGCCGGGCAGCGGCAGACCGCGTATTCCATCCTCCGAGAATTACGCGGGCAAGCCGCCCGCTACCGGGAGAAACATCAGAAGGAATTCGATGACCTCGATGCCCGCTTCACCCAGATCACACAAGCCGATCCCAAGGACCCCAAGAAGGACGCAGCCGAACTCCAGAGGGCCCGCGAGAAACTCGAAGAGCTACGCCAGCGCCGGATGAAGTTGGAGCACCCGATCCGGGTCGAGCTGTTCAATCAGCTCCTGGCCCGACTGGAGCGCATCCCGACCGAGGATCAGCGGCAAGAGCGACAGGCCCATTTGAACAGGCTCAACGCCCGCGTCGGCTACAAGAAGCGACCACCCGGCACCACCAGACCGGCGGGCGCCACTCAGCCGGCCACGACAAGCCGGCCCGCCGCCCCCAGCCGCTAGTGCCGTTCTCGGTAACAGTCTGCGATCCCGGATTCTTTGAGCCGCGACAGGATCAGTCTCGTCGGCGCGCCGATGTCCACGACGGTGACCCGGCCCACGTAACACGCGGCCGACGGTTGCGCATAACCCGCTTTCCGGGCTAGGAACGTGATAGTCTGGCTCGCCCGGACCGCCACCACGCCCGCGACGCCGGTGTCCGCGTCGAGACCCGACGGAACGTCGATCGCCACCACCAGCGGGCCCTTGAGTCCATTGATCCGCAGGATGATCCCCGCCAGCGGCTCACGCACCTCGCCCGAGAAGCCCGTCCCCAGCAGGGCATCGACGATCACCTCGCATCGCCGCCACCGTCGGACCGCCCGCCGCAACGCCTCGGCATCGTTCAGACCACGGATCGGCACGCCCATCTTGCATGCGATCGCATGATTGACCGCCGCATCGCCTGCCAGCCTCGACGACTCGCCCACCAGGTCCACCGAAACGTGGTAGCCCCGGCCCACCAGGTGCCGGGCCACCACGAACCCGTCGCCGCCGTTGTTCCCCGGCCCGCACAACACCACGGCGCGGTGCGAGGTCTTTGCCATCTCCGGCCATTCCTCCAGAATAGCCTCGACAACCCCGCGCCCTGCCCGCTCCATCAGCTCAAGCCCGGTGACCTCGCCGCTCTCGATCGCGGCCTGTTCGATGGCGCGCATCTGGGCGGCTGTCAGCAGTTCTGTCATCGTCAA
>CAZOIA010000061.1:0-27046 GCA_964579675.1 uncultured Planctomycetales bacterium | reverse complement strand
CGCTGCGAATCCTCTCGGGGCTGATGACGCCCACTGCCGGGCGGGCCGTCGTCAACGGCACCGACGTCGTCCGCGATCCCAGTCGGGCAAGAAGATCAATCGGGTTCCTGACCGCCAACACGGGTCTGTACCAGCGACTTACCCCCCGCGAACTGCTGAGCTACTTCGGCGAGCTGAACGGCATGGATCGACCGGCGATCAGGGGGCGGGTGGGGGCCCTGATCGACTGGCTGGACATGCATGATTTCGCGGACGCGCGTTGCGGGGCCCTGTCCACCGGCCAGAGGCAGCGGACGAACATCGCCCGGGCCCTGGTTGCCGATCCGCCCATTCTGATCATGGACGAGCCGACCCTCGGGCTCGACGTGCTGACCAACCGCCTCATACTGGACTTCATCCGCCGCGAGCGGGAGCTCGGCAAGGCCATCCTGCTGAGCACGCACTACCTGGACGAAGCGGAAGCCCTGTGCGATCGGATTGGCCTGCTGCACGAGGGCCGGCTCGTGGCCGAGGGTGACATGCCAACGCTTCGCGAGCGGACCGGCTTTGACCGCTTGACCGACGTGTTCCTTCACCTGGCGGGAGATTCGCCCGCCCGCGCCATCGCACCTCCGCCCGACGGCCCCGAGGACCCTGCCTCATGACTCGATACACCCGCGTCGGCGCGATCTATCGCAAGGAACTCATCAACATCCTCCGGGATCGGCGGACCATGATCGCGATGGTGGTCATCCCGGTCGTGCTTTATCCCATGCTGATGCTCGGTTTCGTCCGGGCGATGGAGGGCGACCTGCTCCAGCTTCGCTCACAACGTTTCGTCGTCGAAGTGGACGACGAGCAAACGGCAGGTCAGCTCCGAAGGATCATCTACGCCGCCCAGCTCAGTGACGATACCCCGGCGCAGGAGCGGGCCGCTTTCGACGTCCAGGTCGGCCGGACGCCGCCTGAACAACTGGGGGAGGCTGTCCAACTCAGCGTGTCGCTCGGGCTGATTCACTCCCCCGAGCCCTTCCCCCCCCGACTGACGGTGGAACTGACCTACAACGAGATCGACGTCCGCAGCCGAACCGCCATGGAACAGCTATCAGCAGTGCTCAACTGCTATGGTGACGCGATGACCCGGCGATTGCTGGCCGAACTGCTTGTTGATCACCCGCGACTCCACATGCAGGGAACCCCGGACGTGGATCTGGTTCTCAATCCGGTGGAGGTGCGAAGCGTGTCGTCCGCCACGGAGCGTCAGCGAGGCGGCTGGGCCCTGGGCCAGATCGTCCCGATCATCCTCGTGCTGATGACGATCACCGGGGCAGTCTACCCCGCCATCGACCTGACCGCGGGCGAGCGCGAACGGGGAACGCTTGAGGCCCTGCTGGCCACGCCGGTGCCCATCCTGCACCTGGTCGCGGCCAAGTTCCTGGTCGTTGCCACCGTCGGCCTGATCGCCGCGGTGATCAACGTCGCCAGCGTAGGTGCGACGATGCACTTTGGAGGCCTGACCCGATCGATCGCCGAACACTTGCCCGTCCAGTTCCCCGCTGGTGCCCTGCCGATCATTCTCCTGTGTATGGTGCCTTTCGCGCTGCTATCTTCCGCCATTCTGGTGGCGGCCTGCAGCTTCGCCCGCACGTTCAAGGAAGCGCAGAACTACGTGATGCCGATCATCATTCTGGCTCTGATCCCGGCCGTGGCGGCTACGCTACCCAGCGCCCGACTCGGAGGCATCCTGATGGTCCTGCCCGTGGGCAACATGGTGTTGCTCACCCGCGAGCTGTTTCAGCAGACCTACACCTGGACGCAGGTGGTGGTGGTGCTTCTGTCCACGACGCTCTATGCGATGGCGGCAGTA
The DNA here is from genome assembly GCA_964579675.1 of uncultured Planctomycetales bacterium. GTDB lineage: Bacteria > Planctomycetota > Phycisphaerae > UBA1845 > PWPN01 > CAZOIA01. The sequence goes on along the minus strand of CAZOIA010000061.1, from coordinate 25,200 downwards.
GCGGTGGCGGCCCGGCTCTTCGGGCAGGAGGCGGTCCTGTTCGCCGACGCCGGTTCTTACAAGACCCTGCTGCAACGCCGCCTGTTCCGCCCGGTCCCGACTCCCACTGCGTCACAAGCGCTGCTGCTGGCGGCCCTGCTGTTCCCGGCCACTTTCTACGCGAACTCTCTCCTGGTTGACACGCTTACTGAGGGTTTCATCCGCACGATGACGTGGCTGGCAATCGTGCAGTTCGCCGGGCTCTTTCTTCTGCTGCCTTTGGGAGTGGCGAAGTACCTCAAGATCAACGTGCTCCGGACGTTCCGGATGCAGTTGCCCCCCGCCCGGGCATGGTTGGCGGCGATCCTCCTAGGTGCCTCGAGCTGGGTTATCGCCCACGAGTTCTTCGTGCTCCAGGCCAGGGTGATTACCCCGTCCGAAGCGCTCAAGGCATTCAATGAACAGATCACGCCTCAGCTCGCCGCCTCGCCGGTCTGGCTTGTTGTCTTCCTGATGGCGATCGTTCCCGCCGTTTGTGAGGAGTTCCTGTTCCGCGGATTCCTGCTCAGCGGCGTTGCCAGTGGATTGCCCAAGTGGTCGGCGATCCTGGCCGTCTCGGCGATCTTCGGAATCTTCCACTTCCTCATCGACAGGATGCCGGTCACTGCCCTCATGGGCGTGGTATTGGGCTATCTCTGCTGGCAGTGCCGGTCGATCTGGCCGGGCATCCTCGCCCACGGCATGCAGAACGCCTTCTCGACCATGCTTACCCGTTTCCCGCGGGCCGTCGACTGGCTGGGGTTGACCGGGGCAGGTGATGAAGTCTTCTCCCATCTACCCGCTCGCGTCCTCGTGCCCGCGGTGATCGTGTTCTCAGCAGGCCTGGGGATTGCCGCCAGCTTGCGCTCTAGTGTCAGTTGGAGTCACATGCGTCGCCGAGGCCGTCGCCATCGGTGTCGATCTGATTCGGGTTGAAGACCTCCGGGCAGTTGTCGGTATCATTGTTCCAGTTGTCACCGTCCGTGTCGTTTTCGCAGATGTCGCCTACGCCGTTGTTGTTGCTATCCGTCTGGTCGCGATTGTCCACCAGGACGCAGTTGTCGCACGCGTCACCCACCACATCTCGATCGGTGTCGATCTGGTTGGCGTTGGCCCTCAGCGGGCAGTTGTCGCAAGGGTCGGGCACGCCGTCGCCGTCGGTATCGATGCCGTCGTCGAAGCCGGGGCAGCGATCACAGGCGTCGCCTGCCCCATCCCCATCGGCATCCGCCTGATTGGGGTTGACAAGCTCGGGGCAGTTGTCGTCGCAGCCCGTGATACGTCCACCCGTGCAGGGGTTGTCGCCGGCCGTGCCGCTGCCGTCGCCATCGTCAAGGATGCCGTCGCCGTCAACGTCCGGCTCTTCGGGGTTGACGGGCTCATCGGGGTTGACCGGCTTCTCGGGGTTGGTCGGCTCGCTCGGCTCTGGCGTAGGGGTGTCGGAAAGGCAGGGGATGGCGTTCAGAATGGCGTTGAAAATGCCGTCGATGAGACTCCGCAGCAGTGTGAGCAGCCCATTGAGAAGATACTGCAGCAGCGAATCGGCGAAACCCACCTCCTGCTCCGCAGCGCCGGTGATCTCGACTCCGCCGACGACGGCCTGTTGAACCCACTGCCCCGGCGCGCGTTCGCTGAGCGCGCCCACTCCGACGTTGTCGAGCGGCGGGTAGGCCGTGATGCCGCCGTCGCCGGATCCGCTGTCCTGCGGAAATGCCGCCTGCGGGCAGGCCAGCCAGCCAGCCAGTACGAGCAGCCCCGATAGAACCGCCAGATGCTTGCCGTTTGGTATCATATCGTCGCCTCCGAGCTTGCTGTGCCTATGCATTATACCCCATCAGAGGGTGTCCGTCGCGTCCTTGTCTCTTCATCGGAACATTGACGGCGAATGGTGCAACGAGGTTCAATCCAGCGGAAAAGCCAGACGCAGCGGATTGCGCCACACGAGACAGACCGGCTGGTCTGATCGTCGATACCCCGGCACGACCCGCGAGCGCTCGGTGGAGTACGCCCGTTTGAGGCCGTCCTCGTGCAGAAACTCATAGAGCGGGGTCGTGGTTGGAGGCTGCTGCTCGATAGAAGCTTCAAGCGCGTAGAAGACCGGCAGCGGCGCGCGGTCCGCCGGCAACGAGGGTGGGGTCGCGATCTTCAGCAGCCCCGGGGCTGGGCCGGTCCGCCATTCGTAGACCGGGACCGTGCGCGGTCCCGGTTGATCCAGGGCAAAGAAGGCGATGGGCCGGCCCCGGCGGTCTGACGGCAGGTGGTTCAGGGTGGCGAAACGGTTGGGAGGATCCTGGCCCGACAGCGAATAGACGGGGACGGGAACCCTGAGCCGCTCGTCCGACAGGTCGAGCCTGTACATGATCTGGTTGTAGTCGTAACGGGGCGTCGGATCAGGGTTGCCGGAGAACGTATGGGTATAGGTACCCTCGAAGAAGATGATCCGTCCGCCGTCCTTGGAAAACATCGGATGCTGCTTGGGATTGTAGAAGCTGTACTTGTCGTGGGTGACGATCTTCGTGGCGTAGACCCATGGCCCCAGGGGGGTGTCGGCCTCGGCATACCAGGTCTCTCCGAGCATCGACGTGCCGAATTGCTCGCACACGATCATGACCCAGCGTTGCCGATACGCGTTCCGGTACACCGATCCCGCGTGGGCCAGAACCGCTTTTCCGGTGTCACGATCCCGCAGATGGAGCAAGGCCTGTTCCGGCTTCAATTCGCCGGCCTCGATCAGCTTGTTCTGCTCGGATGGACTGACGGCGGGCGTGTTTGCCTTCCAGGCGTACCGCGCGGTCCCGTCATCGGTTCGGTCCACTTGTCGGTCGGCCAGCCGGGTGCCCGGCTTGAGGCAGGTGAACGCCTGGTAAGCGGACAGGCGGCAGTAATCCGCAGGCGTGGCCGGGACGCGGGCCAGCGGATAAGGGGTCGCGAAGTAAACGTACTCGATTCCATTCACCTTCCGCTTGAAGGCATGTGCCCGCGGGTAGATGGGTGCGTCCATCGGCAGCGACGCCACCTTCTCAAACTGCTGCTTGTGGTCGTTGAATACCATCAGGCCGCGTTCGTGGGTCTCCATGGTTCCCGGCCGAATCTTGGAATACGCGCCGTACATCCGCTCGCCGCCATCCTCCTCGCGAAGTATCACGAAGGCATCAGCCCATGTGGGGCCCTCGCCGGGCATCGGCGCCATCGGCTTGGAGAAGCCGTGCTCGTCCACGAAGTACGTCAGATCCACTCCCGCCTCGGGGTCGAGCCCACCCTCTTCGGGAAGCGACGAGGTGGCGCCGGACATGTGGAAATTGCCGAGCGGATAGCCGGGCCGACCGGTGTCGCCCCAGAACCAGTAAAGCATTCCCCCATGGATGATGGTGAATATGCTGTCCTGGCCAAGAACCAGGCCGTTGAGAACGGGTTCCTTGATGGGCACCGGGTGGCTCACCAGGACGCTGTCGCGGTAGATCCCGCCGCCGGTGACGCGGTAGAGGCGTTCGGCAATGTTGATCCGTTTGATCTTGAGCACGGCGCTTCCGCCTGCGGTCACGTCGAGCGCGGTCCCGCGGTAGCCAAAGCCGTCCTTGGGGAACTCGTAGCCGTGGCTCTTGACGTGGAAGAACACCCGGTGGCTCATCAAACCCGGCTCATGGAAGGCCGCGATCCCGTTGCTGTCCGTGTAGTACCGGATGTTGTTGACGGTCCGGAGCTCAACAAGCGGCACTCCCCGGCCGGTCTGCTGATCCACAACGGTGATCCGGAAGTACTTGCCGCTGTGAGAAGCTTGAGCAAACGGAAACATCAGCAACAGAGCGGCTATTGTCGGCATGTCAATGTTCCTCCACGCTTTGGCTTTCGCTTGGCAACAGCAACAGGCTCGTCGGGCACGGCGTGGGGCCAGGTGACGGCCACGAGCAACGCCCTGCGGTATCGTTCCCACCGTGCCTGCTCGGTGAGTCGATTTGCCGACGGCGGCAACTCGAGGGTGATGATCGCGATTCGCCTGGTCAGCCCCACGTGCGAGCCCAATGATCCCGGCCGGCTGCCAATGCGCCGGACGGGCAGATCGCAGGAGGCGGCCATCGCCTCGGCGAGGCCCCGAGCCGGCCCGTCGTAGTCAATGCAGGCCATGGGCTGATGAATGCTAACCACACGGTCGGGCTTGTCGGCTTCAAGAAGCTGGTAAATCGCCCGGCTCTCGGGCTCAGACAGTGGGGCTTTGCCGTGTCGCCGGCCCGGGGCGAAGCTCGACGCCGGGAAGTTGCGGTTCAAGTCGATGCCGTTGGCGTTATGTCGCGTCCGGTGGGCCATCCCGTCGGGATTGGCCACCGGGATCAAAAGCACCCGCCGGCCGGCCAGCAGTTGCGGATGTTGATCGAGATACCCTCCCAGGTGCCGGACGAGCGGCGTGCCTGCCGGTTCGTTCCCATGGATGGTCGCCATGATCAGAACCACATCGTCGCCGCGGCCGTGGACCTCGCATACGATCGGGCGCCCCTGTACGGACTTTCCGATCACGACCCTCCCGGGCGAGCGGTGCTCGGCGGGAGCAGGCTCGGGCACCCGGTGCCGCGTCGCCGGAGGTGATGCGCGGCCCGCTTGACCGGTCTGATCAAGCTCATGACATCCGGTGTGGCAGAGCAGACCGAGAACAACTACCGCCACGGGCCAGGGTTCTGGGGGTTGAATACGGCGAATGGCTGAATCCTCCGTGGTCCGGCACGTCATTGGGGACGACTCGCGGCGGCGGTCGTGGAAACCGGCAGCAGGACGTAGCCTACGCCGCGGCGATCGAACCAGACGGTCTCCATATCTTCTCGGGCGTACGTCAGGAGGCCCTTTTTCGGCGTTCTGGCGGCGGGGTCGTTGACGTGCACGTTGCCCCGGCGATCGAAACCGGCGATCACGAGCAAGTGGCCGCCGCTGTAATTGTACGGCGCGCCGCGCAGTTGACCTTTATCGACCCGGATGCTCGCGATGACAGGCCGGCCGTTAGCGAGGTGCCGCTTCACGCCGTCCCAATCGGAGAACCGTTCAAGATAGCCGGGCACGCCAAAGGTGTATGCTCCCTGCACGGCCCGCCACCAGTTGCCGTAGATGCTGTTCCGGCGGTCGTAGATGAGCCTGGCCATGAGGTCGGTCGGGCGATCGACGCCGTAATACGACATGACCATGGCGACCGAGGTCGGGCTGCAGATGCTCCAGCGAATCTTGGGGTGCTCAAGGGCCTGGCTGCGGAACGGGACGGGCAGGCGGCGCGACCACCTGGCCCTGGGGCCGGGCAATGCCCTCCTGCCGCGCCCGCGACGCGGAGGCCCATCGCCAAGGGTGTCACTGCAAGCGAGTGCGAAGCGGCGCAGGACGGGCGAAAAGACCGGGCGGTCCGTGTGGAGGTGAACACGATACTGAATGCGGTCAAAGAGTTGCGTCGAGCGAAAGTAGTCAACGTCCACGAGGCCGTGCTTGTCCTCGAGCTTCCCGGACCTCCGTTCGGGCACCGAGGCCCAACTGCCCAAGTCATAAAACGGTGTCCAGAAATCACCTTTGCGCCGGCCGACGCGCAACTCTACCCTGAAACCACAGCCCTCAGGCACATCGACGTTCCAGGAAGGGACCACTTCATTGAACGGAAAGGTAGTGCGGATCGCCCGAGAAGTGTAGGCAGCTCTCCAGAAGCGGCCTCGCCTGGGCCGCGGGGCAGGGCTGGTGCGGATTGACACGCCCGGCGGCCGGGAAGTCACGCTCACTTTGCCCGTACCACTTCGCCGAAAGACGTTCGTGGTCTCGTCGATGATCAGCCCGTGCATGTTGAACCGGTATTCCTTTCATCCGATGTCGGGCTTACTCCGCCGAGCGGACCCGCGGGTCGAGCAGGTCGCGGACGGCGTCGCCGATAACGTTGGCTGACAATACAACCAGGAACAGCGCCGTGGAGGCGGCGGCGAGGTTCCACCAGATCACGGGCTCGCGGGCCAGCTCGTCGCGGGCGAGCACGATCATCGCCCCGAAGCTGGCCTCGAGCCCGATGCCGAAATAAGCGAGGATGGATTCGTTCAACACCAGCCCGCTGAAGCGCAGCACGCAACTGATGAGCACGATGTGCAGCAGGTTCGGCACGACGTGGCGGAAGATAATCCGCAGGTGTCCGAGCCCCTGGGCCCGGGCCGCCTGCACGTATTCCAGCTCGCGGAGCTTGAGCGTCTCGGCGCGGATGAGCCGGCAGAGTCCCACCCAGGTCGTCACCCCGAGAGCGATGCAGACCTGGAGCGTCCCCCGACCCATGACCAGGATCAGCGAGATCAGCAGCAGAATGTTCGGGATCGATGCCAGCGTGGAGTAGAGGTATTGAACCAGGTCGTCAACCCGCTTGCCGAAGTACCCCGCAAACACCCCCATGACCAGGGCGATGGGAACCACGAGCAGGGTTGTGAACATGCCGATCATCATCGCGGGGCGAAAACCCTTGAGGGTCTGATGGAGGGTGTCCTGTCCGATGACGGTCGTACCGAGCGGATGGCGTCCGGGGTGTTTGAGCCGGTGCGGGCTGTAAAAGGTGGTGCGGGCCAGCGGGGCGGCGTAAGCCTCTTCCTCGAAGTCTTTCGGGAACAGGCGGTCGATGATCGTCCGCGCCTTGTAGGCGGCCAGGCCGCGGGCGCCCAGTTCCTGCTGGCTGATCGCGTCCCGCCAGGCAATCGAATCCAGCACGGCCAACAGCACGGCGAGGGCAAAGACGACCACCGCGCCGGCCACCACCCGCCGCCGCATGAGCTGACGCCAGAAAGTGGTCCAGAATGCGCTCCGCCGCATCCGCCACGCCGCTGCCGCGCCCACGACCAGCAGCAAGATGGTCACTAGGTTCGAGGTATAATGATCGTCCCAGACGGTCACGACAGATTCCCGTTAATCATTCGCGAATCAACGACGGAGCAGACGCGCTCCCCTTTGGGTCGCGGCTAAACGCTAACGCGCTCCCCTTTGGGTCGCGGCTAAACATTGACGCGCTTTCGGGTCGCGACTAAACGGTGGTTCTCGGTCCTCAGTTCCCAAGTCTCAACTCCTGATTCTCAACTCTCCACTTTCTGTTCCCCACTCTCAACTCTCAGCTCTCTCCTTATTGCAGCCGGACCCGTGGATCGACCAGGCAGTAGGCGATATCGGTGAGGATCTGGCCGATGACGAAGACCACGGCCCCGATGAATACCATGACGCGGAGCGTGGCAAAGTCGTTCTCGTTTATGGCATCGAAGGTCATGCTTCCCAGGCCCGGGATTCCGAAGAAGTTCTCAAGCAGCAGCGAGCCGAGGAACAGGAACGGGATCTGCATGACCAGGCTGGTCAGGATGGGGAGCAGGCTGTTCTTCAGAACGTGCTTGAACATGATGACGGGCTCGCCGAGGCCCTTGGCCCGGGCGGTGCGGACGTAATCCCGGTTGACCTCCTCAACCATGACGGTTCGATAGAACCGCACACCCCCTCCCAGGCTGCTGATGATCCCCACCACCACGGGCAGGGCGATGAACCGCGCCGCGCTGAGGCGGTCGAACCCGCTGATGGGGAACCATCGGAACTCCTTTGAAAAGAGGTACTGGCCTACCATGATGTAGACGAAGATCACCACGCTCATGGTGAGAACGGTGACGAAAAGCCCCAGGTGGTCGATATAGGTGCCTCGGAAGAACGCGACGAACAGCGAAATCACGATCGTGACCAGCGTGCCGAGAAGGAAGATCGGCACGGTCACGGTGAGCGAAGGACCGGCCCCGCGTTTGATGCGATCGAGGATCGGGTATTCGTCGATGTCGGATTTCCCGAAGTCGAGCGTGAGCATACTGGCGAAGTGGTCGAACAGGATCGTGTCGGTCCAGAAGCCAAGCTCGCTGGGTCGGTGGTCGTGGTTGACAAACTCGGGCCGGTCGTAGCCGTGGGCGTGAATCCAGTTGTTCACGACCTCGACGGACGCCTTCTCGCCCAGGGCCTTGCGGGCCATCGCCTCCGGATCGGCATATAGAAAGAACAGCACGAACAGCAGAAACAGCACGCCAAGCACGATCGGGATGCCGTAAAACACGCGCCTGAGGATATAAGCAGTCATCGTCGCGTCCTGCGGACATAGGTTCGCACGGCCGGTGCGATTAGGATGATCAATATCGCTGCAAGCGTGTACGCCGGCCAAGTGATCGGTTCGTTCCGTTCCTCGCGTCGCTGGTGCCTGACCGGCCCATCGATATCCCGGTACTTGTGCGAATTGTAGATGATCGTGCTCGGTTTGACGTTGTGGTACCACTCCTGGTAGAGGACATACGCCATGGGGTGAAGTTCCACGATCCAGGGGGACTCGTATTCGACGATTCCGATCATCTCGCGGATGATCTCCCCGCGGGTCATTGTCACGGTGCGTGTCTTGCCGTCGGACGTCGTCTCGGTCCAGGTTGCCGACCCGTCGTTGTTCATCCCGATCATCTTGTCGTAGAGGAAATCGTAGCGAGGGTTTCGGAAGTTGGCCTTGTTGCTTCGCCCGGTGCCGGTCGTGCTTTCGGGCCCATAAAGCAGAATCAGAAACGTCTGGGGGTCGGGATAGTCCGCGTACCAGCCCCAGCTCAGGAACTGGAACGCTCCCCGCCGCATCTTGTCCACGAACGCGTTGTAGGTGACCGCGTCGCTGGCCACCTCAATCCCGAGCCGCCCGAATTGCCGGGCATGCATCTTGAACTCTTCCATCGATCGAGCGTCGGTCGCACTCGTGCTCAGCGTGATGCGGAGCGGGCGGCGAGTCTCCGGGTCGATGCCGTTGGGATAGCCGGCCCCGGCCATGAGCTGCCTGGCCAGCGTGAGGTCCGGGTTATGGCGGCGAAACGGGTTTCGATAATCGGCGTCGTAGCCGAAAACGCCGGGGGGGATGAGGGACTCCGCCTTCGTGCCCCGCCCGTTCATGAATACCCCAATGTAGAGGTCGGCGTCGTAAGCGAGGCTCATCGCCTGGCGGAGTTTGCGGTTGCGTTCGATCCACAGGTCGCGGTGTTTCTCCCGCTGGGGGTCTTTGAACCTGGCCGGTGCGCCGACGATGTCGTCGTCCATGTTGAACGCGAAGTACCAGACGCGCAGCATGGTCTGCTTGCTCAAACGGACGCCGCGATCGCGCAGCGCCGGCGTCAGTTCGCCCGAGGCGACGGCCTGATTGAACGTCTCCTCGAAGATCTCCTGGGAATCGTAGTAGCCCTGGACGAATTTGCCGAACCGGCTGACCACCTCTTTGTCGCGGCGGTACTCGAAGCGATCGATGAAAGGCAACGACTTGCCGACGTACCTGGGGTCAAGCAGGCCCGCCTCCTCGTCTCCCGGCGCGCCTTCGGACGGATACACGGTGCCCGGCAATTGGCGATCCGCTTGCGCGATTCCGCGCCAGTCCGGGTTCTTCTCGAACGCGAGGAACTCGTCCTTGTCGTGTGCGACCATCCGGTACGGTCCGGTCCCGATGGGCCAGTCGCGAATGTGCCGGCGACCGTGGCTGCCGTCGTAGTATTCGATCGCCTCATAAGGCGTCGGGGCGACAAAGCAGAAGGCGAGCCAATAGCGGATGATCGGGAACTTCTCGGTCAGGATCAGATCGAAGCGGTAGCGGCCTATGACGCGAACGCCGCGAATAGGCCCCACCCGCTGATACAACTCGTGAACCGGCCAACCGCCCGCGCCCGGGTTTGATTGGCGAAGCCGGGTGATTCTCTCCGTCCATTCGCCCAGGCCGTCGATCCGCTCGAAGCTGTCGTATGCCGGGCAGTTGTTCTTCGGGTCGGCGATCCGCATGAAAGTGAACTCAAAGTCGTCCGCGGTCAACTCGCGGGTCTTGGGCAGGGTGTGGTTGGGCCTGTCGAAACACAGGCTGCGATGGAATAGCACGCCGTCCCAGATCTCGAGTCGCAGCCGATGCAGCTTCCGAGGCGGATCGCCGGGGTTCAAGCCGGGTTCGGTGATCGGCTCGAACTCCGGTACTGACCGGGCCAGTAGCGGGCACAGTTCCAGCGGGCGCTTCAGGTAATGGTACTCGAAAAGCGGCTCGCAGACGGCTCCGAGGTAGCCGAGCCCGGGTATGCTCTGGGCGTTGACCGGGTCGAGCGGGTATGACCGCAGGAGGTGGCTGTAGTAGATCTTCTTCTCCGCGTCGGCCGGCGGGTATGGGTTATTCCCGCAGCCGATCGAGGCAACCACCCATAGGGCAAGGATCAGTAAGGCAGGTGTGGCGTCAGGTTGCCTCAACCGCATGTCCATCCGCACATCCAATCGACCGGTCCCGGCCAGACCCTTGGCGGCTGGCCCTGCCGACGGTAACCTGAGCCGGCTGACCGCAACAGGTTTCTGTTGCTGCGCGACCGACGCCGCAGGATCTCGGGAACCGGATGCGACGAACCGAGACCGCTGCCCGGCGCCGTCGAGGTTATTTTGGACTGAACGTTGGGTCGTTGCAACCGAAGGGAGGACTTGTTGGAATGAATGTGTTTATCTCAGCCGACATCGAAGGCGTCTGCGGCGTCATGTCTCCCACGCACCAGGATCCGCAAGGTGCCGACTACCATCGCGCGTGCGAATGGATGGTGCAGGAGGTCAATGCGGCCATCGAGGGCGCCCTCCAGGCCGGCGGGAAGAAGATCGTGGTCAAGGACTCGCATAACACAGGCACGAACATCAACCTGGAAAGACTTAATCCGGCCGCTGAGCTGATCAGTGGTTGGGGGCCCCTGGGGAGCATGGTGGAGGGGATCGATGAGAGTTTCGATGCGATGTTTCTGATCGGGTACCACGCCCGGGCGGCCACCGTTGACGGGACCCTGGCCCACACCTGGTCGAGCAACGTACTGGATCTTCGGCTCAATGGCCGGACGATCGGCGAAGCCGGCTGGGCGGCGGCCCTGGCCGGGCAATTCGGCGTGCCGCTTGCCCTGGTCACGGGCGACGACAAGTTGATCGCCCAGGTCAGCGAGGAACTGCCGGAAGGCTTCCACTCCGTGATCACCAAGATCGGCTGGACCCGCAACGCCGCCCAGATGCGCCCCCTGGCAAAGGTGCGCGAAGAGATTCGTGAGGCCGCAGCTCGCGCGCTGGCGGATGTGAGATCACTGCCGATCTTCAAGCCGGCGGTCCCGGCGACGATCAGGATTCGCTTTCGGCACTGGGAAAATCTGAACGCCTGTGCGGCTGTCCCGAACGTCGAACGGCTCAGCTTTGACACGTTTCAGTATCAGGCGGCCGACTTCATCGAGGCCCACAAATACTTCGCGACGCTCCATCGACTCGCCCGGAAATGACCGGGGATACTTGCCGAGGCCGCCTCGGGCGGATAAGCTGGTGAACTGCGTTATTACGCTTCGATAGCGGGCCTAGTCGATTGGCACCCCGTCACGCAGCGCGGGCAGGAACCGATGATCCGATGCAGTTTCTCATCCTGGACCCTCGAGACGGGCATGGAACCGACCATCCGCGTCGGCGTGGTCCTCCCCGCGGACGGCATGCATACCATCTACCTCAGGATTCCGACCCAGGGATACCTCATCTCGACCGACAATGGACAGGGCGAGGTATTCCGGTCGATCCCGGCCAAACTGTCCGTCGAGGGCCGCCAGGTGGTGTTTCTGTCGGAGTCGGGTGTTGTGGGTCCGGCCGAGGTCATTACGCTGTCCCCGGAGGAGGAAGGACCGCTTGAGCAGGGCGCGGGCATCCGGTTGCGCGGGGTGATCACCGGCCGCGGTTTCCACTGGCAGAAACGCATGCACCCCACGATGTGCGGGACCCTGGAATGTCGCCTGTGCCAGGGACGCCTCCTCGTCGTCAACGAACTCCCGCTTGAGGACTACTTGCCGGGCGTGATTGCCGGGGAGATGAGCGGCGACTGCCCCCTGGAGTTCCTGAAGAGCCAGTGCCTGGTCGCCCGTTCATGGGTGCTGGCCCACACCGAGAACAAGCACCCGGACCTGCCGATCGATCGCTGCAACGACGACTGCTGCCAGCGTTACCACGGCACGACCGATCTGACGGCGACGGCCCTGGAGGCGGTGCGGGCGACCTGCGGGCAGGTCCTCGTTGACGACCACTTGCGCATCATCGATGCGAATTACTCCAAGACTTGCGGCGGAATAATCGAGTCGCCGCAGCACGTCTGGTCGGTGTGTAAGTCCGGTCAGCGGGCGGCAGTGGACGCCCCGCCCCACTCACAGGCCCATCGATTCTTCCCCTTGACCAGTAAGAACCTCGACGAGTACCTGACGGGTTCGTGGCTGGCCGAGACCGATGTCTTCTGCAGCCCCAACGTCATCCCCGAGAAGGACCTGCCCAGATATCTGAGCAAGGTTGATGAAGGCGGCGGGCATTTCCGGTGGCGTATCTGTTACAACCGTGAGGACCTGGAAACGGTCCTGAGGGAGAAGTTCTTCGCCCGCCAGGACCCCAGCCGCGTTGCTTCCCTCGGAACGTTAACCGATTTGCGGGTCGCCCATCGCGGGGAGTCGGGTCGGGCAACCGACCTGGAGATCGAATACCTGGACCCCATGGGCACTGCGCACCGCGTCAACATCAAGAGCGAATACGCGATTCGCGATTCCCTGCACGAGAAATTCCTCTACAGCAGCGCGCTGAGAATCACGATCGAGCGTGACGATTCGGATCTGCCGGTGCGAATCACCTTCATTGGTGCGGGATGGGGGCACGGGGCCGGCTTGTGCCAGATCGGCGCGCTCGGGATGGCCCTGAAGGGCTACGACGACGAATCGATCGTCAAGCATTACTTCGAAGGAACCGAAATCCACACCTGCTATCAGTGAACGGGGGTAAGCTGATTACAGACCGGGGCAGACGACGGGGCGCTGCATCAGCACTTGCCGGATGTGCCGAGGCCGCCCAAACTTGCCCACTGTCACGCCAACGGCCGGGATTGCGGGTTTCATTCTGTCAGGCTTGCCGAGAGGAACCTGATCCCGTCTATCTTGTAGCGGCTCGTTTACGCCTCATCGAAGAGGTCGCGCCGGGCCATCAAGCCGAACCCCCCGCCGGTGTGCAGGAATACCGGTGTCGTTCCCGGTCGGATCCCGCCACCGCGGATGGTGGCCAGCATGCCGGTCATCGCCTTTGACGTATACGTCGGGTCGAGCAGAATGCCCTCCGTTCGGGCCACCAGCCGGATCGTCTCGACCGCCTCGGGATAGGGAATCGCGTACCCCTGGCCGATGAAGCCGTCGATCAACTCAATCGGCGTATCGGCTTGGGCCACGCTGAGCCGGTATTCAGTCGCCGTCCGGCGTTCGAGTTGCCGGATTTCTCGCCGCTTGACTTCGACGCTGTCGCAGATCGGCACGCCCAGTATGCGCCAGTTGTCGCACCCCAGCAGTGCCTTGCCCAGGATGAGACCCGTCTGCGTGCCCACCGAACCGGTAGCGCAGAACAGGTCCACCGGCTTGTCCGGCCCAAGCTGTTCAGCCAGTTCCGCCATGCAGCGGATGTAGCCCCAACAGCCCAAGGGAACCGATGCCCCGACAGGAAAGAAGTAGGGTATGTGCCCTGCGGCCCGCTCGGCTTCCATGGCGGCGTCGATGATTTCCTGTCGCCGGTCGTTGTACTCGCCGGGATGGTGAAGGCTGACGTCGGCCCCGAACATGTGATCGAGGAACAGGTTCCCGTCTTGGGGCGGGTCCGGCTCCGAGCATCGCAGCAGCAGCCGGACGCGAAGCCCGAGCCGTGCTCCGAGAGCGGCGGTTGCCCGGCAGTGGTTCGACTGGAACCCGCCGTGCGTCACCAGCGTATCCGCGCCGACCGCCAGGGCATCCGCGATGACGTACTCCAGCTTGCGAACCTTGTTGCCGCTGACCTCGAAACCGGTCAGGTCATCACGCTTGACGAACAGATGCTTGAGCCCGATTTGCCGGGCGAGGTTCCTCAGTTCAGTGGTTGGCGTAGGGAGCTGTGCCAGTTCGATACGCTCGGGCTCATTGGGGTGCATGACGAATTCCTCACCGGGCGGCATGTCCGCCAACGCATGGTAGAAGCATCTATGCACGAAAACAAGGGGAACGTTATTGGTCAGGCATTTGAGGTACGGTATACCTGCTCTCCAAGCGCTCGGCGAACCACACCCCCGCTCCGGGCCCGGTTTGCAGCACATTGCCTTCTCTCCAGTCTGTCTCCGCAAACCGGCTGCGAGGAGCTATGAGGGGCCTTTATTCATCTCGTGGGCATCTCGCCAGGCGCACAGTCAGAGTATGTTCCGGATGACAAGGCTCAACACCAATTCATCGATATGCAGACATCGATCCCGAAGGCCGGCGACAGGGGCTCCGCTCAGTGCGGCAACGCCCAGGCGGCGGTGAATCGGGGGCGAACCTCCTGACAAGGGGTTGGGCTCTGTGCCTGCTGAAGAAGGACGTGCCCGGGCGGCAATGTACCCGCCGGGGGCCGCCTGGTTTTGTCGCCCGCAGCCCGTTCAATCGAGTTAAGGACCTCAGATGACACGCATGCGGAGCCTCAATGTGACCGAGGCAGCCGGGGGCGGCGCCTGGGGGGGCGTTGCCGCGTTCGACGTCGTCAGTGCATTTGAGTTCAGCGCTCTTTGCAGGTACAGTAATAGGTGGAGTACGGTTCGACGGGCGCGATAAGGGCACCGGTGGATGGCTGACCGTTCTCTTCGGGGCCGCGTCTGTCGGAGGTGAAGGTGGTTATTTAGAGGTGACGGCTCAGGTCGGCCCTCCGCTCCTGACGAAGGGGAATCCGAATGGATCGAGTGATGGCGATGACCGTCGCCCTCGCCGTGACGGCGGCAACCGGCGCGCTGGCGCAGACTACGTCATGGATCATCGAGGACTATACGCTGGAAGGTCTCCACTGGACCGAGGTAACAGGGGGAGGCTACAACGGGGCGAACTACCATTATGCCACTGGTTACCAGGCGGGACATCGAGCGTCGTGGTCGTTTGATTTCCCGGAGGTGCCCGCTGAACCCCGACTGTATCGGGTCGAACAGTGGATCCCAAGTGCCACGCCCCCCAGCGTCACCTGGGGCCCCCTGCCCATTGAAGTGACCTTCATCAGCGACCGGGGTTTCAGCGAGGAAGGTCTTCTTCTTTGGGAGATTCCCTGGCTTGGCGCGGACGATACGAATCACCAGTGGATAGCCATGGACCAGGACGGCCCGCCGGGGGCTTTTCAGCCGGCCGGCCCGGGACCGCAAGCGCCGCAAGACCACACGTGCAGCGCCGAGCCCAATGGTGATTACGTGTGGCTGCAGAAGGGCAGCACACTTTACACGAAATGGCAGTGGTATCCCCCGCTGCCCCCTGACCACGCGGTCACCGCACTGCGGATCACGGATGCGAATCAGCCCCCGCCGGAAGGTTGCGGCCCGCCCGTGCCTCAGGTGGACGGGGCTCTCGATCTGCGCACCGTCGGCAATGCCGATCCTCTGTACGGGAGGAGACAAACACTCAATGAAGCCTTTTTTAACACCACGCTGATGATGGTCCGGCAGGGTGACACCACGCTCGGGGTCGAGGACTACAAGCGACCACGCTACAACTGGAGTCTCCTTTCACCCGGCTTGCCCTACAATGGCCTGTACACGGCCCAACTCGAGTCCGGCGATGTTTCGTTCGTGCTCCGATATGACGGACTGAATACGATCAAATGGCGCACGGACAACGACGTCCCGGAGCTCGGCAGGGACAACGTTTTCACCCTGAACGACGTGCCCGGCCAGGAATTCGCCGAGGGCAACTATGACAAGTTGTACTTTCTGACGACCAAGTCCGGTGGGCACCACGGTGAGCTGATCGTAGAGGCAGAGTACAACGACGACACGACGGAGACTTTCACCGCCAAGCTGTACGAGTGGTACCACTCTAACGGGGATGCGGGTTCGCTGGCGGTGGGGATCGAAGGCCGGCTGCGGAGCGAAGGCGCTTACGGGTTCAGGCGCATCAACACCGACGGTGCCCCGGCCAACGATCAGAGCGGTTCATACAGTGGTGCCTTCGTGTTCGTCCACCCGATCGACATAGACGAGAACAAAGTCCTGACTAAGGTAAGGCTCAGCATCGCCCCCGATGAACGTAATGGTGGGCAGCTCAACGGCAGCGTCTGCTTATTCGCCGCGACGTTCGAGCGGGGACTGCCATGCAACAGGCCGGTTCTTGACGACGACGGGGACACCGACGTCGATCAGGACGACTTCGGCGCGCTGCAGGCTTGTTTTACCGGTCAGGACCCGCCCGGGGGCGTTTTCGTCTGGGAGGACTGTGGTTGCCTGGACGTTGATGGCGACGAAGACGTGGACGAGAACGACTACGATGCATTTGAAGCATGTGCTTCGGGCCCGGGAGTCCCGGCCGAGCCCGCGTGTGCCGACGCGTTTATCCCTTAGAACGGGGCCACATGCAGCGGGGCCCGCAGCATCGGGGCGCTCGTGACGATCGTGTCGTTGTCTTGTTGGAATGATCGACAAGAGGCCCGGGACGGTCTTGAACAAGGAGCGGGTGGGGTTGCCCTTCGGCGTCACGCGGAGAGCGCCCTGCCGAGAAGGAGGTTTCAGATGAACCGATTCATGGTGATCACTGTTGCGCTGGCGGTTTCAATGGGAACGGGCGCGGCGGCGATGGGCAATCCTGGCGACACGTGGATCCTTGGCTACACCCTCCAGGGTGGCGGCTGGCACCACGAAACCGGAGGCAACTACGACAATACGGATTACGATTGGGCCGAGGGTTGGAGCTCCGAGCGAGTGGGATACTGGCTGTTTGACGACGCGAACGTACTGTCACCCGGGAGCCCGCCGATACCCTGGGAAACGAAGTTGTATCTGGTCGAGCAGTGGGTGCCCAGCACCCTGCCGACCGGGGTTGCGGGATGGGAGTGGCTGCAGATCGAGGTCACCTTCAGCCCGGGCGGGGGAACCGGGGAGGCCGGTACGACGAATTACGACATTCCCTGGGAGGGGACGAACCGCATGAATCATCAATGGCTGGCGATGCCCCAGGACGGTACGCAGGTCGATTTTCAGCAGGCCGGTCCCGGCCCCCACGCCCCGGAGGATGAGATGTGCCAGGCCGGCACCAATGGCTCTTACGTGTACCTGAAGCAGGGCAGTACGCTCTATTCGCCCTGGAGCCTCGAAACCGGCCCGACCCATGCGATGACCGCACTGCGGATCACGGACCCGGGTGCTCCCCCACCGGAGGGCTGCGATTGGGGCGTGCCTGTTGTCGAAGGAGCCCTTGATCTGAGACAGGTCGGCAACGCCGACCCTCTGTACTATGCCGACGAGTTCGGAGGCACTGGTGAAACATTCTATAACACCATCCAGAAGATGGTCCGGGAAGGGGATTCCACGCTCGCCGCCGAGGGTTACAAGAGACACCTCGGCAGCGAGCCGCTTACGCCTGGCCTTCCTCCCGTCGGTCTCTACACGGCCCACCTGGACCCGGCCGATCCGGCCGGTGACGTTGAGTTCCTGCTCCGCTACATCGGACTGAATACGATCAAGTGGCGAACGGACCACACCGCCGGGACCTTCAGCCGGTATAACGTCTTCACGTTGAATCAGGTGGCGGGCCAGGAGTTCGAGGAAGGCAACTATGACAAGTTGTATTTCCTGTCCACCAAGAGCGGCAGTCAGGGCATGCTGCACGTCGAGGCGATCTACAGCGACGAGCCGCCCGATACTTTCTCCGCCCAGTTGTACGACTGGTTTGGTCAGGACGGCGATCAGGATTCCATGGCCGTGGGGGTTGGCGGCCATTTGAGAAGCGAGGGCTGGCCGATCGGGTTTAAGCGGCTCAACACGGATGGTGGACCCGATGGCGGTGGTGATCATGGCGGCGCGTTTCTGTTCGTGCACCCGGTTGACGTCAACGAGGACAGGGTTTTGACGCAGGTTCGGCTCAGCATCGGCCCGGATGCAAACGGCTTGAATGGGAGCATGTGTATATTTGCCGCTACTTTCGTGGAGGGTTTCCCCTGCAACGATCCGGTCTTCGACGCCGACGGCGACACCGACGTGGACCAGGACGATTTCGGCCGGTTCCAGGCCTGTTTCACCGGCTCCAGTCCACCGCCGGGCGTGTTTGACTGGGAGAAGTGCGGTTGCTTTGACGTCGTCGAAGACCAGGCTATCGACGACGACGACTACGCGTATTTCGAGGAATGTGCGTCCGGGCCCGCCATCCCGGTTGCCGATCCTGATTGTGATAACCCGCCAGCGCCATAGCCGATCGTGATCGACTGCCTTCAGCTCAGTGTCGCGGCCTGGTGTGATCCCGCCCCCGGTTTTCACCGGAACGCTTCGCCCTCATAAGCACGATGCGCGTGATTATGAAAGGGCTTTGGCCACGACAAGCGTCACGTCGTCTTCCTGCGGATGGTGTTGACGGAAATCGGCGATGGCGCCGGTGATGGCGCGGCTGATCTCCTCGGCGCTGCTGTTCGCGTGCTGCCGGATGATCTCGCGGAGCGCTTCCTTGCCGAACATCTCGCGCTGGGGATTGTGCGTTTCCCAGATCCCGTCCGTGCCGATCACGATGATCTGCCCGGGGTCGAGTCGATCCCGCCGGAACTCCTTGTAGGCCCAATTCATTTCGATGCCGAGCGGAATGCCGCCGCCCCCCAGCTCGCCGAAGGAATCGGTGCCGGGATCGTAGATGATCGCAGGATCATGACCGGCATTGGCCCAGCGGATGCTTTTATGTTGCGTGTCGATCACCATGTAAAACAGCGTCATGAACCGCCCCACCGGTGTGTCCACGGTGAGATGCCGGTTGATCTGTTCCATCAGCTCGGAGAGCGTCCCGGGCTGACCGGCTCCACTGCGCAACAGTGCCCGCGCGCTGGTCATCAGCAGTGCCGCGGCGATCCCGTGTCCCGTCACGTCCCCGACCGCGATGCCCAGCTCGCGTGGACCCAGCTCCGAAAGGTCCAGGAAATCGTAGTAATCCCCTCCGGTCTCGTCGCAATAGATGCTTTCCCCCGCAATGTCGAGCCCTTCGACGCTCGGCGGGCCCGCCGGCAGCAGGTTCCGCTGCACCTCCATGGCCAACGCAAGCGATTGCCGCATTCTCATCCGGTCCTGCAATTTGGGGACCATGTCGTCAAAGGTTCGGCCCAGCTCTCCGAGTTCGTCGCGGGTGTCGATCCGGACCCGTGCCTCGAAGTCCCCGTGGGCAATTCTCCGGGCCGCTTCGACCAGCCGGCGCACTGGTTTCGTCACGGCGCGTGAGCCCAGAAAGGCCAGGGTGGAGACGATCAAGCAGACGGCGACTAGAATCGCCGCCGTCAACTTGAGCTGTGAGCGGGTGAGCGACAAGACCGTCTCCTGGGCTTGGACGGCCTTGGCGATGACCTCATCGTAAGGCGCAATGACCACAAGGTATCCCCGGTCTTGCCAGGCCTGGCCGTAGGCCCACAGTGACGGGCGGTGCTGGTAAGACATTCGTCGCACGCCCGATTGACCGGCCGTCATGTCCCGGATCATCTTGAGGAACTGATCCTGGTCATCGGACTCCAGCCACACCGTCTTGTACGGGGCTTGCCAGCGGGCGTCGGCCTTCCCTTCGGCCGGCTGGGCGAGAACGAACAACCCCAGCTCCTCGGGCTCGACGGATAGCACGTCGTACTGGCGAGGATGGTTGGGATCGAATTCCGCCCGCGGCACGAGTACGACCATTCTGGCCACGGATGAGCCGAGTTTCGGCAACGTGCCACGCTGGACGATCTCCGCGACGGTCACGTCAATCGCGGTGACGCCCGCGAACGAACCGTCAGGGCGGTGAACCGGCATGGCCGCGGTCAACACCGCCTGCCGGGTGGACACTTCCACATAGGGCGGCGTCCAGCAAAGCCCACCCTGCTCTTTCGCACGCTTGTACCAGTCGCGCTGGCGGAGATCGTACACCGCCGGGTAGCCGCCATGCCCCGGGTAGCAACTGTGGATACCGTCTTCCAGACCGGTGTACTGCCAATAGAAGAGGTTCCCCTGCTCCTCGTAGAGCGCCCGGTAAACCGGGGTCATCATCGCGAGGCGCTTTACGTCGTCGGCGACCGCTTCTCTCGTCACGTTGGGAGCCAGCTTGAAGACCTGCTCGCTGCGGGTCACTGGAATCGGCGCGGGCTCACCATCCGCGGCCACCCGTCTGTAGCGCTGCGAGGTCGTCATGTCGTCAGGCAGATCGATGCCCCGATCGTAATCCTCCGAGTAGTAGACCCTCGGCGCCGGTGGGGCGGCAGCGGCCAGACAACGCTCCACTTCGCGGGCCTGAAGCTGCAACCCCAGCTCGATGATTCTCCCCTCCCTTCCCAGCAGCGCCGCCTTCCCGTTCACGAACAGTTGCAATTGCTGTTCGGCCCGCTCAGTCAGGGCTCGACGGGTCTGAGAGCCGATCTCCCGGTTGAGTCGATACGTCGCTCGATTGGCCAGCAGAGTCACAAACACCAGGGGCACCAGTGCAATCAGGAGAAGCAGAATCATAAGTTTCCATCGGATGCGCATTACTCAATTGTCCCAGGACGCGTGGCGGTTGATCCTGTGATCATTTGGCCGCGGGGGACGGCCCGGGTAATCATAACACCTTGCAGCGCGGAAACCACTCGGCCGATGGTGTCTCGGTCGCAGCCGCAGCACGATCGCCGGATACCTGCGAAGCCGCCAGCGGCGGGGTGAACCGGCGCGGCACCTACTTGAACCCGGCTCGCGGCCGGCCGAACATCCATTCGGCGTGACCGTCGAGGTACAGCACGTTCAGGCCGCTCTTGTGCTTGCGGGTGTGCGGAAACGGGGCTTTCTTCCGGAAGAAGTCGCTCAAGACCCAGTAGCCACCCGGGCGATAGCTCTGCACGGCACAGGGGGTCTGAGGATCGGTAGTGACCGGGAATGGGATGGGCGGACCGCTGTTGCGCAGGTGGCGAGGACGGAAGGAGTCGTCTTTTTCGTGGGGCCACTTGTCATGGTTGGTGCTTCGCCACTTGCTGCGGTCCTTGTGGCTCCAGTAGAAGTAGCTTATGTTACCCTCTGCGCGGTTTTCAGGGGTGTTGATGACCGACGTGCTGCGATTCTTGGGCGGGTAGTCCGTGGTATTCCGGGCGACCGGCTCCATCATTGCAGCCTGGGGACAGTACATCGCGTCGATCAGGCCGGTCCGCTCCGCCCGCAGCGCGTCCAGAAGCGTGCGATGCGGGTTCATCTCGGTGGGCTCGAGCGGGTACCAAGCACGATGCCCAAGGGCATATTCCTCGACGGCCAGATGCACCTGATGAAGGTTGCTGCGGCAGCTCACTTCATAGGCTTGGGCCCGAGCCCGGGTTAGCGTGGGCAGCAGCACGGCGAGCAACAGCGAGATAATGGCCACAACGACCAACAGCTCGATCAGGGTAAACGCGCGCCGATGCATGACAAGCCCCCTTCCGGTCCGGACCAGGGTCACGGGCACCCATTTCCTGCTCTGGCCGGACCGGCACGGCTGACGAATCCTCGTGTGCCGTATGATAGCCCCGCCATACCGCCCGTGCAACCAAGTTCCCGGCGGCGTCGGGTGGTATTTGCGGAAGAGGCGGCTTCGATGAGAGCATGGCGTCCGGACCCGTTTTTGACTGAAGAGATGGGGCGTGCTACGTTTGCGTTCGGCCTTGTTCCGTGCCGGCTTCGGTCCCGGGTGCGGGCGCTTTGGGCTTGCTGGTGGCCAATGGGTCCTCCGCGTGCCATCCAGATCATAGTGGTGACAATCGCGTGCAGCCTGGTGATCTCATCGGCCCGGGCCGGGGACGCGTTGCAGCTTCCCGGGCCGCAGTGTGAGCCCGTTATCCGCGGCGTCCTCTGGTGGCTCAAACCGGAAACTGACCGCCGGCATCTGAACCGGATCCTCGACGCCATGGGCCACGTCGGGATGGACATCCTCTGGCTTCTTGGCACGGTGCCTCTCGCGGATGATCCCGACGACACACTGCTCGAACGGATATTCACCCAGGCTGATCGCCGCGGCTGGCGCGTGATCATCGAGACCTCTTGCGCGCATCAGTGGTGGGTGAAATGGGATGTGCCGGCCCTGAAGGAGGCGGACCGCAAGCACGTGGAAACCGTGACCCGCCGCTATGGCCACCACCGGTCCTTCTACGGGTGGTACATCAACTACGAGGTGTACATGGAATGGGGCGAGAACTCGCGGAAGATCCGGGAACTCTACAATCACATCGGGCGGCTCACCCGCAAGGCCGTGCCGGAGGCGAAGCTGACCATTTCGCCCTTCTATCTGGCAGACAAGGATCAGATCCGCGGGAGCTTCCGCTACGCCACGCCCCGGGAATACGGCGACTGGTGGACGGAGACGATCCGCCAGGCCGGCATCCGCATCGTCATGCTCCAGGACTCCGGGGCCGTGCACTGCGAATGCGTGCCTCCTCAGACCCGGGCTGCCTTTTTTGCCGCCATGCAGCGCGCGTGCAGGGCCAATCATGCCGAGTTGTGGGGAAACGTCGAAACCGTCGAACACCGAGCTAGGGACTGGCAGGAGTATGCACGCCGGGGGAAACAGCATCGCCAGGCGAAAACTGAGTATCCCTGGTCGTTCGACATGGAACGTAACGCGAAGAAACTGGACCTGGCCTCTCGCTTCTGCTCCCACATCGTCAGTTGGGGCTGGGAATTCTGGAACCCGATCGTTCCACAAGCGGAGGTCGGTGATAGCGTCGCCAACTATAATGCTTACGCGAGATACTATCGCGGGGTTTCGGCCCGGAAGGCAGCGACAACAACCTCTCGGCCCCGCGGGGGCAAGGGAAGGTAGCGGCCGCCGGCATTACCCGGCAGCGGATGGAGCCCTGGACGGACTGAGCGTCACCGGATAGGCAACCGGCGGGGAACCCCGATCGACCCCCGCCGGTTCAACGTCATGCGTTTGATGGACGGCCCTGCGAGGCGAAACGGGCCGACCGTGGACACCGCAACGGCCGGATCAGGGCGGCCACGGGTTCGGACAAACGTGGTTCGGCAAGCACTCCGTCCCCGGTCCTTGCGAGGTCGCATAGACCGGGTTGCAGTCGGCCGGCGGAAGGTCAATGCAGTAACCGTTAGAGTTATAGCAACACGCTTCCATGCAGGGCTCCTCGCAGTTTGATCCCGGTCCTCGGGGAGCCCCGCCCTGGGCTGTGCACTCGTCCGACCACATGTCCTCCTGGCAAGTTCCGCCGGGCAGGCAGCACGCCCCGATCCACGGACAGTCGGTCGTATCGCAGTCCGTGGCGAGCCCCTGAGCGTTTCCGCCCTGGCGGGTGCAGTCAGTCCGGTGCATGTCCAGGCAACTCCCGTCCTCAAAGCAGCAGGCCTGATCGTCGCAGCCGGGGTCCGCCGCGATCCCCGGCCCGCTGGCACAGTACTCGAACTCGCCGAGGTCCATCTGATCGACGTCCAGCCCGTCACGGTCAAGATCAGCACAGGAGCAGTCAGGGCTATCAGGCGGCAGAGGCACCCCGCCCCCGGCGCCGGTCATGCACATCTGGAGGAAGCCAAAGTCCTCGTGGTCAACGTCACCGTCCCCGTCGAAATCGGCCGCGATCTCGCCGCAGCAGTTCCCGCCCGCGGTGATCTCGAACTCCTTCGTAGTGGTGGCCTGGGTTCCGTCCTCGAGTTGCACGATGAACGAGAAGGTTCCCGGGGAGGTGGGCTGACCGGAGATGAGCCCGCCCGGGGAAAGGCCGAGGCCGGGAGGCAGATGTCCGGAGACGAAACTGAACGTCAGCGGCTCAACATAGCAGCCGATGAGTTGCACGCTGTAGAACTCTTCGCAGTCGCCGTCCGGCAACGGCGAGTCGGTGAGGATCCTGATGTCGGTCGGGATGATCGCCTCGACGTAGAAATCCACCTTGTCGTACATCCATTTGAAGGGGCAGTCGTGACTGTACCCGGCAAAGACATAGGTGTTGTGGCGCAGGAGCACGTATTCGGGGGCATACGGGTTGCCGTCGAGGTCGGTCGGCGAGAACTCTCCGATCTGTTCCAGATCGTCGAACCCTGAGAATTCCGAGGCACCGGGGGTGCTCCGGTCGTTCAAATTGAAAACCTCGATCCAGGGGAACCAGTTTGACTGCAGCATCTCGGCGTCGTTGGCCGGGGGATCCAGGATGGAGTGTTCCGCCTCGGGATTATCCCAACACAACTGAAGCTCCTGAAAGCCTGAATCATTCGAGTCCCACATCTTGGACAGGTAGTGCAGCTTGTACCTTATGCCGGTGGCGCAGGGTGACCAGTTGCGCACCGGGATGACATGCCCCCAATAGCCCTGCAAATCCCATTCTCCGGTATAGGGCGACTGGTCCACGCGGCCCCAGAAGTGGGTGCCGGATGGAGTTGTGATACCGTGCGGGTCAGTCGGTGTGGTCACACCGTTGGTGTAGCCCTCGATCGGTCCGTTGTGACCATTGGGATCGCACTTGAATCTGCGAAGAAGATCCCATCCCGAGGGGTGCGGATGACCGGGCCCGCAATAGACGGTGTTGAAGTCCGGCTCCTCGAAGTCGCTGTTCGGTATATCCCCCGCAAAGGGGGCGATGGAACTCCCCGTAGCCGACTCCACCGAGAAGACAACCCCGTCAAAGCAATTGTGGGAGGTGCTCGGATTCCATTCCTCCCTGAGTCTGATCTCGAGCACCACCACCTGCGGGTTGTCCGGGATGCTGCCGGTAAGTGTGAGCTTGCGCCAACTCTCGAAGTTGTGCGTCATGCCCTTGCAGAAGGCCATCGTGTCCCAGTGTCCGATCTTGAAATGGTGGTCGAACGCCTCCACGGTAAGATCGGGGGGCATGAGCCCGTCGTCGTTCCACCAGATGATGTACTGTTGCTTTGCCTGGCCCCCTCTGTCCCAGTCGTAGCTGTGGGCGATCTGAGACCAGATCTCGAACTCATAATTCGTTCTATCCGCGCCGGCGCCCCAGTTTCGGACGTCAATCGCCTGACGGTAATAGACGTGGTCTCCAGTGGGGTAGGGTGCGGTGTCAAACACGTAGGTGAGTCCCGCGAAGTACTGGCCGTCCGGCGCGGTCAGATACTCGTGCTCGTGTGGAACGAGTGGATTCCCGTAAATCTCGCCGCACACACACTGGGTGACCGGCGGGTCGTGGTAGTCGGAGGTGGGAGGTGAGTGGCGCGGGGGAGTTGCACCCCCGCGCTCTCCCAGAACCGGACGTGAA
>CAZOIA010000060.1:0-27123 GCA_964579675.1 uncultured Planctomycetales bacterium | reverse complement strand
GACTACACGGAAGGAGCGATCTCGTTGGGCGGCTCAGCCCCGGAGGGCGTGGTGTATTTCTCGGAGGTTCTGGACTTCTACCTGGCCCACCGCCCCGCTGAGCGGCTATTCAATGCCAACCCTGCGCTGAGGACGGTGCTGGACCGCATGGCCAAGAGTGACGTGAACCGCCTTGCCCCCGAACCCGGCAAGGAGTACCTTCGTTACGGGCTGGAGAAGAAACTGCCGACGTTCCGTGACGCCCTGATTGAACGGCTCACCTTCCCGCTGGGCTACGATCCGGCCGGCGGGATCGACTTCTCCGAATGGCGCATGCGGGCACGAGAGAAACTGCTTGAATGTCTCCTGGTGCCGCCGCCTCGCGCCGATTTCGCCCCGGTCGTGATCGCCCGCGAGGATCGGGGCAGCTACGAGGCCCGCAAGATCGTTTTCAGCGTTTCCGCCGATTGCCGGATTCCCGCCTATCTGCTTGTTCCGAAGGGCCCCGGGCCGTTCCCGGCAATCATCGCGCTGCATGACCACGGTGCGGGGTTCCTGATCGGCAAGGAGAAAATGATTCGGCCGTTCGATGAACGCCGGGAGATTCTGGATTTCTCAAACAAGTGGGTGGAGCGATCTTACGGCAGTCGTTTCGTCGGCGACGAGCTCGCCAGGCGTGGATACGTGGTGTTCAGTATGGACGCGTTGTTCTGGGGCGACCGCGGCCGGAAGGAAGGCGTGGACTACAACATGCAGCAGGCGCTGGCATCGAACCTGTTGCAGATGGGCATGACCTGGGTCGGGATCATCACCTGGGACGACGTGCGCAGTGCAGAGTTCGTCGCATCGCTGCCGGAGGTCGATCCCCGGCGCATCGGCGCGATCGGACTTTCCATGGGCTCCCATCGCACGTGGATGCTGGCTGCCGCCACGGATCGGGTGGCCGCCGGCGTCGCCGTGTGCTGGCTGGGCACCACCGAAGCACTGATGTCGCCGAACAACAACCAGACGAAGGGGCATTCAGCCTATTCGATGCTGGTTCCCGATCTTCGCAACTTCCTGGACTATCCGGACGTGGCGGCGATTGCATGTCCGAAGCCCATGCTGTTCTATAACGGTGAGAAGGACGGCCTCTTCCCCGTTGCGGGCGTCGAGGACGCCTATGCGCGGATGCGCCGGGTGTGGGAAAGTCAGGATGCGGGTGACAGACTGGTCACGAAGATCTGGCCCGTCGGGCACGTATTTAACGTAGAGATGCAGGAGGAAGCGTTTGGCTGGCTGGATCGTCATCTGCGCTGCGAATAGAAGAACGGTTTGATGTTCCTGCTGAGGAGGAGACAATTGTGACGTACCCTTGCTCCGGTCCGCGTCTGATTCTTGTCGGCGCAGCCTTCCTGGGGGCCGCCGACACCGGATTATCCAAGACGGACGTTCTGCGTCTTGTCCCGCCGCCGAAGGAAGTGCGGTGGTCGCAGACCGCGCCGTTGTCGCTGGAAAACGCCGCCATCGTCATCGGAGACGGCGCTCAACCGCCGGAACGTTACGCGGCGGACATGCTGGAGAGGCACGTTGCCAGAAGGTTCTGCCGACAGTGGGCGATCGTGTCCGAGAATGAGGGTTCCCACAAGTACAATCCGATCATCCTGCTCGGCCAGCGGACATCGAACCGCTGGCTTGATCGCCTCTGCCGGGAAAAGGGCATCAATCTCAACGAGACGTCACCGGGTCACGACGGCTACGTCATCGAGCCGCTGGCGATTGGCGATCAGAACGTCATCATCGTCGGCGGGAGCAACGCCCGCGGCGTGATCTACGGCCAGGATACGTTGTTCCAGATGCTGACCCGAAGCCAGGGCGGGCTGGCGTGGACGCGGGCGTCAGTGCGGGACTGGCCGAGCGTGCCCTGGCGTGGCCGCCCGCAGACGCATTTCATGAACTACCTCCGCGCCGGCGATCTGGACTGCTATATGGAGTCGCGGATCAACTTCATCGACCTGCGCAACGACACCTATGCCTTCGAACCCGGAGCTGAGCTGGACAAGGCCAACCTTTCCAGGGTCATCGAGGAAGCCCGTCGCCGCGGGTTGATCGTCTATGGCACGGTGAACTGCGGCGTGCCCCGGCATGAGTACGCGGCAGCCATGCGTACGTTCAAGGAGTTCATCTCTCTCGGCGTAGACGGCCTGTGGGTTTCCTTTGACGACAAGGGACCCGGCGAATCGCCGGAGCTGATCGTCACCGACGTTCTGGAACTCGGCCGGCAGCACGGGATCACAGGGAACCGCGTTGCCATCTGCCCGCCGAAGGGCTCGTACCAGGATATTGTCACCGAGTTCAACGAGCGCATCATGGCCATCCCCGGCATGGAGAAGGCGAGTTGGTTCTGGACCCGATGGCCGTCGGCGCGCCACCTGGCCCAGGCCCGGTCGATCGGGTTGGATTGCAAGCCGGCGTGGTGGCACAACTGGCCGCGGCTGCACACGCCTCACCGGTACATCGAACCCCCCTCGATGGCGGTCGGCTGGCACGCCCCGAGCTACGACATGCTGGCCGACGGCGGTCGATACGTGGACGCGGTCATGCCCTGGGGCGGAAACGCATGGGGACCGCACTACATCATCCCGGTCATCGGGTGGTGGGGCTGGTCGCCCGGGCAGCACGACTGGCCTTCGACGCGGAGCAGGATCTACGACATCGTCTTCGGACCAGGCCAGGTCGCGACGGCCACGGCCTTCGACGACACGCTGGTCCAAACGAAATCGCTCTTGCGCTACTCGACGCGCGGGAGCAGGTGGCAGCCCTGTTGTCCTGTCCGTCTGATCAAGGTGGAGGATCGGCAAAAGGTGCTCGCACAGGTCCGGAAGATGCGCGACCTGCTGGGCGATCTCAAAAAGAAATCCCCCGGGGCAACAATGCTCGACCCGGAGCAATTGGGAACGTTCTACCTCGACCGGATGGAGGCTGAATTGCAGACGATTGAGACGGGGGCCCGACTGCCGTACCCCGAGTACTGGTGGGAACCCCACCAGCGCAACGTACTGACGGCGATCTACGACGGCGATTTGGCGCGGGCCAATGAACGGGTCGCGGCGGTACGGAATCGGCTGCTCGATGAGGTCGCCGAGGTGGCCAAGGCGACCGGTGAGCTGGGCCGGGTTGATGAATACGTGTCCTGGTGGAGGGAGCGGGCCGGCCTGGACGCGCAGGGCTGGCAGAACCTGGTTGCCGAACGCCGGGAAGAACTGGCACGCCGCGTCTCGGATTACAGTTACTACGTGGCCGTGCCGTCAGCCATGCTCGCCCCGCTGCGAGAGCCGCCCCTCGACTGGGGCAGCGGCCGATGGCAAACCAGCAACCGAGTGCTGGCCACCGTGCTGCCGACGGAACGGGAATTCGCGTGGGGCAACTGGATCGGTGGTCTCTACCACGGGGGCGATTTGGAAGCGGCGGTGTTCGCGGCCCGCCGCAAGAGCCAGTCGATGGCCGGCGAGTTCAGCGAGCTCGAGCTGGTCTTGCCGGTGTCCGGTCGACGGGACCGGCTCGCCCTCCTGCTGTTCATCAACCATGCCAACAAGGACGCCATCGGCGCCCAGCACACGACCGCCCGGTGGGCTGGCTATCGTTTCGTGGAGTTGCTCTGGGACGACAAGCTGGTGTGGGAGGCAGACGTCGGGTTGCCCCGGGAGAACGGCGAGTGGTTCATGGTCGATCTGCCGGTCATTCCCGAAGACGTGGCGACGTTGACGTTACGCCTGCGGGTCGTGGACCGCCGGATGTTGACCGTCAACCATACCATCGTGTTCGTCGGTCCGATCCGTCTCATCGAGCGGCAGGAATAACCGCCCCTCGCGGGGTCTGCTCGTTCATTCAAGGATATGGGAGATTGCAGTGATGACGGCCGACGAGCGCGGGCATCAGCGATTGACGCTTGAACAACTTCAGCGTTGGGAGGGGCTGGGGTACGGCATGTTCATTCACTTCGGGATGAGCACGTTCGTGGAACTCGACGGGAAGGTATTCTTCAAACCCGACGGCAGCGATCCGGCGACCGCTTATGTCCCGGATCATCTGGACGTGGATCAGTGGATGTGCGTGGCCCGGGACGCGGGTATGAAGTACGCAGTCCTCACCGCCAAGCACATTGCCGGATTCTGCCTCTGGCCGAGCCGGCACACGGGCTACACGGTGGCCAACAGCGCCAACACGACGAACGTGGTGGCTGAGTTCGTCAAAGCGTGTCAGCGCAGAGGCGTGCTGCCGGGGCTGTACTACAGCTCGTACGACAACCACCACCGCTATGGCAGCCGAACGCGCAGCGACTTCGCCGGCAGGGAGGCCTACCTGGCACTGGCGGCCCGGCGCCCTCGCTTCGGCGGCGCGAGCTGTGCCCGCGCTGACGACGACGAACGAATGCCCTATACGACGTCGCATTATCAGTCCTTTCAGACCGCGCAGCTAACGGAGCTGCTGACGGAGTTCGGCGATGTCCTGGAGATGTGGATCGATCATCCCGACGCGCTCGGCCGGGGCTACCGCACGTTCTGCTACGAGCACATGGCCCGTCTTCAGCCGGAGGTCGTCATCATGATGAACAACGGCACGCCTTCCGGTGAGACCTACGACATCGATTATGCCTGGCCGTCCGATCTGATCGCCATGGAGGAGGGGGCGCGCAGCGGAATCGCCCACGAGAAGTGGCGCGTGATCGAAGGGCGCGCGTACTACCTTCCCGGGGAAGTGTGCGATTCGATTGCCCCGATCAGAAAGGACTGGTTCCACGTCGAGGGCGACGAGCCGCGACCGCTCGCGGACCTCGTGAAGCAGTTCCGGGCGTGCCGGGAAGCAGGCGTCAACTACCTCCTCAACGTGCCCCCTGACCGGCACGGGCGTATTCCAGACGAGTTCATCGAGGCCCTCACGAAGCTTCGCGAGGAGATGGGCGTCTAAGGCCTGGAGTCAAACGATGTTCGGACTCGAGATCGTCGACCTCATCACTCTGGCCGTCTATCTGCTGGGCATAACGGCCCTCGGGGTCTGGATGGGCAAGACGATCAAGAACTCGACCGACTACTTCGTTGGCGGGCGTCGTTTCGGCAAGCTGCTGGGGATCTTCAGCGTGTTCGGCGCGGGCACGCACTCCGATCAGGCGGTCAGCGTGGTAGCCAAGACGTACACCTCAGGCATGTCGGGCATCTGGTATCAATGGCTCTATCTGTTCGTAACACCGTTCAACTGGTGGATCGCACCGATCCTCCGGCGATGTCGCGCCATCACCACCGGCGATTACTTCGAGGCGCGTTACAGTCGCGGAGTGGCCACGCTCTACGTCCTCGTCGGCATCGGCAACATGATGGTCGCCATCGGTGTGATGCTCAAGGGCTCGGGGGCGGTGATCCGGGCAGTCACCGGGGGGCAGGTCAGCGAAGGATGGGCAATCGTGTGGATGACGATCATGTTTGTGGCCTATGGCGTGGTGGGCGGGCTTGCCGCCGCCATCGTGACTGATTTCGTGCAGGGCCTGCTGACCATCGTGTTCTCCTTCGTCCTGCTTCCGTTCGCCCTTTACCGGATCGGCGGGTTCAGTGGGTTGCACGAAGGCGTCGCCAGGACGATTCACGCGATGCAGGGGGCCGACCCCGCCGGCCACGTCCCCGATCCGGAGAAGATCTGGAGCCTCGCGTCTCCCGGGGAGATCGGCTACTTCTACATCGCGATGATCGTGATCAATGCTCTGATCGGCATCGTCACCCAGCCCCATGTCATGCCCATCTCCGGTGCCGTCAAGACGGAACGTGAATCACAGATCGGCAGCGTCTACGGCAGCATGATCAAGCGGGTCTGCACCATCGCCTGGACGCTGCTCGGCATGTACGCCATCGCCGCCTACCCGGGCCTGACCAAGGAGAGCGATCAATGCTTCGGCCTCATCGCCCACGACCTCCTGCCTCAGATGATGCCGGGCCTGATCGGGATATTTATCGCCGCCCTTCTCGCCTCGATCATGAGCTCCTGTGATGCCTTCATGATCACGTGCTCGGCCCTGTTCACCCAGAACATCTACCGGCCCTTCATCGCCCCGCATGAATCGCAGCGGCACTACGTCGGCGTGGGACGGGTGGCCGCGGTCCTGACCGTGGCCGGAGGCGTCCTCATCGCCTACGCCCTCGAGAACGTCATCCAGGGGCTCGAACTGCTCTGGAAGGTGCCCGCCATGATGGGCATCGCATTCTGGGCCGGGCTCTTCTGGCGGCGGGCCACGGCGGCGGCGGTCTGGTGCTCCACCCTTACCACTTTCGCCGTGGTTTACGTGACGTCGCAGGATTGGTTCGTTGACTGGGCACGCGTGCATGCCGGCTTTCTGCTCTTCACGCAGCACGCCGACGAGTTGCACCTGCCTCGACAGATGGTGCTGTACCTGGCGGCCGGGGCGATCGTTATGGTCGTGGTCAGCCTGCTGACCCGTGCCCCCGACGCGGAGCAACT
Organism: uncultured Planctomycetales bacterium; assembly: GCA_964579675.1. Taxonomy (GTDB): domain Bacteria; phylum Planctomycetota; class Phycisphaerae; order UBA1845; family PWPN01; genus CAZOIA01. Next base: position 20,661 of record CAZOIA010000060.1, on the reverse strand, counting down.
CGACCGCTTCTACAGTGTACTGCGGACGCCGGTTCAGCCGGGCGAAGTGATCGAGGCCCCGCTTACCCTTCCCAGGGGTGCCTCCCCCGGTCCGCAACGCAAGCTCATCGACCATCACGACTTTGAGATCCAACGTCCGACGCCCCGCGGACTGAGTGGGTTCTTCCTCGCGTGGGGGCTGGTCGCGACCCTGATCGCTCTCGTGTGCGTCCTGGTTCGAATCGGGGCCTGATGGCCGATGGCCCAGCCGGTTCACCTCCCGCCGGCCTGCAATGCCGCCAGCTTCTTCTCGGGCATCCAACCCGCCAGGTCGTTCAACCGGCACTTCCACCAGTTGGCCTTCTTGGCCCGGATACCGTTGAGTCGATGCGCAACGATCAGACCCGCTTGCCCGGCGGAGACACGTCCCGCGACGGCGTAATTCGTCCCCGGCCCCAGCCTCAATTCCGTGTCGCCCCTCGTTCGGAAGCCCTGTCCGGCCGAGAAGGACGTTGACTTCTCCGGCCCGTGAACGATCGCCAGGATGTAGCCGTTGGCAACGGGCCGTTCCTTCCCGCGGTCGGAGGGGACGTTCATCACCTTACCCTCCACCCACATCGTGGAGGATCCTCCACCGTCCTGGGCGATCGCCTCGGTTGCCGACAGGTGTTCCAGACAGAAACGGCCCAGCTCGGTGATGGTCATCCCTATGCTCTTGTCGGACCGGCCGTCTACGACGACCAAGTAGACGTAGTGATCATTCATGGCGACCGCCGTTCGCGGGTGCCGATCGACTGCGCCGGGCTTGCCCTTGCGCTCCCACCGATCCGCGGGCACCTTACCGGCGGTGACGCAGTAGAAATGCCCACCGAGACTCGCGTAGGCCTGGCGCCAGTCCCCGGGAGGCACCACCTCGGAGCCGTAGTCCTTAACTCCCAGCTCGATGCGCAGCTCCTGGCCGACCTTTGCATGTTCGAGCAACGTGTGCGAGGCGCGGCCGTTTCCCGAGAGCACGACGTGGTCGAATGGCAGCGGCGTGGAGCCTGCCTGTTTCCGCACCTCCACGATCTTGCCTCTCACCGGATCGGCTTTCGGCGTCACGCCCACGGGCCGAGACACGCGAACCAGGACCTCAACGCCATCGCGGCCGGTGCCGGTCGTGTCCGCATAGTGGGGCGTGTAGAGGACGAGCTCGCCGGGCCCGCGTGCCGTGTTGAGGTTCGAGATCCTCATGTCGGCTGAATCCGCGAAAACCACGCGCTGCCGCTGCTTGCCGTTTCTCACGTTGCCCCCGAGAAAAGCCCGCCGATCCGATCGCCAGACGAACCCGCTGCCTCCCGAGTAGTCAAGGAAGCGCTTGGCGAACCAGCCTGAAGTGATCTGTCCACTGGCGGATTGGCCCGTCTTGAAGCTGAAGTAGTCGCCATTGACGGCCACCTTGACGTCGTACCGCTCGCCGCGGAAGTTGACGGAGCCGTCCGCGCGTGCCGCCAGTTGGCTGACCGTCTCGCGCCCGCTCTTCAGCGTGCCCTGGCCGATGCAAGTGTCGATCAGCCAGTTCTTCTTTGCGCGGTCGGCCCGGGCCACGTAGACCATCGTGGGACCGTCGAGACGGGACTCCTGATAATCGATGCCGGGGGCGATGGGCTTCCATTGTGCGCGGGTGACGGCAGCGGCGAGGGCAATGACAACGGCTATACACGCGATGCGCCCACGTTTCATGGTCTGGTTCTCCGAGACGATCGACAAAAGGTTGCCTTGCGAGATTCATACCCGTACGATCGATACGATGATACCGGCGGCATGTCGGTGGCGAAAGCATGGTCTCCCACCGAAAGACCGGGCAGGGAGAAACGAGTGGGTACATACGACCACTTACCCGGTTCAAGGGGAGCGCGGATGGAAAGAGTCCACCGGATAGCGGTCGTGGGTTGCGGGTCTTTCGCCCGCGGCTGGCATTTACCGAACATCCTCGCCAACCCTAGAGCGGAGTTGGTGGCAGCTTGTGACGTTGACCCGGAAGCGGCCGAGGAGTGCCGCCGGCGGTTCGGAGCCGTGCGGGCCGTCGTCGATTGGCATGAGCTTATCGACGATCCGAGCATTGACCTGATCGTGCTGGCTACGCACACGGGTCTTCGCGGTGAACTGATCGTACCCGCGCTCGCAGCCGGCAAGCCGGTGTACGTCGAGAAACCTCTTGCCGACTCGGAGGCGGAGATGCTGGAAATCGTCCGCGCCGTTCGGCAGACGGGCCTCCCCGTGTGCGTGGGCCACAACCGGCGTTCGAGCCCGGCCATCCGGGACCTGAAACGGTTGCTCGACAAGGTGATCCGGGGAAACGTCGGCTGGCTGCCATCGGTGGACCGCAGCGGCGGGGGACGGCGAGAGCCCGTGCCTGAGGAGCGGCAGATCCAGATGCTGATCCGGGTGAACGACGATTGCAGGAGCTGGAAGGATTGGATCTTCTCCGACCCGCAGGGAATCCTTTTCGCAGAGATGGTTCACTTCATCGACGTCGCCTTGTGGTTCAACCCCTCGCCGCCGACGAGTGTCTTCGCCGAGGGTTCGGCCAGAGGGAATTTCACCTTGATCATTCGGTTCCAGGACGGTTCGCTGGCGACGATTCAGCATACGCTTGCCGGTCACTTCGACTCGCCCAAGGAGCTGTTTGAGATCTCGGCCAACCACGTCACGCTCGTGGTTGACCACCATGTGGAACTCCGGCAGCGCGGCCTGGTTGATGAGCCGTTCCGCAGGACCTATCCGTTCATGGACAAGACCGGAAGCTGCGAGGATCGGGGCATCGAGGGTTTTCACCGCGCGGTGACCGCCGCTGTCGAGGAGGCCCGCAGAACGGGTGCCCGGCCAAAGTTCATTTCGCCGAACAAGGGCCATGCCGCCCACCTGGACCGTTTCCTTGATTGTGTCGAGGGCCGCGGCGAGAACCCCTGCGATGCTGCTGACGCGATGATCGTCACGCGAATCGCGCTGAAGCTGCTGGAGTCCATACGTGCGGGGATGCCCATTGCGATCGGGCCCGGGGACCTGCACATTCCCGAAGTTTGAAACCGTGCATCTGGTAGCTCCGGGCGGCCTCGATGATGGCTCGACTTCTGCGCACGTCGGGCGAAGCCAGGGGCGCGGCCCAGCAGGTACTCGCTCCGGTCGCCGCAGCCGATTGACGAGGCTCGGACCGGCCGATCGGTTTGACCCGTATTTCCGGGGGACTATACTCGACCCCGGTTTCGTCCTCCGACCGCGCGCGAACCGGTGCCGCCGTGCCTGAGATTCAACTGCTACCCGATCTGCTAGTGAACAAGATTGCCGCCGGTGAGGTGGTAGAGCGGCCCGCAAGCGTGGTGAAGGAGCTGGTGGAGAACAGCATCGACGCCGGCGCCGGGCGGATCGAGATTGCCCTCGAGCAGGGCGGACGCCGGCTCATTCGCGTCGTCGATGACGGGCCCGGGATGGATAGCGACGACCTTGCCCTGTGCGTTCAGTCGCACGCGACGAGCAAGATCCGCCGTGAGGAGGACCTGTTCGGCATCCGTACGATGGGGTTCCGCGGCGAGGCATTGGCGAGCATCAGCGCCATCTCGCAGTTGCGGATCGTCTCGCGGCAAGCCTCGTCGGATGAAGCGTGCGAGGTGCGGGTAGTCGCCGACCGGATGGGATCGGTGACGGTTGCCAGTGGACCCCCGGGAACCACGGTCGAGGTGCGTGAGCTGTTCTTCAACGTGCCGGCCCGGCAGAAGTTCCTCCGGACCGCCCAGACCGAATTGGGACACGTCACAGAGCAGCTTGCCCGCATCGCCCTGGTCCATCCGCGGGTCGAGTTCCGCCTCACGCACAACGATCGGGTCGTGCATCACCTGCGCCCGGCCGAGGGCATGCGTTCGCGGATCGCCGACTTCTACGGCCGGGACCTCGCCGATGCCCTGCTCGAGGTGTCACGCGACGAACGGGGACTGAAAATCCACGGCTACGCCGCTCCCCCCGCCGAAAGCCGATCCAGCGGCAAGTGGCAATACGTCTTCCTCAACGGGCGATACATCCGTGATCGCTTTGTTACCCACGCGGTTCGCGAGGCCTATCGCGGGCTGATCGAGGGCCATCGTTACCCGGTCGTCTTCGTTTCCCTGGAGATTGATCCGGCCGCGGTGGACGTCAACGTCCATCCGACCAAGGTCGAGGTGCGCTGGCGAGACTCGAATGCTCTGTACTCGCAGGTCCTGTCGGCCCTGCGCGATCGGTTCCTCAACGCGGACCTCACGCCGGAGCTTCAGACTCCCGGCAGCGATTCCCGAGGCAGGACCAAGGGCCGTGAGCGGCCTGATGAGAAGGTCCGTAGCTCCGCGGGGGCCGGTTTCGCCCCGACGCGCGACGGTTCCTGCGATTCCGCGGTTCCGGGAGGCACCGGCCCGGCCTCGGACACGGATCTGGCCGAGCGCCGGCGCCGGCAGATCCGCGAGTCGATCGCCGATTTCTTCAAACGCTCCAAGCCGACGCCCGGCAGCCCGCGAGCCGGCTTCCCCGGCGGCGGCGTTCCGGCAGGCACGTCAGGCCAGGCGTCCCCGCCCCAGCCGCCCGCACCCGTGCCTCTTGAACCGCGGGATCTGGTTCCCACGCCGGCCGGCGATGAGCCAAACGCCCACGCGGAGCCTCTGGCCTGCGACAATGTTATCCAGGTCCACCGCTCCTACCTGATCGCCGAGACCGCGGACGGATTGATCATCGTCGATCAACATGCGTTGCACGAGCGTATCCTATTCGAACAGGTCGCCGAGCAGTTCTCGCGGGGGCCGCTCGAATCCCAGCGGATGCTGATCCCCGAAACGATCGACATCTCACCCGATCAGGTCGCGGTTATCGACACGCATGCCGAGGTGCTCAAGCAGCTCGGGTTCGAGCTGACACCCTATGGGCCCAGCACGCTGGCTGTCCATGCCGCCCCGACGCTGCTCAAGCCCGAGCGAGTGCTCGAATTCCTTCGCGACCTGCTGGATCGATTTGCCGTGCGGTCGGCCCCCGCGTCAACGGAGATGTTGACCAACGACCTGCTCAGCATGATGGCCTGCAAGGCGGCGGTCAAAGCTGGCGATCCCCTCTCGCCGCCGGAGATCCGGGCCCTGATGGTCCAGCGCCACCGCGTCGAGCGGTCGAGCAGTTGCCCCCACGGCCGCCCGACCTCACTTCGCCTGACCCTCCGTGACCTCGAACGGCAATTCAAGCGAACGTGAACAGAAGCGGACGCTTGTCTAACCCAGGCCGAGTGCCGCACTGATGTGCGGGGCGAACCTGACGATCAGGCCCGCGAAGACGACCGAGACCATGCTCATCAGCTTGATCAGGATGTTCAGGCTCGGCCCGGAAGTGTCCTTGAACGGATCGCCCACGGTGTCGCCGACCACGCCGGCCTTGTGGTCTTCCGAGCCCTTGCCGTAGATGAGCGTATCCGGCTTGCCGGCCCTCACCGCCCGTTCAGCCCGGGTGATCAGCTCTTGCCGGATGCTGGGCGGCAGGGTCTGCTGGACGGCCTGGTCGTCGACGATCTGGCGGGCGGTGATCTTGCCGAACTTCTCGATCAGCTTCTTGGCGTTGTCCCAGGCCCCCCCGGCGTTGGCCATGAAGATCGCCAACGCGAACCCGCTGGTAAGACCGCCGGCCAGCAGGCCCATCACGCCGGGAACGCCGAATACCAGCCCGACAACCACCGGCATCGTGATCGCCATCAGCGACGGGAAGATCATTTCCTTTTGAGCGCCGGCGGTCGAGATGGCGACGCAGTTGGCGTAGTCCGGGTACTGATGATTGTCCACGGTGACCCTCTTGGGCCAGTTGTCGGGGTTCTGGGCGAAGGCCTCATCCTTGCCCTCATTGCGGAGGAACTGGCGGATCTTTTCGAACTGCCGCCGGCACTCGACGATCATCGCGTTGGCGGCCCGGCCCACCGCTTTCATGGTGAGCGAGCAGAACAGAAACGCCAGCAGTACGCCCGAGAACAACCCGCACAGGACCTTGGGGTTCATGAGCGTGACGTTGTAGAAGCTCATGAACTGGTCCAGCGACGCCCGCTTTGACGGGACCAGGTGGAGGTTGGTCGGCTCACCCTCGCGGGGCTTGAACGGGGTCTCCCGCACATAGGCGTTCTCGGCGTTGCCCTCGGGCCCCAGCCTGACTTTCTTGCCGGCCCGAAGCCCGAGTTCCCTCTCCATGTCGCGAGTGAGCCCCAGGGCCATGAACCCGCCGAAGTGCTCAGTCTTCTTGCCGTCGCCTTCCTTCCAGGTGCCGAACTTGCCGAATCCCAGGTAGACCGCCTGATCAGGAGTGGGCTGCTCGAAAGCCGCCACCACCTTATCGCGGGCCTCGTAGAGCTGTCCGAAGCGAACCTCCTCGAGGTAGGCGGCCAACAGTGCCAGGGCCGTGAGGGCCGCCGACCCGATCGCAAAACCCTTGCCGGTTGCCGCCGTGGTGTTGCCGAGCGCGTCGAGGGCATCGGTGCGCTCACGGACGTGCGGCTGCTGGCCGGTCATCTCGGCGTTGCCGCCGGCGTTGTCGGCGATCGGACCGTAGGCGTCGGTGGCGAGCGTAATGCCGAGCGTGGCGAGCATGCCCACCGCGGCAATACCCACGCCATACAGGCCCAGCATGAACTCATGACCACCGCCGGCGAAGGTGAACGAGAGCAAAATGGCCAGGATAATCGTCCCCAGCGCCGCCCAGGTGCTCTTCATGCCCTCGGCGATACCGCTGATGATCAGGGTCGCCGGCCCGGTGATGGCCTGGGCACTGATCCCCCGGGTGGGCTTGTAGTCGTAGCTGGTGTAGTACTCAGTTGAGTAGCCTATGATCAGCCCGCCGATGAGCCCGCTGAGAATGCTGCCCCAGACGCCGTACCAGCACACACCCTCGATACCACCCAGGAGCAGCCAGCAAACGAGCCCGGCGGCGACGGCAATCATGGCGCTGCTGCCCCAGATGCCCTTGTTGAGGGCCTTCATCAGCACGGCCATGGTGGCCTTCTCTTCGCTCTTGACCAGGTAGATTCCCAGAATGGACAGCCCGATCCCGACGCCGGCCAGGACCATGGGCGTGGCGAGGAACCGGATCGCGGCCTTGGCGCCGTCCTCGCTGATCTCCGAGCCGAACAGAGCGGCCGCCGCGGCCACGCCCAGTGCCGACGTGGCCAGGATAGACCCGCAATAGGACTCGTACAGGTCGGCCCCCATGCCCGCCACGTCGCCGACGTTGTCGCCCACGTTGTCGGCGATGGTGGCAGGGTTTCGCGGGTCGTCCTCCGGAATCCCCGCCTCGACCTTCCCGACCAGGTCCGCCCCGACGTCAGCGGCCTTGGTGTAGATCCCGCCCCCGACCCGGGCGAACAGCGCCTGCGTCGAGGCACCCATGCCGAACGTCAGCATGATGACGGTGATCGTGGACAGGTGCAGCTCGGTGAAGCTGTACAGAATCAAAAACCACCCGGTGATATCGATCAGGGCAAAGCCGACCACGACCAGGCCCATGACGGCACCGGCTCGAAACGCCACCTGAAGGCCGCTGTTGAGGCTCTCCCGAGCGCCGGCGGCCGTCCGGTTGCTCGCCATGGTGGCTGTCTTCATGCCCAGGAAGCCGCACAGACCGCTGAAAAACCCGCCGGTCAGGAACGCGAACGGCACGATCCCGTTCTGGACCTTCAGCTTGAACGCCATGAATCCCAGGATGCACGCCAGCACGATGAACACGACGGTCACTACGGAGTACTGGCGTTTCAGGTAGGCCATCGCCCCTTTGGTCACGTGGTCGGCGATCTCGATCATCTCGGGATCGCCTTCGTTGGAGGCCTTAACCTCCCGGTAGAACTTGCGGGCGAAGACGAGGGCGACAATGGCCCCAATCGGGGCGATGAACCACCAGACGGGAATGCCGCCAATGCCACCCGTCGGCCGGGTGACCGATTCAACTTCCTGGGCCAACACCGGGGTCGCCACCAGCAACAGCGCGCCCAGCGCCGATGCCCACATTACCCAGGTTGTCCAGGGCTTTGTACTCGAGATTCTCATGCCGTGGTTTCTCCTCAGGGACCATGCCCATAGGATCGTGAAGCGATTGCTCGATACCATTGGCCGTGGATACCGACAGCTCCCAGGGCCTCGAACCCCGCCGGCCAAGGGAATCACGACCGCTACTGTGACTGTGCCAGTAGCGGTAATCCTTCTTATCGGCCTTTTCCTGTCGGTTATCCAAAGCCTGTCGACCCCGCGCCATCGGGACGACCGACACTGGAATGGGGTGTTTGCACCCGTCTATCAGGCTTCAGGTATCTCCCGCGACCATGCCCCCCCCAACACGTCGTAGTTTTCGCCTTGCCTCCCAGCCGTATCAGCCGGGTGCTTGCTCAGCGGAGCAGCCAGGCAAACGGCGGCAGACGGCCCACCGCCTCCGCGCCAGCCCGCTACCTCCTTCTCAAGGGGGGTCCCACCGCGTTGTTCCTCTGCTCACGCTTGATCGCTTTGCGCAGGCGCCGGCGCCTCCGTTCGCTGGGCTTCTCGTAGTAGCTCGTTCGCTTGATTTCCTTGGTCAGGCCCTCCTTCTCGCACATCTTCTTGAAACGGCGGAGCATCTGATCCAGCGACTCATTGCCTCGGGCCTTCACCTTGATCATACTAAGGATTATCCTTTCCGAACTCGCGATCAACCAGGAGGATACGGCCGGTCACCGTCACACGAGCCATAGAGTATAGTCAGGCGAGGGCTGGCTGTACATATATCGGCGGGTCTCAGCGTGCCTTGCGGTCCGGTCCGGCGGCTGGCCAGGGCCTCCGGCGCCTGCGTGCAGGTTATAACCTCCTGCAAATAAAGACTTTACGTCTGGTCATGATCGGGTAAGGTGCAAACAGGTGCGAAGTCGCAAGCGGCGGCTTGGAGCCGTCGAGGAACGACAGACCAAGATGAAGCGATCCCGTTGGCTTGCTGTGACTGTTCTACTGGTGTTCGCGGCGGCAGTGGGACTTCGGATCCGCAGCCACCTCGCCCGAACGAACGAGTCGCGCGCCGGAGGCGAAAGGGCGACGGGCCCGGCCGCGTCGATTCCGGTGCCTCAGGATTACGTCGCTGATCCCTGGGTGTCGCCGGACGAGGTTGATCACGGACCGAAGCGGATCATCTCACTGGCCCCGAGCGTGACCGAGATCGTCTGCGCCCTGGGGATGCGAGACCGGCTCGTCGGGCGAACCCAGTTCTGCCTGCATCCGCCGGGGGTGGAAGCGGTCGCGGTGGTCGGGGCGCTGATGGACACCAGCTTTGAGCAGATCAAATCGCTCACGCCGGACCTCGTGCTCACCACGAGTAACAGCGGGCTGGTGATCGATCGCCTGCGGGAGTTGAAGCTTCGACAAGAGGCGGTGCCGCACAACACGCTGGGCGAGGTGTACACGGCCATCGAGCGGATCGGGGGGCTGTGCGACCGGCCGAAGACCGCGGGGGCACTGGTGGCGTCCATCCGGGCCGACGTCCAGTCGCTCCAGGAGGCGGCGGGGGCGTTGAATGTTCCGCGACAGAAGGTGCTGGTGGCTCTTGGCGAGCTGCCGGTGCCGCCGAAGCCGGTCTGGGTGGCCGGCCCCGGGTCGTTTCTGGACAGCCTCCTCGGGCTGGCCGGGCACGCGAACGCAGCCGCCGGGGCATTGACGGCGTCCCATGGGGAGCTCCCGCTCGAGAAGCTGCTCACGCTCGAGGTGGACGTCATCCTGACGTTCGGCGAGGCGCCATCCGAGACCCAGTGGGCCGATCTCTACCGGAGCTGGTCCGGGGTGGGATCGTTGCGGGCGATTCGCGAGCAACGAGTGCGGCGCGTGGGAGGTCGGGAGTGGCTCAGCGCCGGGCCCCGGATCGCCGTCGCCCTTCATCGCATCATCACCGCGTTGTCGGAGTTCCGGTGATGCGTTGGCCTTACGGTCATCCACCGAACCAGCCCCTGCGTCCGCTTCGGCTGTGGTCCCCGGGCAATCGCATCTAGTTGGACGAAACGGCTACGCCGCAGGATTGGCGGGATAGGCGTCATCGTGAGGGGGCGTTCCGCAGAGAGTCACCGCTGTTCTCCTGCGATCCGAGTTCCTCCCCGCGCCTTTCAGAAAACCAGCTTCACCGTGGCCAACTCCCGCGGGGCCAGGACGACCCGGACGGTCCGGCCCCTTGTGGCGGCCGGTCGCGGGTTGCCCTCATACAGGTCGGTGACCGACGCCTGCCGCGGCTTCAGCTCGGCGAATCGGAGCACGGCGCGGGTGCGTTGGCCCGCCGTCTCCTGCAGTCGCAGTACGTACCCGCGGCCGCCGGTGGCCGGAGCGCTGCTCAACAGGAGCACGTTCTCCGGCTCGATCGCCACGAACGAACCGCTCGCCGCGCGGCGCTTCGATCGGTCCCGGCGATGCGAATGGGACTCAGGCAGGAATCGGGCCCGCAACGGATTGGCGACGTGGTAGGCGAACCGATAACTGTCGGCCATGCCGTGCAACCGCGCCGGCCCGCTGGTGATACTGAATCGAAAGAGGTGCTCACCCGGCTGGCGGGTCGGGAAGTTCGTATGCCAGTAGTTGTTGAACAGCCAGGCGACGACCGTACCGTTGAACCGCGGCAGCTTCCGGCGAAAGTGAAAGGTCGAGATTTCATTCGATTGGACCAGGGGCGTGTCACGCGGCACGAGGGTCATTGCGGCCCGACCGGCCTCGATGCGGACGAAGTTTTGCACCGTGTAGAAGTCGCAGCAGGTCGTGGGGATCTGATCGACCCCGGGCTGCATCGCAGCCCCGGGGACTTCGAGCCAGATTCTCGGCCGGCTTCCGGCAAAGGAGAACGGCACATAGGCGGCCTGCGGATCGGGGTGGTCATCGAGCGCCAGGCGCCAGATCAGATCAATCCGTTTCTCCCGCTCGTGCAGCCGGATTGTCGTCGTCAGGCGGGTCAATCCGCGGCACGCCCCGCTGAACGTGATCTCCTGGAAGCAGCCGGGCAACCCGGCCCGCCTGAGGGTCTTCGCCGTCGCCGCAGACCTTCTGAATGCCCGGGCGTTGAACAGTGCCTTGCGATCCCTGCGGTTGACCCAGCCTCTCGCCTCGGGCCCGGGAAGCTGTTCCTGGATGATCCGCCCGAAAGGAAATGCCTTGTTGTTCCCGACGAGTTCGAGCCGCAGTCGTTTGTCGTAGATGCTCTGGAGCTGGCCGGTCCGGGCCGCTACCCGGATGCGGTAGTACCGGTTCTCCATCACGTTCGGCGGGGCGTTGGCCGAGGCCCATTCCAGGAGCTTCGGGGCGGCGCGCTTGACCACCGGCAGGACCGAATACCCCGTCGCGGGCACGTCCCTGATCGGGATTCGCAACTCGAGCAGCGTCCCGTACTGGTACTTGCGCCAGTAGGGCACGGTGCGACGCGTCCGGGCGTCCACAAGCCGCTCGACCACGTAGCCGGGCAGGGGGCGATACACGCTGTCCAGCTCGACCACCCCGCTCCTGGTCCAGGCCAGCGGATTGTACACGACGACACCCGGCAAACCCCGAAGCGCCGCCCGCCCGATCCGTTCCAGCGCCGCGCTGAGCGCCAGCTCCGAATCCATGCGGGCCCGGTAGAATGGGTCTCGCTTGTATTGCCACTGGATCTTCGACCAGTCCCGCTCAGGTTCCGAGACACTGCAATAGGCGCCCCAGGTGTGCTCGTTGGCGAGCTCGGCTTCGTTATAGGCGCGTTCGAGCGTTGCGGCCGGGAACTCCCACGATCGATCCGTGGCGGAAACGTAGGTCGCGGCGACGCCCGCAGCACTGAGCAGGTGCTGGGTCTCGCGGGCATACCGGATCTCGTCGGCGGCGCTGCCCAGGCCGTGAGCCCAGTAGTCCGGCCAGTGGCCGCGGTATACGGGCACGTCATCCGACAGCATCCGGCGGACCTGCGCGAACCACCGACTCATCGTGTCCAGTCGCATTGCCGGGTTGGCAAAGCGTCGATTCCAATCGCGTGCGGTCAGGCAGGGGCCGACGGCCGGCGGTGAGTTGTCCGCATAGGTCCCGGATACCTGGAGCAGCACGTGGTTATAGGGGTAGCCCTGCGCGGCCAGGTGAGAAAGATACTCCGCCACGCCGGCCATGCAGTCTTCCACGCCTCGTTCGATGCCGAAGTGGTTCCCCAGGTGATACTGTTCGCCGTGCCAGACCAGGACGCGCTTGCCGTCCGGCGATTCCCACCACAGGGGCGTAGGTCGCTTCAGCGGGCACCGCGCCGAGTCGTCGTTGATCGCCATGGCCAGGTTGCAGACGCCCAGATCGTGCAACGCAGCCGGATACACCCACGGCAGGCCGTTTATGTCGCAGGCCATGGCGGCCCCCAGCGGGATGCGATACCGCCGGGCGAAATCCCTTATGAAATGAAACGACCGGATCACCTGATCCGTATTGGGCAGATCGGTCATCTGAAGGAAGTTGGCCGCGACGTCGATAGTGCCGCGGCGGAGATGGCCGATGAGTTCGCGTAATTGCGGGCGGGATGCGAACCGGCAGAAGTTCCGCAGATGATAGCTGGTTTCTATTGACCAGCGGAAGCGGGCCGGCTCAGGGAAAGTCTTCGTCTGTTCGACCAGGGCCATCGCCTCCAGCAGAAACCGATAGAAATCGCGGCGGATACTCGGCTGATAGTCTGTATAGCCGATGTCCGTATGGGTGTGATTCACCAGATGAATGGTCCACGTTCGCGACGCCCGGATGCGCACCCGGAGAACCTGACCGTCGATCTCCAGACGGATTGAGCCGGCAGCGGCGACGGCGGGAAAGCTTATCCAGTGCGTGCTTGGTCCGTGCGGAACGGTCAATCGCATGGATTCGGCGTGCCCGCCAATGCGCCAGCCCACGACAACCGATCGTGACCTCGCGTCGTTGTCGATTCTCAGCAATACGAGCCGTTGCCCGTTTCGCCGCACCAGATCCGTGGATACGAGTTCACATTTGATCGGCACGTTCTTCTCCTGCAATCGGATGATACTACGCGCGCGTCGTGAGGTACCAGGTCCTTACTGCCTGGCCGGCTGCGTCGAGGCCGTCCGTCCGGCCCGCTCCAGCACCTGCCGGACCGCGAAAAGCGTCACATCGTGCAGGCACTTGACGCGAGGCTCAACGATCTGCCGGTACATCGCATTGACGATGGTGCGAATCGCGTCGGACCTTCGAGGTTCGGGACCGAACACCCGCTCGACCGCGCACAGCGCGGAGAGTGAATGGTCCGCGTCGGTCGCGCCGCGCGTGCAGATCTCATCGACGAGGACGCGTTCGGCCCGCTGGATCGCGTCGCGGAGCCGGGCTCGGATCGGTTCGTCTTTCGGCAAGACGGCGTACAGCTCAGTCATCGCGCGCAGGATGATTGCGTGATAAACGGTCCGGGCATTGTGCGGGTCCATCCACCGGCCGCCCGGCAGTTGGCCCGGCAGCACGCCCAGACGCAGCTTCTGGATGGCCGGGGCGAGGAACTCCTGATCGCCGGTGACGCGCATGTAACGGGCCAGCGCCCACACGCTGAAAGCGTTGTAATTCCAGTTCAGGACCACGGGCTGGGCCACCGCCCATTCGCACGCGCGACGGGCCGACTCCCGGCACCGCCGATCCCTCAGTTGCTCGAACGCCGTGATCATCGTGACCGCGCACACACCGTTGTCGAATTGAAGACCGCCCTGAAGCCCGCCCTCGTCGGTGTCCTTGACGACCCAGCCATCGACAAAGCTCTCAGGATACACGTCGTAGTGCGCATCCAGGAGCCAGCGAAAACTCTTGCTCCAATTCCTGGCGTCGGGGAACGGGAAGACCCCGTCGGGTCTTTGCACCGAGCGCAGATACGCGAGCCCGTCCTTCACCCGCCGGCGGACCAGACCACGGTCACCCGTTCCATGCTTCAACGCAGCCAGCCCGCCCATCACAACATAGGCCGTCCGCCGCAGCAGCGAGTGTCTGACTTCGGGATGATCGCCTCCGGGCAGGCCCCATCTGCCCTCGCCGCCGTACTCTGCCTCGGCGTCTTGCCACGCGCGGTCCCACAAGGCCGCGATCTGCTGGTCGCTGAGCTGCGTCTTGGCGTCCGGCGGGGCCCGGAAGCGCGGCCTGCGTTCGGGCACGCCGGCCCAGTCATCGAGCGCTTCACGCAGCTCTTGGGCCTTGCGCCGGACGGCTTCCACGTCGCCCTGCCGCATCGCCTCGCGCAGACCCTTCGCCACGTGGTGGATGTTTGCATGGATATCCGCGGGCATCGTGTCGCCGGGCCGCGGAGTCCCGCCGATTACCATCGCCGTCACAAGCCGGATGAGCCAGAGCATTGCATGCATGGTAAATCTCCAGGCAACCCACCGGTCGGGACGGGAAGTCCCTTTACCTGCCAACCTACCGGCCATTGTGAATTGCCGCAACGGGAATGTCGGGCAGGGCGGCAGGTGTCCCTCCTTTTCCGCAAGGGTACGTGGCCGGCGGGTACGGGTGTCTCAACAAGCCGCGACCGTCAGGGAGCGGTCCTTTGTGGGTCGGCTGGCCCATCCGCCCTCTTGCCCCGGTGTGTGCCGGCCGGTTAGAATACCCGCGACATGTCACTGTTGCTCTTTACCCGCCCGTCGGTCCCGGGGAGCCCAAGGACGCCGGGCGCTGTCGAAGGAGAAAGCAACAGGTGACTGTCACTCGTGTTCCGTCTGGTTTTCTCTTCTAACGCTAAATCCGACAGAAGCAGGCGCTGGCGATTAGAAACAGTTGCCGACTGACAAGACTCGGGAGACTGTCATGGCCGTTATGGAACAGGTGTATGGTTTCTACATTCCCACCGTGACCCTGATGGGTATTGGGGCACACAAGGAACTGGGCAGCCGGATCAGGATTCTGGGAGCCAACAGGCCGCTTATCGTGACGGACAAGGGCATCACCGCGGCGGGGCTCACCGAGACGATCGTTGATCTGATCAGGAAGGACACGGGAATCAGCGCCGTGGTCTTCGATGAAACGGTGCCCAATCCCACGGATGGCAACGTCCGCGATGGCTTGGAGGTATTCAAGAGCAACAAGTGCGACATGGTCATTTCGCTGGGTGGCGGCAGCCCTCATGATTGCGGCAAGGGCATCGGGATTCTGGCTGCCAATGGCGGGAAGATCCAGGATTACGAGGGGATCGACAAGTCATCCAGGCCCATGCCCCCCTTCATCGCGGTGAATACCACGGCCGGAACCGCGAGTGAAATGACGCGATTCTGCATCATCACGGACACCAGGCGCAAGGTGAAGATGGCCATCGTTGACTGGCGGGTGACACCCGACGTAGCGATCAATGACCCGTTGCTGATGGCAGGGATGCCTTCTCCGTTGACAGCCGCCACCGGCATGGATGCTTTGACCCATGCCGTGGAAGCGTACGTCTCTACGATCGCAACCCCCGTCACCGACGCCTGCGCGCTCAAAGCCATTGCCCTGATCTCTCAGAATCTTCGGGCCGCCGTGGCGAACGGCAGCGACCTGTCCGCCCGAGACAACATGGCCTATGCCGAGTACCTTGCCGGTATGGCGTTCAACAACGCCAGTCTGGGCTACGTTCATGCCATGGCTCACCAGTTGGGCGGGTTCTATGACCTGCCTCATGGTGTGTGCAATGCCATCCTGTTGCCCCACGTCGAGCGGTTCAACCTGATTGCGAAGGTGGACCGCTTTGTGGACGTGGCCGAGGCGATGGGCGAAGTGGTGGACGGTCTGTCAACGCGGGCCGCGGCCGAAGAAGCGCTTCAAGCCATCAGCACCCTGTCCCGGGATGTGGGGATCCCCCGAGGCTTGAAGGAACTGGGGGTGAGGAAGGAAGACCTCCCCACCATGGCCGAAAACGCCCAGAAGGATGCCTGCGGCCTGACCAACCCGCGTCGTTTCAACCGGGACGACGTCATTGAGGTCTACGCGTCGGCCATGTAATGAAGGAACCGTGGAAAGGAGAGGCAGATGCCATTGCTGAGGTCTTTGCAGCCCGATGAACTTGCCATCGTCCAGGAGTACCTCGAGACCGTACATTTCCCCAAGGGCGCCCGCATTGTCAAACAGGGAAGTCCCGGACACGGATGCTACCTGATCGACAAGGGCAGGATCCGGCTCGAAATCGACATCCCGGAAACCGATTCGGATGCCGTTCTCGGGTATCTCGAACCCGGCATGTTGCTGGGAGAGTTCAGCCTGATCGATGAGGAGCCTCGCTCGGCCAGCGCCTACGCCCACACGGATGTGACGGCCCGCTGGCTTGCTACGTCAGATTTCAACGCCCTCTGTGAGCGACATCCCAGGATCGGATCGGCCATCCTGACCGACTTTGCCCGGGACCTCACCCACAAGATACGGACAATGAACGAACGAGTAGCGGCCTACATTTCCAGCGACAAGGTTCCTCCCGCGGTAGACGAGATGGTGGCCAGGGCGGTCGCTGCACAGAAGGCGTTCGAGGACTGGCCGGAGGACCGGGTGGACGCTTTGCTCAGAGACGTGGCCGACGCCATTGCCCAGCGGGCCGAAGACCTGGCCCAGGCCAGTGTGGAAGAAACCGGCCTGGGCGTCGCCGCCGACAAGGTATTGAAGATTCGCTTCGCGAGCCTGGATGTATACAAGATGCTGGCGAACCAGCCGGCTTCGGGGGTGCTGAGGACCGACGAGCAGGCCCAGGTGACCGAAATCGCCAGCCCGATGGGAGTGGTCTTGGGCCTCATTCCACTCACCAACCCCGTCCCCACGCTGGTTTTCAAGACGCTCATCTGCCTGAAAACCCGTAACTCGCTGATCCTGAGTTGCCATCGCAACGCTCTGGGAGTCGGGAACCAGGCCGGAGAGATCATCCGGGGCGTCCTCCGCCGGCACGGGGCGCCGGTGGACCTGGTTCAGTGGATTCGAGATCGAGTGGGTCGAAGAACGACGTCGATGTTCATGATGCACAAGGACGTATCGTTCATCCTGGCTACGGGAGGGCCCAGCATGGTGAAGGCCGCCTATAGCTCGGGTACCCCTGCTATCGGAGTGGGACCGGGCAACGCCCCCACCTGGATCTGCAGTGATGCCGACCCGGAGTCTGCGGCACAGATCGTGATCGACAGCAAGAGCTTTGACAACGGGGTCATCTGCGGGTCTGAGAACAATCTGGTCGTTGACGCCTCGGTGCGTGAGGCCTTTATCGCGGCCCTGAAGACGCATGGCGCTGCCGTGCTCGCGGCCGACGAAATCAGCCCTTTCACCACGCGCGTGTTCGATCCGCAGACCGGCCACCTGCGACGGGAGATGATCGGACAATCAGCCCGGAACATCCTCCAGAAGGCCGGCATCCGGCGGGACGGCGCGATCCGTTTGATCGTCGTACCCGTGGAACGGGACATGTTGCGTGGACCATACGGCTTGGAGAAGCTCGCACCGATACTCCCACTGTTCACGGTCAATGGCCAGGCGGAGGGCTTCACCCTTTGCAGGGAGATCCTGGCCAGGGAAGGGTGCGGTCACACTGCCATCATCCATACCCGGGACCCGGACCTGGCGAAACGATTCGGCCTCGAGATGCCGGTCAGCCGCACGCTGGTCAACTGCCCGGGCTCTCAGGGCTGTATCGGCCTGGCGAACGGGCTGATTCCATCCCTCACGCTGGGCTGCGGCACGTTCGGCGGGACTTCCACCACCGACAACGTGAACTACACCAACCTCTTCAACACCAAGCGAATCGCCCAGGCTTTGTGAATGTTCTCTTCGTGGGCGGCCAACGGCGTGTGACCGACGCGGCCAAGAGCGATCACATGTACGATGGCGACGCCACATGCCGGGCGGCTGACAGGAAGGTGATTTGATGAGACGACACAGGCGGCATGATCGTTTCCTCGCCTTGCTGCTCGGGGCAGTGATTTGCCCCCAGGCGGCACCCCTTGTTGGCCGGGCCGGGCATGACGGAAATCCGCAGCGGCAAGGTCTTGAACAACCTCGTCACCGAGTTGCTGAACGTCGCTCCCGGCGACGACGGGGCGGCCCATGAGTTGTTTCGGCTTTCCACCTGCTACCGTCGGCGGCGGGCCAGGAACAACCCGCCCAGGGCCAGCAGGATCACCGTCGCCGGCTCGGGAACCATCGCGACGCGGAACCCGATGCCGAAGTAGTCGTCGTACTGTGGCTCCTGGAACTCATGCCCGCTGACCAAGGCGTGCCAGGGTTGATAGAACGCCCCGCTTGGCGCGAAGCGATGCAGGTACGCGTCTGCCGTCTCCCCCCATTCCGAGACGTTACCGGCCTGGTCAAATGTCCCGTAGGGGCTGTCGGAGAGCTCGAACTCGCCGATCTCCGTCCGGTAGTAGGGGCTGCCGATCAGATAGCCGGTGGTGAAGGCGTCGTAGTAGTTGGCATTGTTGCCGGGGTTCGTGGCCTCGGTCATGTCACGCCCGGGGATGCTGTCGCTGCTGGTCGGATAGGCGAAGTAGTGGTCCGTCGCCCCATCGTTCTTGTGACAGGCGGCCTTGTACCACTCGTCCAGCGTGGGGAGGATGTAACCCCAGCCCGTCTTGCGGGTGACGGCCATCAGGGCCTCGCGCGAAGTCGCCCCGTTGAGGTAGTACAGACCGTCCTCGGTGGTCGTCAGGTCCTGGGCCCCCGTCAACTGGCCGTTCGTCAGCCAGTTGGCGAAACGGGCGGCGTCGCCCCACGAAACGTAGTTCACCGGCCGGTTCGCGAAGTCGGAGGCGACCGAGTAGCTGTAGCTGCCCGGCGAGCCGCTGCGCTGGATTCTGCAACCCGTGCCGTCATAACCATAGGACATGTCCGTGCTGTAGAGTCCGTAGGTGTCCGTAGTGGCCACGGCGTTGAGGAACCCGGTGTACTGCCCCGCCGTCACCTCGTACTTGCCAATGTTGTACGTGTAGTCCACGGCGCCGTAGCCGAAAAAACTGCTGCTGGGCCCATTGCCCGGATTACCCACAGTGACCGTCTCGATGTCTAACGCCTTCGCACCGGAAACGCAGGTCAGGATAATTGCGGTCAGTGCGACCATTGTCGAGTGTTTCTCCATCTTTGCGTCCTCCCTCGTAACAGAACCCATTCAACTCCCGTCACGGCCGGCTGGTCGGAACAGAACCCGGACCTCCGAACAGACAGGCCACCTGAATTCGTGCAGGGAGAGCTATCTCTCTCCACCCCTTACGTGTCGGTTGCGCGGGGGCTAGCGATCATCCCCGCCCAGAACCTTCACTCTACAGCAACGACCACCGCGTATGCAAGCACATTCTCCGCGACGCAATGGGGCGGGTGCATTCTCGATCCTTCGCTACCGCGGCGAGTGAGTGCTCCCTCTTAGGCTCGCCTTCAGCCTGCACACCGTAACCTCCTGAGACCTCAGCAGTTACGATCGAACTGGCAACAACGGGATAATTGCCCGGCGGTCAGGTGGGCTTTCTCCGTGCGACCATGCGTACGAAACCGGGATAGAAACGGGGGGACGCAGCTAGTCTGAAGGGGCCAAGCTCTCCTGCAGCAACACCGAGCGTGGCAAGGGAACGTGGGAGATTCTCACCGCTCTGGCGGGCGCCTGTCACCAACGTGGCTAGGACTTCGTCGGGTTCCTCGGCCCCATGCTGACCCTTGCCCCCGCATCCCCAGCACGCTCCCGCACTCCGGGCAATACCCCCGGCCGTCATCATCCACGTAGACCACACCCTGAAGGTGCCGTCGGGCTGCATGACACCGCCGGAGTCGAGGAAATGGGTGCCGGTGGGCTCGCGGAGCTGGGCGGCGAGGACCTCAGCCGTCGTGTCCATATCTCTTGTGTATGGAGGGAAGGTTTATTAAGATGGAGTGTGCGTGGTTTTCTGCCAGCGGTCATTATCTGATGACAGAAAGGATATATCATGGCCTTGGGTTGCATGGCGGACCCCATTGTCTGGCGAGGGATCGAGCGCCTTATCATAGTAGCGGGTGGAATCTGCTTTGCGATTCTTGGATACAAGTTGGCCAAACAAGGAAGGGCTGCGGCAGCGGCGGATGCTCTCCAGAAATCAAACAAACAGTCGGGCGAGAAGACTGAGACTCTCACTGAGGTGAAGACGCCCATCATAAGCTTCTTTGTCAAGACTCCAGTGCCTGGAATCGTTTTCATGGCCTTCGGCGCTGTTGTATTGGCGGTGGCGCTACATAGCAATCTCACCTGGAAAGAGAGAAGGGAGACCTTCAATAATCATGAAGTACGGGAAGCCTCTGTCGCCTATTCACTTCCTCCAGTCGCCTCGTCTATCAACATCTCAGGTCATGTCGGCGTACAAATGGAGATCGAAGGCCAAGGTTACTCTCCAAACGGCAACTCACTAACGACTGTCTGGCTCATTATACCCTCACAATGTAGTGCTGACGGTGAAAAGGCCGTCTGCATTTTTGATGAACCAGGGACGTACCAGCTTGCGTATGCGGTTAGCGACTCCATGGGGGGGAGTTCTGATATCGCCATATGTGAAGTAAACATTAAGAGCAGGACACCTCCGGCTCAGCATAGTGGCGGGCCTCCGCCGCCCGGGCTTGAGATCTGGGCCGTCGATCCTCTGGTGAAGGTCTTCCGGGACGCGGTTCCCACGGACGTCGGCCAGGCCACCGCCGACGTGGCCCGCGGCGAGCATGCGACGCTCCAGCTTGTCGTCCGGTGGTCCAAAGACAT
>CAZOIA010000059.1:0-27192 GCA_964579675.1 uncultured Planctomycetales bacterium | reverse complement strand
AAACACCTGGGGGCGGCGCCTTCCAACAAGCCGCCCAAAGTGTCATGCACCCCACCGCATCTCGCGCCGTACGGATGGGACGGAGAGAGGGAGAGACCGACAGAGCGAGAAAGGGACCGGGGAACAGAGGGAGAAAGGGGCTGGGGAGCAGAGGGAGAAAGGGGCCGGGGAACAGAGGGAGAATGCCAGTGACGCAAACGCGAAAAGGCGATCAGCTTGCCGCAAAAGCACACGAGCACGAAAAGCCAGGGGTACCAGCTTGCCCCTTCGCGTCTTCCCCACCTTCCCCCTTTTCCACGTTCTCACTTTGACACGTTCTCACGCTCCTGTTCTTCCACCTGCTCACCTTCTCGCTCGTAAATCCTGTCTGCGTAGCTGATTACCGCAGTTCGGGCCCTTGGGATCGCGATCGGTTCAGTGCTCATCGAAGACAAAACGAAGCCAACCTGGCCACCTGCTTGACAATCGCCAGTCAACAAATCAAATGGACGTATAAACCATGCTTACCACGCTCCCAATCACAATGAGTTTGATGGCCTGCGCCGCCGCGCCACGCGTCGGGGTGTTCGATCTGACCTACGCCCTCAGGTACGACCCGAACGATCCCCGGCAGGTCGCCGATGCATGGGACCACGCCCACGCCGTCGCCACCCTCCAGGGCAACGTCAACCGCGACGGGCCCAACCTCTATGTGCGGTTCGTGAGCGCCCGCGGCATCAGCGTAGACGACTATTGGCTGGACCGGATGTCTGAGCGTGGTCAATGGCTGGCCCGGCGCCGAAGGCAGAGTATTCCCAACATCCTGGCCCTCGTGCACAAATACCGCAGGTTCATCAAGGGGGCCGTCGTCTACGATCCAAGCGTGCCCGCTACCAGCAACCTCGCCTCGACCATCGCCGGGGCCGAGGACCTCATCGCGATCCGTTACGACCGCTCACCCGGCAGTCTGTACAACATGCTCGTCACCACTGGCCCGCGAATCCGCGTCGTCCGCCGCCTGCTCAACGAAGACGGTTCTCCCATGTTCACCGGCCGGGGCACCGTCCCCGGCACGGACATCCCCTCCACCGGCAGCGCCAAGTGCGACGCCTACCTCTGGCTCAAGCACCACTACATCGACGCCGGGAAGGTGGACGCCACATACGGCGCGTTCTACATCGACGCCTGGTGGATGAAGAATCCCACCGCCGCCGCCCCCAACCAGCATACCCTGACCAACCACGACTTCTTCGTCGCCAGACGCGCCTTCTTCTTCGACCTGAACGTTTGGGACGACGAGGTGCCGGTTGATGACAAGAGGCAGTCACCGGGAACCGATTTGACGACCCTCAAGGCCCTGCTGCTCAGCGCCTACGAGCAGGGCGGCAAGGACCGGATGATCCACATCGGCGGCTTCACGCCCTGGGCCTACAAGTACACCACCCACGGCCAGGCGGGCGGCAAGCACGAGGGCGTGCCAACCGAATGGGAGCTGGTGAAGATCGCCAGTGCCTACAACGCTTTTCTGGACGCGGACGCCATCGGCGACGCTGCGATGGCCAACGCTTCCTTCTACATGCATTTCCCTCTGAAGGACAAATATCCCCAGCGGTGGGTGACCCGCCAGCAGCTCGCGGACCGCAAGTACTTGACCGCCGACGGCCGGGTAAACTTCGATCACCGCCAGTTCATCATCTTCTACGTCGGCGACTTCGACTCCGCCGCCTGGGTCTATCAATGGATGCCCCTGCTGTGGGACCATCCCGACCGGGGCAGGATCCCCCTCATGTGGTGCATCAGTCCCGTTATCGAGCGCCGGGCGCCGATGGCCCTGGACTACCTGCGCCGAACCGCGACCGCGAACGACTACTTCGCCACCTCCGACAACGGGGCCGGCTACCTCAACCCCGGCATGCTCCAGGAGCCTCGGGGTATCTCCGGCCTGCCCGGTGGGCTCGACGCGTGGGCCCGCCATTGCCAGCCTTTCTACCAACGATGGGACCTGACCGTCACCGGTTTCGTCATCGACGGGTACGCCCCGGGCCTCAACCGGGCGGGCCTCGATTGCTATGCCCGCTTCAGCCCCAACGGCATCGTCCCTCAGCGGATCCCCCCTTCGCTGCTGCACGGCAACATGCCGGTCATCCGGGCGAGCTACGACCTGCCCCACGACGTGGACCGGGCTGCCACGATCATCGCCGAACGCGTCGCAGCCCGAACGATCCCGTTCCACTGGTTCCGCGCGATCCTCAAGGCGCCCGATTGGTATGTCCGCGTCTACCAGAAGCTCAGCACCATGAACGCAAAGATCGAGCTGCTCGATGCCCCGACCTTCTTTGAACTGTACCGGACCTACCTGAAGGACAATCCCCAAGCCGCACAGGGTAAAATCAAATGCCCCCGGTAGCCCGCCCACGCCTGGCTCCCGCTTGAAGCCGGGGGGAAAGCAGCCTAACCTGCCCGCGGAAGCGACGAATCGGAACCTGACTGGGAAGGGTTATTACGTGGCGCACAAGCATCGGACAGTGGCGGGGGGCATGTCGATGCTGACCTTGTTTGCCGCTGTCTGCATCCCGTTTCAGGTTGCTGCCGCACACAAACCGGGCCCGGAAACACAGGAGCCCGGCCCCGGCGGCAAAATGGACGCCGACCCTTATGAACCGGACAACCTCCCGGCAAGCGCGACCCCAATCGACCTCGACGCCACGCAAACCCATACCATCCACGTCAACGGCGACGTCGACTGGCTGAGCCTGACGCTTCAGCAGGACCAGGTCGTGTGCGTTCAGACTGCCAATCTCCGGGGCAGCAACGCCGATACCGTCCTGGAGATCTACGACGATGCCTGCACCTTCCTGGACACCGACGACGACGGGGGCAACGAACCGTGGGCCTCGCGCCTCGTCTGGACGGCCACCTACTCGGGCGTCCATTACGTGAAGGCGCGGACCTATCCCGGGTTCATTGGCAGTTGCGACGACCAGGGCGGCGGACAGGCCGACTGCTCGTACGACATCACGGTCGCGGAACTTGAGATTGCGGGCGTGGCCAACGACCCGTGCGCCAGCCCGACGGTGATCGCCTCCGTGCCCTATGATCCGCCAGCACTGGACACCACCCAGGCGACGACCGATCCCGGCGACCCGCTCCAGTCCTGCACGTCCAATGTCAACTCGAACAGTGTCTGGTACACCTATACCCCTTCCTGCCGCGGCTTGCTCGAGGTCAGCACATGTGGCAGCAGCTACGACACCGTCCTCGCCGTCTACACCGGGACGTGCGACAACTTGACCGAGATCGCCTGCAACGACGACAGTTGCTCCCTTCAGTCGGAGATACGGGACCTTGTTGTCGAGGTGGGCGACCCGCTGCTGATCGAGGTCACCGATTACGGTTCTCCCGGGGGCGGCAACCTGGCGTTGCACCTCGACTTCCAGTGCGGCGGGGCCCCGCCCGGGGCAGAACTGGTCAACGACCATTGCCCCGATGCGGTCGTCATCGAGGCCGTGCCCTTCGACCCGCCGCTGCTGGATACGACGCAAGCGACCACAGACGCTGGCGATCCGCTTCAATCCTGCACGTACGACGGGCTGGCCGCCAACGCCAACAGCGTCTGGTACACCTACACCCCCGCCCGCCACGGTCTGGCCGACATCAGCACCTGCGGCAGCGACTACGACACCGTCCTGACCGTCTACACCGGGACCTGCGGTGAGCTGACCGAGATCGCCTGCAACGACGACAGTTGCGACCTCCAGTCAGCGATACGCGACCTTGTTGTCGAGGCGGATGTCCCGCTGCTGATCGAGGTCACGCAGTACGACACTCCTGGCGGGGGGAACCTGGACTTCGAATTCGACTTTGACTGCTGTGTCCTGGCCGACGCCCCGACTTCGCCCCAACCGGCGGACGGGGCGGTTGATGTCCCCGCGGATACCGTGCTGTCATGGAACGAAGTCTCCGAGACAAACGCGGCCCGCCGCCGGGCCCTCGTCGCCGAAGGTGCCTCCAGGCCGAAGGTGATCTACGGAGACGACGACCGACTCGACGAGTATCAGGTGAGCGACCCCGACCTTTTGCGGGTCGGTGACTCGACCGTGGCCCTCATCGACATCGGAGACCTCACCGACAACGGAGACGGGACGTATTCACTGGCGTCGGTCACTTTCGGCGACACTCTCGATGTCTGCCCGAGCGAGCCGTTCCGCGATCAGCCCAACCCGGCTTTCTGCTCCGGGTTCCTGGTCGGGGCCGACATCATTGCCACGGCCGGCCACTGCATCACGGACGCGGGAGAATGTGCCGACACCGCCTTTGTGTTCGGGTTCACGATGCGCGATGCCAACACGCCGGTCCTGACGATCGAAGCGTCCGACGTCTACTTCTGCCGGGACATCATCGCCCGGGAAGTGGCCGACGCGGATTGGGGCCTGATCCGACTGGACCGCCAGGTCACCGGGCACGCCCCCCTCGTTTATCGCACCACTGGCAAGGTGTCCGATGAAGAGCCGCTCGTGGTCATCGGACATCCGGTCGGGCTCCCGAGGAAATACGCCGGCGGCGCCAACGTCCGCGATAACGCGCTCGATCCCTACTTCACCGCCAACCTTGACACCTACGGCGGCAATTCCGGATCGGCCGTCTTCAGTGCCAGCACCTTGATCGTCGAAGGGATCCTGGTCCGCGGCGAGGACGACTTCGCCACCCTGCCCCCGCCCGATGATTGCCTCGTGTCGCGAAGGTGCCCGGACGACGCCTGCGGCGGGGAGGCTGTCACTCGCACCACCGCCTTCGTGAACCAGATGGCGGAGCTGGAGTATGACGTTTACCTCGGCCCGTGCAACGACCTGCAGTACATGGGCACAAGCATCTCGCCCACCTGGACCGCCTCGCGACTGCTGAGCGGCACCACCTATTGCTGGCAGATAGTCGCTCGCACCGGGTGTGGACCCTCCGCCGGGCCCGTTTGGGAGTTCACCACCGCCGGAACGCCGCCCGCTCCCCAGAAAGTCTGCGAGCCGGGCTACCTGGACTTCGCCGACGATGGCACCTCGCTCACGTTCCAGGCCTACAATGCAACACTAGGCAACTGGGCGTTCGACATAATCCCCAACCAGAGTTGGATCTCGGTCAGCCCGGCCAGCGGTTTGAGTTCCGGGCCCTCCGACAGATGCACGGTTACGGTCACGGTCGATCGAACCTGGCTTTGTGCCGGCACCCGCACCGGCCAGATCGACGTGGACGGCGCCACCGTTGACGTATCACTCAAGGTTCCGAACCGCTGCGGGATCATCGATCCCTTCTGTCTGATCGGTCTTGCCGTGGGTTTCCTGATGTTATCGCGCCTGCAGTCCAGGAGAAATTATGGAAGCCGGTGATCCGCGCGGGTCAGACAAGGCGCCGGGCGGGGATTACGCGCCCGTCAGCGGTCCGCGAGACGTCAAGACGGTCTTGCGTCGGCTGGGACCTGTAGCGCCCCTGGCGGTTATCGCGGCCAGTTTTCCGGCGATTGGCGGGTTTGTGCTGCTGGGGTCGTTGAAGTGGTCGGGCCCCTGGCTGCAGTCTCACGGCGAAACCGGCATCCTCCTCTATGTGCTGGGCTTTGCGGTGCTGGCGGGACTGGCCCTGCTGCCTACTTACGCCCAGGCGGTGTTGGCCGGTTGGGCGTTCGGCCTGACCACGGGAACGGTAGCGGCCCTGGGCGGCATCCTGGGGGCTGCATCGATCGGTTACGTCATCGCCCGGCGGGCTTCGGGCAACCGCGTCGTCCAGCTCGTCGAGGAACAGCCGAAATGGAAGGCGGTCTACGACACCATGATCCGCAGCGGCACCGCCAAGGCCCTGCTGATCGTCACTCTGCTGAGGGTGCCGCCGAACTCACCGTTCGCCATCACCAACCTCGTGATGGCCGCGTGCCGGGTCCGACCGCTCACGTACCTGCTCGGCACGCTCCTGGGCATTGCACCGCGCACGGTGGTGGCAGTCCTCATCGGGGCAACGGGATCCGAGTTGGACTTCTCCAAGTCCAGCCAGACGTGGTTCTTCGTCGGGGGCATCGTGACCCTGCTTGTTGTCGTAGGGATCATCGGGGTCATGGCGAACCGGGCGATCGCCAGAGTAACGGGAGACGGCGGCCGGATGAGATCGCAGGGTGGCGAGCCGGGCGATTCCGCGCCCGGGTAATGACCCGGCTCGGGGACGAGCCGGCTCGCAAGATGGGGAAACCGGCTCGGGGACGAGCCGGCTCGCTAGTTCATCGACCCGAAGCGGGGCCATTTGCCTCGGCTCTCTTGACGCATCTCGAGCATCTGGTGCAGGGTCCTAAGCTCGCTCGATAGCGTTGCCGCTCGTCGCAGGACGTTCATCTCCTCCAGCATCCGCTGCTTGACCTCGACCGCATCGGTGGGCAGCAGGTACGAGGCGATCGTGTCCACGATCCTGCCGAGCGGGGAGGTGCCGTTGGCCAGAGCGCGGATGCTCTCGATCTGCTCGGTATCATCAAAAGCGGGAGAGCCGAGCGTCATCCGGAAGGCTTCTCGTGCTGCGTATTCCCCGTCCACTTCGATCCCGCTTTCCGGCCGGACCATCGGATCGAGCATCGCATTGCTATACTCGCCGCTGGGGTCCTCCTGCCGCACTCGGGCCCTACACAACCCGAGCAGGTTTATTAATAACCGGCCGTCGGGGATCTGCACGTACTCCCGGATCCTGCCCACGCAAACGACGGGGTGGATCTCCGCCAGGTTGGTGTAGTAGTAGGGTTCGAAACCCGGACGGAGCAGGGCAATGGCAATGACCGCGTCGTCCGTCAGGGCGTCGCGGACCATGGCCCGGTATCGTGCCTCATGGACCTGGAGCGGCAGGGTCGCCCCCGGAAAGAGAACGGCGTTCGGCAAGGGAAACACCCCGACCGGATCCGTGAGTGAGGGTATATCAGTGCCCGCGGACATACCATCATCTATTATATGCGATCGCAGGCCGGGTGTCACGGGTTCACGTTGCGGGTCAACAGCTCGATCAACAGGTGGATCGTCCCCTGCACGAATTCCAGATTCGCATGACTGGGGATGTTCAACGGTCTGATGGTCGCGAACCCCACTGCGGCGTGAATGATCTGCCAGGCCAGCCATTCGGCGGGGACGTCCCTGCGGATCTGACCGGCGGCCTGGGCTTCGGACATGACCGTTGCCAGCGATCGAACGTAACGCTCGTAGTGATCGCGGATCGCTTCCTGGATCGCCGGCTCGGAAACCTCCGTCGAGGCGTGGAAGAGGAGTTGGTACACGCTGGCGGTCCAGGGGTCCGCCGTGGCCGGGTTGCGATACATCAGGACCTGGAGCTTCTCGAGCGGGGTCCGGGCCTGGCGTGCCGCTTCCTGCCAGTTCTTGAACACGTCCTGGCCCACTCTATCGATCAGGGCGATGAACAGGTCCTGCTTGTTCCTGAAGTGCCGATAGATGGTCGGCTCGGAGACGTCGGCTTCCGCGGCAATCCTGGCGGTCGTGGTTCCCCGGTATCC
Organism: uncultured Planctomycetales bacterium; assembly: GCA_964579675.1. Lineage (GTDB taxonomy): Bacteria > Planctomycetota > Phycisphaerae > UBA1845 > PWPN01 > CAZOIA01. Next base: position 19,694 of record CAZOIA010000059.1, on the reverse strand, counting down.
GTACTTGGCAAAGCACCTGGCCGCGGATTCGAGCAACTGTTTCCGGCGGGCCTGGGCCTTCATCCTCGCCATGTTCGCGGATTATACCGGCCACCGCCGGCCACACAATCAGCGCGTCGGGTTCTCATACCAGACAACGCCCAGGTTGCGTCCCTCCTCGCACGTGATCACGTCCAGGTCTTGATCACCGTCCAGGTCGAGCAGCCTGACGAGATCATACTTGGCACCCTCCGGTCCGCTGACGTCATGGGCATCCCACACCCGGTCGGTGACCGCCCGGCGGTAGGACATCCACATGACCCCGGACTTACCCTCGGCCTTCTCGCAGGTGAAGACAATGTCGGGCCGGCCGTCCAGGTTGACGTCGGCGACATGGACGCTTTTCGCGGTGCCGGCACCGGGAGGGAGCCCGATGGTGAGGCTTTCCCATGTCGGCGGCTTGTTCTTCTTGCGGCACAGATAGATCAGTTCCCGCCCCCGGGTGGCGGCCAGCACGTCGAGGCGGCCGTCCCGGTCCAGATCGGCCAGGGCAAGAAACATCACTTCTTTATCGGCGGCCCCGATCAGGTGCACGTTCCACGGCCGCTGCTGCGCCGGGCCGGGACCGGGGTTCTCCAGCCAGCGGCATCCCCGCGTCGGTCCCTTGCGGTCGGAGACCACCATGTCCAGATCGCCGTCGGCGTCCATGTCTGCGGCGACCAGCGACATGGTCCAGCCGGCATCGCAGATGAGATGCCACTTCCAGCCGGCAAGGTGACGAGGATCGGCCGGCGCCTCGAACCATCCGATCCGGGCGTTCGGTTTCTTCGATCCTGCGAGCAGATCGAGCCCGTTCATGCCGTCAATCTGCAGCGGCAGACAGAACATCCAGCGGGTCACGCCCGCAGCCGCGGGCAGGACCTGTGTTTCCCACGCCTCCGGCACCAGGTATCTCGTCCTGTCGGCAGGGGCCCAGTGGATATACATGCTCTTGACCCTGCCCTGGCAACAGCTCACCACGTCCATTGCGCCGTCGCCATCCAGATCCGCCAGAACCGCATCTTCAGGTGAGCCGACGTCGCCGACCGTGACCGCCGGCCACTTGTCCCCCGACCGCCGGCCCCCCGGGTTGAGATAGACGCGGACCTGCCCGCCTTCTTCCCAGCCGGTGGCGATGTCCAGCAATCCATCGCCGTTCGCATCGGCCAGTCGAACCCCGTCCGCCCCCCGGGAGGAGTCGTCGATCGTATGGCGCACCCAGGCTCGGCCCTTCTCCCCGGCACGGCATCCACAACTGGCGGTCACCGTAATCACGGCAAGCAGAACCGCTATCAGGCCCTCGAGACGAGGGTGATTGAATCGAACCATTTCGTCATAGCTTCCTGAGCTTGAGCAAGAGGGCGGCAACCGCCACGGACACGACGGCCAGCACGAATACGATGAGCGTGCGCCGGACGAGCACCTCCGAAAGATTCCCGGGGACACTTCGGGCGGCCTGAGCGGCCAGGGCCGCCTCGCCTGTTGCAACCGGCGATCCGGCAGCGGACTCGGATCCAAAGGCAGCGGGCAACGAGACCACACGTGAGCCACCCACCGGCGGTGGGAGGACCTCGTCGATCACCACGCCGTCGGCCAGCAGATTGTCCCAGTTCGCCGACATCAGGAGAGCCATGCCGGGGTTGCACTGCAGGGCGTAGCAGGAGCACGGGCCGGTGAGAAACTCGTACACGGTTTCGATATTCTTTTCGTTGATGTCGCCGGCGGCCAAAGTACACAACACCCGGCCCCGGCCGAAGACCGGAAACATCATGGGCCCGGTGGGGTCCTCGTGCTCTCCCGCGGCGTGACGCAGCATCTTGATCAACATCTGCTCGGCGGCATCCGATCTAGTTAACCGCACCAGAGAGAACGAGGTTTCCGGTTCGGGGTCTGCGTCCCAGCCGAGTTCTTCGAGCCCGATGTCACCTTCCAGGAGAGGCAATTGGGGTGCTTCCTGCATCTTTTTGTGGGTTGCCAGCAGGAGTCCGGCCGCGGCGTCGTCCTTTTCGCGATCGCCGCTTTCGAGCAGAATCCAGACCGCGGTTTCTCCCCTGAGCGTGCGGCGGGCGATCTCCCGGCGGACGGGCGAATCGATCAGGGCCCGGGCCGCCGCCATGCGCAGCCGGCCGGACCAGATGGGCCTGCGAGGTTGCGCAGCGCCTGGATAGCGCACGATCATCCAGGGCAACTCCTGTGCCGGCTGCGTCTCCAGCGGTTGCGTCAAGGGTTCGTCCGGGTCCGCGGCCAGATCAATGGTGCGAACTCTCAGATTGGCGGACGTCACTTCATGCGAATCAGCCCGCTGCAGCGTTGACACGACGGTTTCGTCCGCCGGGGCGAGCGGGCCGCGGTGCAGCACGACAATCTCGTACCGCTCGGTTGGCCAGAACTCGAGCGCATGTCGGAAAACCGGAATGGGGCAGGCCGCCGCATGGGATGCGGCAAGGATCAGACAGGCGCAGACCCGGATGACCGCCCGTTGTGACGAGATTCGGAACATGCCTATTCCATCGGCTGCAGTGCGATCGACGCCTTGTTCAGGTAGCTGCAGGTGCACACGTTGGTGGTATCGGGCAGAAGGACCAGCCCGCCCACGGGCAGGGCGTTGATCCAGCACCCGGGCCTGATCCCGCCGAAGTTCTCCGTGCCGGCGTTCCGCAGCAGGTCAACGTAGCCGAGAGTGGCGGATCGAAACAGCAGCAGGTTCCGCGAGCCGGAGATGATCCCGCACCCGTAGCTGCGCGTGAATTGCCAGGGTTCCTGGTTATCGGCGGTTGAACTCAGGCGGCGCAGCGGATCGCCCGTGAGAAGGTCATACGCGCCGGGCTCGGCATAAACGGTTCGATCATTGATAACCGGCCGGGATCGGTAGTCGATCTCGCGATCCCAGAGTCGATGGCCGTTGCTGGCCCGGAAAACGGTGAATCGGCCGCCAAGCTCCGAACTGAGCCGGAAACGGGTTGCCTGATAGCTCATCAGCAACGCGTCGTGTGGCTCGCTCAATGCCAGCATGGTCCCGTAGATGTCTTCAGATTCTCGCCACACCACCGTTCCCGTCTCCGCATCGAGGGCGAGGAGCTCACCGGTCGGGTGCGGATGGGACTCAGCGGGCTTCTTGCCGCGTTCCACCTCGACGGCAAGAGCACGGTCGATGAGGTACACGCGCCCGCCGCCGATGGCAATCGCGTTGTGCCGGATGGATTCCTCGGCCACGTAACTCCACTTGAACTTGCGACTCATCGCGTCCATGGCGAACAAGGCGAGGGACTCGGTGAACTGCTCTTGCATGTCAGCCTTGCCGTACCGGTAGGGAACAACATGTTCCCGGTTGGCCAGTGTCCCGAAGAGCACGCCGTCCACACACGCGACGTATCCCCACGTTCCGGGCTTGCCGTCAGGCTGGTTGGGCGCCTTGAATTCTGCCAGTTGTTTCCCCGTTGCGGCGTCGATGCGTATGCACCGTCCCCCCGTGCGGACGTAGACGCTGTCCGCGGCGACGCAGAAGTTGCTGTTCGTGCCGGCTACGCCCATCAGGTGCTCCTGGTGGTAAGGCCGGCCGATGCCCGGTACGCGGGATTCCCAGAGGACGCGGCCGTTGTACGCATCGACCGCCCGGATGGCGTCGAGACCTTCGACGAACAGGCGACCGTCCTTAAACAGCGGGGCGGGCGAGCGGCCGTGGCGGTTCGGCGTACGCAGGTCGGGACTGTCGAACCAGAGCATTTCCAGCGGGCCCTTCGCCATGGCATCGGCTGAACAGCAGGTATTGCTAGCGTCGCAGTACTGGTGCGTCCACTTGCCGGTACCTTCGAGCGGCCCGCGCAGGTTCACCTTCATCGAACCGGGCTTGCCGATGCAGGTCGCCCCCCCGTAAGGACGCTGCATGCGGAGCATCTCGGCTGCGGGTACGCTTTGCGCACCCTGCGTGACCGATCGGCCCGATACGATCAGGTTCGCAAAGTAGTCTGGATAAGGCGTTGCGGCCGGATCGCCCTGATGAACGGTCACGCGAACCCCGTACAACCGCGCGGCGTCGAGCTTCTCGCGGGCCGCCGTGACATTCCTGGCGTCCGGGTCGATCGCGTGGATCTGCAGCTTCGTCCGCCTGGCAAGTTCGCACGCGAGCTGGCCGTTGCCGCACCCGAGGTCCAGACAGAAGCCCTCGGTAATGCCTGTCCTCTTGATGATCTCCCCGGCCGCCGCGGCATAGACCGGGTCTTCGTCATCCGAGGGCCGCTTCGACTTTGCTCGTATGACCTTCGCCCTGCCCGAGTGGTGACCGTCGAAACAGTGGATCGTGCCGCTATCCGTGCTGACGTAGAGTCGGCCGTCCGCGACGGCGAGACCACGGGGCTCGCCATCCACCTGAGTCGTCCACGTGACGCTTCTCGACTCCACGTTAATCGCGGTGACCTTCCGAGGACCGGCCGAGATGACCGTCTTGCCGGCCTGGATGAGCGAGATGTCCCCGCAGTCGGGAGCCTCTATCGTCCACTTCGGGTTCGGGATCAGGACCTTGACCTTCTTGCCCCGGCGTTCCTCCTCCTTTTCAGCGCACGGGCTTTCGCGATCGAGGGCGCCGATGCCCTGGTGGGTCGAGTAGACGATCTCTCCGGTTCTCCCGGGAGGACCGGCAACGCCGCAGGCTTTGATGCCTCGGGTGATGGCCTCGCCATCCTCAACATTGAAGATGCAGTTGCCGTTGAACAGGTGCGAGCCGATGACGGCGGCGTGCGCCGCGCCAAAGTGCCCGTACTTCTGGAGGTGGAAGTACTGGAACGTGCCGTCGGTCCGGCTGAAGGCGGCGGGGATGGCCCGCCCCGTGGGCACGAAGACATGGTCGCCTGCCACGACCAGGTACCCCTGGGCGGCCACGCCGCTCTTGGCCCTCGCCCCGCCATGGGGCTGATCCAACTCCATGGAGCCGGCCTTCTCGTTGCACCAGAGGACGGCCCCGGTCTGGGCGTCCAGCGCGTAAATGAAGATGCCATCCGTCGGCCAGATGCCCGCCGCGTAGTAGACCACACCATCCGCAATCGCCGGACCGCCCCGGACGCACCAGCGGGAGACCATCCGCCCGTTGCCCAGGACCATCCGGCCGTCGGGGCCGGATCGCTTCTTCCAGATAAGCTCACCGTCCGCGGCGGCCAGGCAGTACAGGAAGCCGTCGTCGCTGACCACAAAGACGTGATCCTGCCAGACTGCCGGTGAGAACCGCACCGGAGCATCCGTGCGAAACGTCCATCGCTGCTGTCCCGCGGCGGCATCCAGGGCGTAGACCCTGTCGTCGGCGGAGCTGCCGAAATACACCGTGCCGTTGGCGACGGCTACCTGGCAGGCCCGGTCAAAGGTCATGCGCTCGGACCGCGGCCAGGCCGGCCGCGGGGCGTGCGGGGCCTCGAACCTCCAGCGAAGCGAGAGCCTGGCCGGCAAGTCCTCCGGCGTGTAGCCGCTGCGGGTTGCGTCAGCCCGGTACATCGGCCAATCCGCCGCCCGAACGCCTGAAGCGAAAAACGCCGCGAGGAGCGCCGCGATGCCCATCTTTCTCATCTTGTATCCTCCGTTTGTATCCTCCGTACCTCAGTGCCGAGCTTACGATTATAGTACTTTCCTGCCCCCCGTTGTTATCAACGGTTGGTCGGACGAGGCTAACGACGCGGAGTTGTGGTTTGGCCACTTGCAGGTTGCGGCCTTGTCAGCACGGTCTGGTCAACGATACCGGGCGACCACATCGATGCGCTCGGCGAGCATCCGGCCGTCAAGTGAAAGGCAGCCGTCTTCGGGCAGCGGCCACTCTTTGCCGTTGACGGTGACGGACTGGAGGACGCCCAGCTTCTCGGGCGGGCGCAGAGCGAGGACGGCGCGGCGCGGCAGGGTGTGCCTATCTTGCTCGATGGGTCCGATCCTCGCCGTTACGCTCCGCTCGGGTTCGTCGGCTCTGATGGTGTAGCTGATTCGCCCGAACAGCGTGGGGGCCCGGTCCACCCGGATGCCGTTGCCCCTGGCGAGCCACGCTCTTGGCGTGCCCGACGCCAGCCACAGCTCATCGCCTTCTTCACGGACGAGCATCATTCGCACCCACCGGAGCTGCTGGGTGTGCGAATAGGTGTGCGGCAGGGTCGGGTCGTTGATGCCCGCCGGGGCATGGTTCACCTCGACCGAAGAATAGGTCCCGCGATCCATCCCGTGGGCGAGCGAGCCGTAGAACGTGAGCAGGAACCGCTCCACGTCCCCGCGGCGGAGCTTGCTCATCGCGTAGCCATAAGTGTACGCGTGATCGATGCCGTCGGCGAAGCGAGACAACCCGAGCATCAGGCCGCCAAGCTTTTCCATGGGGCTTGTGATCCATTCTGCCCGCGGGTCGTCGGGCGCGAAGAAGTTCGTTTCCAGCAGCATCGGGGCGATCAGCCCGTAATAGTCGCCGCCACCCTGCTTGATCAGCCGCTGGGTCATCGGCTCGATGGGAAGCGCTTTGAAGTTGTCCCCCAGGTCGATTAGCGAGCTTTCCATGGATCTCAGGATATCCTCACGGTAGGTCTCGGCCTCGGCGAGCCAGTGCTTGCCTTGGGATTCCATGCCCGCGTCAACCAGGGCCAGGCCGGCTTCACGCAAGCCCAGCCAGCAGTAGCAATCGACGTAGTACGAGAAGACTTCGCCGGGGTAGTCTGCGTAGGGCTTATCGCCGCTTGCCAGAAGGCCATAGGTCAGCGGGTGCTTGTCACCGTTGAGCGTCCTGGTTTTTGCCCGGGCGCCGGCGATCCAGCGGCAACATCGCTCGATTGCGGGAACCATCCCGGCAAACCACTTGTCATTTCGGCTCAGGCGATAGTGCTGGCCGATCGCGTAGAGCACCGCGCCGTTGTCCGGCGTGCCGTAGCTGGTGCGGAACTGCCCCTCGGGCTGCTGGTAGTGCAGCATATCCCGGAGGTAGCGATCAGCACGTTCCCAATAGCCGTAGAGCGAGAGGGCGTGGCAGTAGAGTGCCGCGCTGTAGCCGTAGACGTCCTCGTAGAACCGGCCGCCGTCGTGGATCTGGCACCACCCGCCGATCTTATCAACGTTGAGAAAGTTATACATGAGCCAGGCGAGCTGGCCGTCGTTGACGCGGGTCTCCGGTGTTCGGAAAAGCATGCCGGGGGCCAGAAGTGCTTCCCAGCAGGATCGCACCTCACGGAGCTTGTCCGCATACTGGCGCGGGGTGATTGCCTCGACCAGGCGCTCGGGGCTGACAAGCCACGGGATACGAAAGCACAGTTCACGCCGGCGGCCGGGGGATACCTGTGCTTGAAGCTTCGGGACGGCTCCCCCAAGCGCGGGGAATGAGTAGACGGTGACGTGCGCGGTCCGGTCCGCAGCCGACGGATTGTGGACAGCGAGTGCCGCATACGCCGTCACTTCCGCATCCGGGCTCATGCCGGGTGAATGCCCGAACACGCTTAATCCGTACTCCAGCGAGTCGTAACGCCACCGCGTGATGACCACCGGCAGGTATCCCTCCAACAAGGACTGCTCGATCGGGCCGTCAAAGCCGTAGGGTGATGGTGGATCGCCAAGGCGGAATGAGATCTTCCGGTTCTGTGCCAACTCGATGGTCCCGTCCCAGCCGACGCCGATCTCTTCGGGATGCTCGGCTACGCCCACGTTTGACCGGGGCCGGCCCAGAGGCGGGAAGATGGAAGCGACCCGCTCGAACGACGGCTCACCACCGGCGAGGATCGCTTCGCCGAGCACGTCGGGGTTCGCGTTCAGGGCTTCTTGAAGCTCGGATGAGCCTCGCCCGGGCATGTATCGGTCTTGTGCCAGAGCCACCGCGCTCAGCGGTAACAGAAGCGCCCAGGTCGTGTGGATCTTGGCGATCATGGTTGTCACCTGCCAGCCGGGAACATGGCTCGCCCTTAACCTGACGGGGCGGGATTGGGATAGCGGTAGGGTAGAGCGCTGCTTTGGGCCGCGTCAATGGCGGCAGCAGGTTCGGCGGCCTCGGTTACACGATTCTTCTGCCCCGCACGGCACGCACGAGCAGGAGCAGGATGCCGAACGCGATCGGTGCGGCCGGTGCGATGGCGGTTACCAGGATTCGCAAGCTGGTATCAGGTTTCTCTGGCTCGAATGCCTGGCCGACCCGGCGGACCGGGAGCATTTCCCGGCTCCTGATCACCATCCGCAGTTCACTCACGAAGTCGCGAATCCGGGCAAGCTGGTCCTCGAGCAGGATCTGGTCATCTTCCAGGCTCCGGTATTGGGCGAGGGCGCGATCGAGGTCACGCTGCTTTGCCTCGGTTTCGAGCATGCGCTCGCGAACGGCGAGCTCGGCCTGCACCGCGTTCAGGTACAACATCTGGGCTGACTGGAGTCGATGTGCCCGCACGTCCTTCTCGCGCTGGGCAAGAAGCTCGTCCAGCTTCCGATCGACCACCTTGAGCTCCTTGCGAATCGCCTCCAGGGTTTCCCGGTTGTCCGGCGTCTCGGGCAGGGCCACCTCCAACTCCAGTTCCAGCGACAGCTTGCTGTCTCGCAGCCTTGCGATTCGCGGATCCTGCTCGATGTGCACCTGCACGTCCGGCGAGATTGCCGTGCTCGACTCATCCTTGCCGAGCAGGTTCTCGTAGGCCGCCTTGTACTGAAGCTTCTCCGCTTCGAGTCGCGTCACCGCTGCCGCCAGGGCACGCCACGTATCGCCCACTACGTTGGGCCCTTCGGTGATCCCCGGCACGCCAAGCTCCGACGCGATGAAGTCCTCCTTCTCGCGTCGGATTCGCTGGAGACGTTCTGCCAATTGGTTTTGGGTCTTCTCGTAGTTCTCCAGCTCGGTCCCGTACCGCGTGCGGGACAGGTTCTCCACCTTGGCCAGGTACTTGTCGATCACCGTGTTGACGATGGTTGCCGCGTCTTTCGGCACCCTGGTGGCAAACGAGACCATCAGGTAGCTGGTCTCGGGCACCGGCTTGGCCGACAGGTCGTCCTTCAGCTCCTCGAGTGCTTCATACGCATCCGGCTGGGACTGGAACCAGTCCGTCGCCCGGACGGCCGCATCCTGGAGCACCTCCCTCAGCACTATTTCGTCTTTGAGCAGGACCGCTTGGTCGGCCACGAACCGGTTCGTTAGCTCGATGGGGATCAGCGGACCGTCGAGTTCCATCGGCCGTTTGGGAAAAGGCGATTCGACGAACACCGCTGCCTGGGCCTTGTACAACGCCGGCGTCAGGGTCCACACCCACCCGACCACAAGCAACGCCAGCAGCACCAGCAGCAGCAGAATCCAGGTGCCCGCACGAATCCCCGGTCGTTCGGCCCCTGCTCGTGGTTCCTCCGGCGAGGTCATGTTCATGCCTCCGCAGCGGTGTACTTAACCTCGCGGACATCGATCGTGCCCGCCTTGACATCGACGAACGGCCTGGCGTTCCTGACGCCGACGGTGCCGTAGCCGGTAGCGGTCGAGAGAAAGCTGTGGAAGTCGCCCTTGATAATGGGTTCGACGTACAGGACCTTCTCCACCGCATCGTAGCGCACGCCGGTCAGGCCCTGCAGCAGAGCGTAGGAGGCCATCGCCCGGGCGTACCAGTGCCCGCATTCGTACTCGTTGAACGGGTTGCGGACCCGGCCATCGTAGCGATCCCGGCACACCCGCACGATCTCCAGTCCCTCCTCGACCATGCCCATCAGCATCAGGTGTGAGGCCACCTGGTACTCGATGCCGGTCCACACCTCGTCGCTGTAGACGAACGGCAGCGACAGCCTGCCGCCTCGCGGCCAGGTGCACAGCAGCAGGCCCCCGTCCGATCCGCACGCGAACGAGGGCCGCTGAGGGTTGGCGTGCTCGGACAGGTCCTTCCTGAGGTTGTACTTGTGGATGGACTTCAGGTGACGGGCGACCTTTCCCTGGTCGAGCACCCGTCCAACGCCGCACACCGCCGCCAGCCATGAGCCGAGCACCCCGTCCGAGATGCAACCGGTCCCGTACTGGTACTTCGGGCCTTCCTTCTTGAGCAGTTCGGCGGCTTCGGGTGAATAGTGTTCCACCGGGCTCTTGGCCTGCAGGCCCTCCCACTGGATCTTCTGGTAGAAGTACTCACCGTTGAAGAGTTGCTCTTCGACGAACTTGAGCCCCTTTTCGAGCAGGGCGGCGTAGCGCGACACGTCGTCGCCCAGGGCCTTGCCCATAGTGACCGCCGCGGTCAGTGCACCGAGGTAAAAACTGCTGCACATGCCGTCGGGGCCCCAGAACTCGATGTCGTAGGTGTTGTGGTGAGGCTCCTCGAGGACGCCCTTGTGCTTGGGGTCCCAGGTCTCGATGCAGTAGTTCAGGCTCATCTTGACCCTCGGCCAGAGCTTGCGGAGCCAGTTCGTATCACCGCTGATCCGCCATTCGCGGAAGACCTTCATGATGCCGCCGAGCTGGCCGTCCGAAGCGGCGTGACCGTCGTGCACCGTGGGGCGGATCGGCAGCGAGGTACGGAATGCCTGGTGGCCCCTCTGGTCCTGAGACACGTTGAACTCCGTCTCTCTCAAGGTCCGCTCCAGATCGGGGAACAGGTGCGGGATCGCCTGGGCATAGTTCCATACGTGCGTGCAGGAGCCGTGACAGCAACCGCGGCTGTCACAGCACCCTTCCCAGCACCAGAGCCGACCGTCCGCCTGGCGCAGCACGGTGGGGGACTTCAGGATCGTCAGGTTGGCGGCGACGGCCTCTATGACCTCGCCTGGCAGTGTCGAGTCGTAGAAGCAATTGCTGAACCGTGCGGCGTTGCGGCGAAGCTCGTCGTAGTGGTCGTGCCAGTACTTAGCCACCTCTTCGACGTTGGCGAATCGCCCGGTGTACCAGGGTCGGTGCTTGTCGGCCCGGCTTGCGCCGGCGCCTTGGGGATCGCGCCCGATGCGCTGATTTGTCTGGCCCACGTACCAGGCGAGCTGGAGGGTGATGGTCTTGTCCTTACCCGGGGCGAGTTTCAGCGGGACGAAGATGGTGGCTCCGGGGGAAGGACTGCCTTGCGTCACCGGCGGCCTTCCATAGCACGCGCCGTCCTGAACGTCCTTCCAGGCCATGGTGAGCGAGTCCCACCAGCCGCCGCGAAACCACGCACAGTTCACCTTCGCGTCGGGGTCGGTAACGATGGCCGAGAATTCGCCTTGCTCCCAGGGTTTCTCGTCCGATCCGGCCTCCCCCAGGACGAAACCTTTTGGCGCCGACCGGACCCCGTGGCCATCCCCACCAATGGCCATGAAGTTCTTGGCATTGAACGAGAACACCGCTTCAACCGTTGCCCTGCCCGTGTTGGTGAAGCGGTACTCCAGGCCCGCGACGGGCAGGCAGGCGTTGTCCGCGTCGCCCGGCTCGAAGGGGCTCCAACCGGTGATTTCGACCTTCAAGGGGACTTTCTTGTCGGAGAGTCTGACCGTGGCAAATGGAAACCGCGTCTCGAAGGATGCCTCGGCCAGCCGCGGCAGGCCGTAGGTCTTCCCGGTCGCGCCGTTACCCGTCCCTGGAGGGCCGAACACCTTCCAGGTCGGCAGCGGGCCTTCCAGAACCCGGGCCACGTTGGGTTTGCCCTTGACGCAGACAGCCGCGAATACGCAAGGCTCGTTGAAAACCTCCGGCTTGTTGCGAAGCGACAAGTGCGACAGGGTGCCGGTCCCTTCAAGGCAGATCATGCCTGCCCCGATGCCCCCCAGCGGAAACGCCACCCGGTCGAGCCGGTTGCCGATATACGTGCTGTTGTACTTCCTTCTTTGCGCAGGAGTCGCAGTCATTGTTCCGGGTCCCTCCGAGCGGGCTTCAAGGGTTTCGGCTTGCGTTTCCCGGGCGCCGGCAGACTGGCCGCCTGTGTTCGCGGACGGACCTGGCGATTCACACCCGGCGCACCCGGCCGCCCCGATCGCCCCGGCCGTCGCCACCGACCGTTTGAGGAAATCGCGGCGCGGCATCGAGCAACTGTCCTTCTGACGCGAGGGCATGGTGATCTCCTTATTGCTCTGTGTGGATTCTTCCCGCGTTTGCGGTTCGCGTACCGGGCCGTCATCTTACCCGGAGTGAAACCCCCGTGCACGTTGCTCGGGCCGTGGTATCGGCGTCGGACTGCGCAACAGCCACCACCGCCGGGCAGGGTCCGACCGACACAGGCCGCTGGGCCCCACTCGTCTTTCTGCGGATCGTAGATATCGACGCAGGCTCCCCATACCGTGCTTTGCGGAAACACGGACGGTCACTCCTGCGCTCGTCCGACCCGGTACGGGCGATGAGTCACGACGACGCCCGGACGCAACCCTTTCGGGCTGCGAGTGTTTTCTTACGGCCGCCTGGACCGGAAGCAGTCGCGGCAATACACCGGGCGGTCTTTTGTCGGTTTGAACGGGACCGTTGTGCGGATGCCGCATCCCGCACAGGTGACTTCGTAGGATTCACGCTGCGGGCGATCACCGCTGGAACGGCCCGAACTGCGCTCGCCCCCTTGCGCCTTGCGTTTCTGGCGACACTCCCGACAACGTTTCGGTTCATTGGTGAAGCCACGCTCAGCGTAACGGGCTTGGTCGTCGGCCGAATGGATGAATTCCTGGCCGCAGTCGACGCAAACGAGCGTTTTGTCCTCGAACGACATGGGTGGGTTCCTCCGATTGAGGGACAGGCCATAACCCGATGGCCATTTACCAGGGACCGTGCGCGAATTGCCCGATCAAAGGGGAGACGAGAAGAGGCACGGTCCTGTTGGTGGAGGATCGGCCAGTGCTCCTGCGCTGGGCCCTCGGGGCCAGGCAATCCGCATGCCTAACGCAGTGACATCGCGTCACGCGCGGACGTCAGTATGACAGAAAAGCCTGGGGCGGTCAAATCGGCCTGGATTTGCCGGGCAAGCTGCCGCTGACGTGGCTGGATGGGGCCTCCGCGTGGGGTCCAACCTGCCCGAGGATGTCCTTCATCGCGATGCGGAGCACGGCTTAGCGCGGCGGAGGCGGGCGGTTCTCGCAGAAGCTGATAGCCAGGTCGTGCTCACAGTAGGGCTGGCCCGACGCGACCACGGAGCCGGGGACGCCGGCCAGGGAAGCGTCGCCCTCACCACATCGGGCAACCAGGCCGAAGGGCCGCCCACATCTCCAATTGATCGCCGCCGCGGTTGACGACTATTTGCCAGGGTCATATCCTTTCCGCGCGCGACATCTTCACCAATTCGTAACCAGAAGGGAGACCGGTGTGCCCTCAGAGCAGGAATCTTCGACACTGTCCCGCCGGCTGGACAAGCTTTACGAGTTCGAGCGCGAGCCGATCAGTGCCGACAAGCTGCACAGCGGGCGCTACTTCGCCGGTATGTTCGCCGGCGAGCATGTGGCCGCCACCGAGTTCGTCATCGGGGCATTGTTCGTGCAGTGGGGTGCCGGCGCCCGGGACCTGATCTGGGGCCTGGTCCTGGGCAACCTCCTGGCGGTGCTTTCGTGGGCGTTCATCTGCTCGCCGATCGCGGTTCAGACCCGGCTCACGCTCTACTGGTACGTCCGCCGGATCATCGGGCCCGGCCTGACCGTGGTCTACAACTTCGTCAACGCCCTGCTTTACTGCTGCCTGGCCGCGGCAATGATCGGCGTGTCCGCGTCGGCGGTCATCCTCGCCCTGTCGAAGATCCCCAAGATCGGGATTGACATCACACATCCCAGCTTCGAGGACGTTTATCCCAACAGCTTCGGCTGGGTGGTGACCGTTCTGCTCGTCGGCGTGGTCGTGATCGCGCTGGCCATCCTCGGGTTCAAGAAGCTCAGCCAGTTTGCCTCGGTCTGCAGCCCGTGGATGTTCTCGATCTTCGTAGCCGGTGCGCTGGCGTCGCTGCCCGCACTGGGCGACATCCGCAACCTCGCCGACCTGCAGGACCTTGCCAGGACGAAAGTCTGGACGGGGGTGCCCTACGAAAACCCCTTGCGGGCAATTGCATCGGCGCTCCCGGACCAGGCCCGGAATGCCCAGGTGCCACCAGCACTGCGGGCGGAACTCGAGAAGGAGGGGGCCGGGAAGGATGAGAAGAGTATATCGCTCTCTGACAGCGCGGTGTTCTCCGTGGAGACCCCCGGGTCCAGGTGGCGAATCACCGACCAGGGAACCGAGTACGTCATAAAGCGTGTTGTCACTGAGCAAGGGGGCGAGGAGAAGGCGGAACTCACCATCTGCCAGGTCCTTGAGAAGCTCGGCTTCTGGCACATCGCGTTCTTCGCCTGGTTCTGCAACCTGGCCATGCACGTGGGGCTGAGCGACATGGCCATCTTCCGTTACGCCCGGCACTGGACGTACGGGTTCTACTCGGCATTCGGGATGTACCTCGGCCACTTCGTCGCCTGGATCTGTGCCGGCGTCATGGGGGCGGTGGTTGGCGGGGGCCTGAACCCGGGCCAGATGGCCGATACCTCGGCCGGGATGGCCGGCATGATTGCCGTGCTCATTGCCGGGTGGACAACCGCCAACCCCACCATCTACCGCGCCGGGCTGGCCCTGCAAATCGTCACACCCAACTGGCCCCGCTGGAAAATCACGCTCGCCGCCGGCGGCGTCACCGCGATCGTCGGATGCTTCCCGGCGATCTTCATGCAACTGCTCAACTTCGTGGCGATCTATGGCCTCATGCTGATGCCGATCGGTGCCGTCATCGTCGTCGAGCACTGGCTGTTTCCCAGGATCGGCCTGCGGCGGTACTGGACCGAGAAGAGAGGCCTGACGCTCAATGTCCCAGCCCTGGTGAGTTGGCTCACGGTGCTGGTGATCTGCTTCCCGATCGAGAAGTTTACGAATCTGCGATCGCCGATGGAGTTGCTCGGTGTTCACCTGTTCTTCCGCTGGTTGCCCGGCTGGTTTATCGCGGCAGGCCTGTACGCGGTCATCTGTTACGCGGGGGCGGGTTCGCTAGGCACCCGAGGCCCGGACGAAGAAGCTGCCCGCGCCCCGGCGGCGCCGGTGCGTCCCGCCGGGTCAGCCTCGCCCACCGGGAGGGCCAGGCCGCTCAGCCCCGCCGCCTGGATCGCCGGGGCAGTTGCCCTGCTGGCCCTGATCATGTGCGTCATCCTCCCCTTGCGGGTTTTCATCGGAGGCGCGGTGCCGGAGACCTACGAAACGAACCTGGCCAACTACAAGGGGCAGCTTCTCATCGCCACGATCATTTACTTCATCGCCGCCACCGTGTGGTTCAGTTATCGCGAGAAGGCCAGGTCGACGGCGTGATCGTGCCGCCCGCGTCCCCTGATGGTGTGCGCTATCCGGACGCCAATCACACCCTCATCGCCCGAGCGGGAGGCTTGAAAGGAAACGAGGATCCCGCAGGGACGCCGGTAGTGCTTTTCAACAGAATTCGGGATGTTCCGAAGATCTAACATGTCCCCGGCGGCAAGGCGGCCGGCATGGTATGCCCGATGCCCAGGATGTTTTCAAAGTACGTGATTGTCTCACGCAGGCCCTCTTCCAGCGCGACCCGCGGTTCGTAGCCGAGGCGCTCCCGGGCCAGAGTCAGATCCGGTCGGCGGCGGACGGGATCGTCCTGAGGCAGCGGCTGCCGTACCGCTTCCAGAGGCCGGTCGATGATCTTCTCGATCATCTGCACCAACTCCAGCATCGAGACCTCCTGGTCGTTGCCCAGATTGACCGGAGCGGCGTAATCGCTGGCCATCAACCGGCACAAGCCTTCGATCAGGTCGGAGACGTAACAGAAGCTGCGGGTCTGTCGCCCGTCGCCGTACACCGTGATCGGCTCCTTGCGGAGCGCCTGGCAGATGAAGTTGGTCATCACCCGGCCGTCGTCCATCGACATGTTCGGCCCGTAGGTGTTGAATATCCGGGCGATACGGATCGCGATCCCGTGCTGCCGGTGGTAGTCGCTGGCCAGCGTCTCCGCCACCCGTTTCCCCTCATCGTAGCAGCTTCGCACACCAATCGGGTTGACGTGACCCCAGTAGGTCTCCGGCTGGGGGTGCACCTGCGGGTCCCCGTACACCTCCGAGGTGCTGGCCAGCAGGATCCGGGCTTTCACCCGTTTGGCCAGGCCCAGCATGTGATAGGTGCCGATGACGTTCGTCTTGATCGTTTTGACCGGGTTGTACTGATAATGCACGGGACTGGCGGGACAGGCCAGGTGGTAGATCTGGTCCACCTCGAGAAGGATCGGCTCGATCACATCGTGGCGAATGAACTCGAACCGGCCGCTGAGCACGAGCTCCCGATAGCGATCGCCAAAATTCTCGCGCCGCCCTGTAAAGTAGTTGTCCAGACAAATGACGTGGGCCCCTTCGTCGAAGAGGTGCAGACACAAGTGAGACCCGATAAATCCCGCACCGCCTGTCACTAGGACGACTTCCCTGGCCATGGGTTATCTCCCTGCTCGGTCATGCCTGCCGGCAACACATCAGTGCTTGGCCCTGCCCCATCACCTCGCCAGGCCATCATACCTGCCATGTCCATAACCGTCGAGCGTTTGTGGAACACGCTTGTCGGGCGAACCGACTTATCGTAAACTAGCAGGATGGGAAAGATGCTGCCTCGCATCAAAACAGTCTTCCACGTCCATACGGACTACTCGGATGACAGCAACGCCTCGATTCGGGACGTGATCCAGAGTGCCCGTCTCGGTGGCGTGCAATGCGTCGCGGTCACCGATCACGACTGCATTGACGGAGCGCGAGAGCTTGCCGCGGCCGCAGGGTCCGATATCGAGGTGATCGTGGGCGAAGAGATATCCACCGCCGACGGGCACCTGATTGGGCTGTTTCTCCAGAAGCCCGTGGAGCCCGGCATGTCCGTCCGGCGAACCGCCCGGGCGATTCGGAGTCAGGGCGGACTGGTCGTCGTGCCCCACCCGTTTAACCGGGCTTTCGGGTGCAGCCTGCGCGACAAGGTAAACGAGATCCTCGATCTCATTGACGTGGTGGAGACGTTCAACGCTCAGAACCTCTCACCGGTGCCTCACCGGCTTGCCCGGGCCTTTGTCCAGCGTCACGGTTTCCTGACCATCGTCGGCACGGACGCACACCACCGTGGCTACCTCGACAGTTGCTGCCAATGGATGGAGCCGTTTGACGGCCCTGAGACCTTCCTGACGTCCCTGGCGAACGCCACGTTCGTCGAGGGCCGGCATCCGCTCGGCTACTTCCCGCGGACCGCGCAACTCGTCTTGCGGCAGAAACTGCGATGGCGTGTGCCCGGGGGTTATGGCCGCAACTGCGCCCGCTGCCGGCCCGGGCTTGAACTCAGCCCCGTCCCCGTACCAGGCGAATAGCTCCTTCCGTCAACGGACGGCGACCTGTGGCGGGGGAAAACCGGACGGTATGAGTGCTGGTCGCGGCGTCGCGCTCGCTTGGACTCGCCCGTGGCTGCCAGTCTGCCTTCGGCGGCTGCTCAGTTGCTCCTCGATCTTCTCGATGATGCCGCCGAGGCGTTCCTCTTGCACTCCGGCGGGAGTCTGGCGGGAGACCATCGCGTCGTCCTGCAGGAGCTTCTCGATCTTGCGGTTCGCCAGAATGACCGTGGAATGGTTTTTGTTGCCCATAGAACGGCCGATCTCCGGAAAGCTCATTTCCGTATGCTTCCTGGCGAGATACATCGCGATTCCGCGCGCCAGCGCTATCGTCCGTGTCTTCCGCGACGTATGGAGATCGGCCGGTGTCAGACCGAAGTACGTGGCGACGGTCTGGTCGATTTCGTCCAGTCCCAGGGTCCGTTGGGTTCGTTCCAGGTGGTCGGTCAGGGCACGGCGAGCGAGCGAGAGCGTCATGGGCTGATGGGCGACGGTGCTGAACATCACCAGTTTCAGCAGAGCGCCTTCCAACTCCCGCACGTTGGCCTGGAGATGCTCGGCGATGTAGGTGATTACCTCCTCCGGAACGGGCTG
Source organism: uncultured Planctomycetales bacterium (assembly GCA_964579675.1). GTDB lineage: Bacteria > Planctomycetota > Phycisphaerae > UBA1845 > PWPN01 > CAZOIA01. The sequence goes on along the minus strand of CAZOIA010000059.1, from coordinate 1,833 downwards.
CTGGGTTGCCATCTTGGCCCGTCGGCGCAGGATCTCGCACCGCATGGCAAAGGGCGGGACGTCGATGCGAACCACCATGCCGGCCACGAAGCGATTGATCAGTTGTTCGCTGAACTGCCCGATCAACTTCGGATGGGAATCGGACGCCAGGACAATGTGTTTGCGTTGCGCGTCGATGGCGTTGAACGTGTGGAGGAACTCCTCCTGGGTGGCCTTCTTGTTCGCAAGAAAATGGACGTCGTCGATGATCAGGACGTCGAGGCGGCGATATCGTTGGCGAAACGCCTCGATCTGGTTCGATCTCAGGGCGAGAACAAACGCATTCGTGAACTCGTCGCCGGTCAGGTAGGCCCACCGGCACTCGGGGTGTTCGTCCGCCAGTTCGTTCGCCAGTGCGTGCAACAGATGGGTCTTCCCGAGCCCGCACCCACCGTGCACGAAAACCGGGCTGTAGGGGTTCGGACAGCGGTCCGCGATCTGACGAACGACCGAGACTGCCAGTTCGTTCGCGGGCCCGACGACCAGGTCCTGGAATCGTCCCCGCAGTTTTCGGGGTGGGGGCGGCCCCTGCCGGCGGTAGAGCCGGGCCACGCGCTCGGGGTTCTTGGCGATGAAGTCGGCCTGGGAATCGAGCTGGCGCTTCTTGAGGGCGTGGAGCAGCTTGGGGTCCACCACGAAGGACACCCGGTGTTCGATACCCGTGACTTCCTGGGCGGCCTCGGCGATGTTGTCGGCGAAGTGCCGCTCGATCCAACTGCAGATGAAGGCGTTTGGGGTGCTCACCTTCACCTGGCGGTCGGCCACCGTGAACTGGGTCGCATTCTTGAACCATACCTTATATCGTTGTGGACCCAGCTTCTCAGCGATTCTCGACTGGAGAAGCGCGACGGTGTTTTCACGTGGGAGATACACGGGCAACTCCTTCCCGCACCTGGCGAGTAGAGCGGAGTCAAACGAGCAACGGTCGATAATACCGACGATGATCGGTGGTGCTTCCCGATCGCCGTGGAGTTGGTAGCCAACGCCGCGTAAACTACAAAGTGTCGTTCATGAAATCAACACAAAAATCTCACGGTTTGCCAAGCCAACGCGTCGAGATTTCTGTGTTACCGGTACTTGCGCGCCGAAAAAAAACTTATCCACCTTAGGCGGGCCTACTTTGTGGATAGTCCGTGAGTAGATGCGCAACTTTCCTTGGATCATGATCCAGCGATCGGCGAGACCTGCGAGATCGAATCAGGGCTCGACAGGATCTTGATCCACGCATCACGCCGGGAAACCTCGCGAAAAGCGAATCGGCGATAAAGCTTCTGGGCAGGGGTGTTTCGGGCATCAACCGCGAGGGTGAGCGCCATGACCGCGCGATCGCGCGCCATCTCCACCCCGCGTCGAAGCAGGGCGGCTCCATACCCCCGGCCCCGCCATTGAGACAGCAGGCCCATGTACACCACCTCGTACGAGGGCCGCTCAGATACGAAGGACAGCAAAATAGTACCAACCGGGTCCTTGTCCAGCAAGCCGATGAGCCAGAACCGGGGGTCAAACCGGCCCGTCGCCCGGTGACTTGCAATGATGTCCTCGATGTCGCGCAAGCCGTTCAAAGAACCGCAGTCCAAGCTGTCCTGGTAAGTACCCTCTATAACTTTCGCGAAACGCCCATGATTCCCGGGAGTATACGTTTCCCAGGTTACGGTTGGGGCTGACACGCGTGGCAAAACGGGCTGAGTCAGGTCGCTTTCCAAGTAGATCAACTGGGAGAGGAGTTGGAAATCGGCCTGCTGATAAACGTATGCCTCCCGCTCGGCCTCCGGTCGAACGAGCCCCTGAAGCAAT
>CAZOIA010000058.1:0-27468 GCA_964579675.1 uncultured Planctomycetales bacterium | reverse complement strand
GTCCCAACGGGAACGGGCAGCTCGTCGGCGACGCCCTCCAGCAGCAAACAGGTCAGCACGCACCCCAGGGGACGACAACCGCACACGGGCGGACGCGCCAGGTGTCCGCAGGCCACGCCGTATCGCGGCAAACGCGGACGTGGCATCCGCGGCTTGCCCGCCGGGGGTTATGAATCAGCGGCTGCTGGCCAAAGCCCTTACCATCCGGCGGACGGAAGAACGGCTGTTGAAGCTGTTTGCGAAGGGCAAGCTCTTCGGTACGGTGCACACTTGCATCGGCCAGGAATGGACCGGCGTGGCGGTGATGGAGGCCCTCAAGCCGGGCGACTTCATCTTCAGCAATCACCGGGGCCACGGACATTTTCTCGCCTGGACCGACGACGTTGAAGGTCTCATCGCCGAGATCATGGGCCGATCCACCGGCGTGTGCGGCGGACGCGGCGGAAGCCAGCACCTCTGTCGCGACGGGTTCTTCGCCAACGGCGTGCAAGGGGGCACGGTCCCCGTGGCCGCCGGTCTGGCGATGGCCCGGCGACTCGAAGGTGGAAGCAACATCGCGACGGTGTTCATCGGCGACGGGACGCTCGGCCAGGGCGTCGTCTATGAGACGCTCAACATTGCGGCCAAGTGGTCACTGCCCCTGCTGATCGTGGTTGAAGACAACGGCATGGCGCAATCCACGCCGCAGGCTGACACCCTGGCCGGCACCATCAAGGGCCGGGCCTACGCCTTCGGGATCGACGCCCGCTACGCCGACACCTGGAACCCGGAGAATCTGATCGAACGGGCGTCCGAGGCGGTCCGATTGGTACGCCGGACCCGCCGCCCGCTGTTGCTCCAAGTCAAGACGTACCGGCTCAGCGCGCATTCGAAGGGTGACGACAACCGCGACCCGGAAGAAGTAAGCGCGTTCGCTCGCGCCGACCCGCTGAACCAGATCCTCGCGGAGGACTCGCCGGAATCGCGGAAGCTGCTGGCGGCGATAGACCGCCGGCTCGATAAAGCGGTCGAGCGGGCATCGGCGGCACCGTTTGCCACGATCGCCGAGAACCGCCAGGAAGTCAGACCCGAAACGCTGCCTTGCCCCAGTTGGAGCCCGGTCACGTTCGACAGCAGGCGAGTCGTTGACGCGATTCGCGATGCGCTGAGTGAAGCGATGTCGCGGGACGCGCGGATCATACTGCTGGGTGAGGACATACGCGACCCGTGCGGCGGCGCGTTCAAGGTAACGGCCGGTCTGAGCGAGAACTTCGGAGATCGCGTTCGCAACACTCCGATCAGCGAGGCGGCGATGGTCGGGATCGCCAGCGGCCTGGCGCTAGCCGGCTGGCGGCCGGCGGTGGAGATCATGTTCGGCGATTTTCTGATGCTGGCGGCCGATCAGATCATCAACCACGCTGCCAAGTTTTCCTGGATGTACAACGACCAGGTCGAGGTGCCGATCGTCATCCGGACGCCGATGGGTGGATACCGCGGTTATGGGCCGACGCACAGTCAGTGCCTGGAGAAGCACCTGTTGGGGCTGCCCGGGACCCGCGTACTGGCCGTCCATAAACGCTGGTGCCCGGCCCAGATGTACCGCACGCTGCTGGCGGGCTGCGATCGGCCGACGCTGGTGATCGAGAACAAGCTGCTCTACGGCCAGCGGACCGATTCGTGCCCGCCGCCCGGGTGTGAGCTGACCGCCGCCGATGCCCCGTTCCCGACGATCCGGATCGCGCCGGCCGGCGAGCGGCAACTGACGATCGTCACGTACGGCGGGCTGGTGTCCGCGGTGGAGTCAGCGATCGCGAACCTGGCGGACGAGGATCTCGCCTGTGACCTGTTGATCCCGACCCAGTTGTACCCGCTGGATATCGCCCCGATCGCGGAGTCGGTTGCTCAAACCAGACGCTTGCTCGTGGTCGAAGAGGGCCAGGGCTTCGCCGGCTTCGGCAGCGAGTTGATCGCCCGGTTGGCGAGCGACGGGGGGATCGGTTCTTTCCACGCCGGCCGCATTTGTGCCGCGGCATGTCCCATTCCTGCCGCCAAGCCGGCCGAGCGGACCGCGCTACCCGGAATCGAGACCGTCACGCGAGCCGCCATCCGCCTGGTTACACCATAGCGCCGCACGCGGCACGGGTGCTCAGCAACAATCAACAAGATGATAACAAGAACGCGGGATCAGGCGTCGGGTTCCGTGGTTACGGTGAGGCCGTAGGTGGCGAACTGCTCGACGTAGAGTTCCGCCCGCTCCTGATGCGTGACCAGCAACAGGGCAGCGCCGCTCTGGTCCGCCTCCAGCGTGCGGGCAATGGCTTCTTCCTTGCTCAGATGGGTCAACTGGCGGACAACCCTGACCATCTTCAATACGTCGTTCACGTCGTCGTTGTGGAGAATCACCTTCCACGGCGGAAGCAGCCGCGGCGGCGGTTTCTGCGGTGAGCGGCGCTCGCGAGGCCTGACCGGGCTCGCGCCCCTCAACCCCTCCTCGTTCAGGGCTTCCCTTTCGTCTTGGTCGGACATTGGTGGCGATTCCTCCTACCCCCTCGTCTTACGACCGATTATACGCCCGTTTCCGCATGATTTCCACGTACTCCGGCCGCCGGAGTGCACGGAAAAAGGGCGTGGCCTTCAACCGGCGCCACGCCCTGTCCGCGCGTTGCACGTGTAACCTTGCCCGAGACTTGATGATACGCCGATCGGCGGGGCGGTCAACGGCGACGACGGCCCCGTCCCAGCGCCAGCGGAGCAAACACGACCGCCATCAGGGCGGTTGTCGGCTCGGGCACCAATTCACCCACGAACGCAACCCCCAGACCCAGCTCGTGCACGTAGCCGTCGCCGACATGTGAGTTGCCGTCTTCGTCGATGGCCGGCGTATTCAGCAGCGGGTCAGGAGCCGGATTCGGAGGAATGAGGCCGCTCCACTTCCATGACACCGTTGGGCCCGTGGTTGACGAGAAGGCGTAGCTGGTGATGCCGTCATGATACTTGGAGCCCGGCACCTGGACGGCCTGGACGCCGGGGATGTAGTCGCCGAAACCGTTGGCATCGTCGAACTTGTAGAAGAAGCCGGGCACATTACGCATGTACGAGACCAGAAAATCCTCCTGGTCGAGCACCATCGGGGTGGCGGTCAGCGTATTGACGAAGGTGATATTTGAGATCTCGACTTCGATCAGGCCTGCACTGGGATCGAAAAGCGAGATCGGTCCCGGCGTGTGAATCTCACCGGGAACGATCGAGTCGATGTACCAGTGCGTGGTGCGAAAAGAGGCCTCCGGATCACCGTCGCTGATTGCCTTGAGAATGATGTCCGTTTCGGTGGCTCCAGCGCCCCAGGTATCGAGCACGACATAGTCATCACTCGTGTCGTCGTTGAACTTGATATGGTTCGGCAACGGAACGCTGGGCAGGTTGATCAGATCGCTCCCTCCCTGGCTGACCCTGATGCTGAGTGCACCATAGGGCCCGCCGGGCAAGGCGCCGGTCAGTTCGCCAACGCCGGACTGGGCCAGCGCCGGCTGGCCGAAGCCGGCCGCCACAATCGCCAATACCCCAACCAGACAACCCGTCCTGATGTCTCGCTCTCTCCCGTTCATGATTTTACCTCTCTCTTACCCCTTGAAGGAAGATGAACCGAGGGCCGCCGGCTCACAGGAGCGGCGGCTCCTCACTGCAGTATTGTTCTCCTGAAGGTGCAAGGAATCGAGCGTTTTCTGGCGCTTTTTCCGGTGTTTTTGTGGGAAGGTTATCGCACCACTGTAATCGAAAGGAATGCAATGGTGTGCTCCATGCCGCGTCGCCCATAAAAGCACTCTCCGACCGGGATCAGGACGGGCTGCGACATGGAAAGCGCTCTTATCGGACGCCCGGCAGCTCCCGTCTCTGTTTCCTCGAAGGGTCGTCTCGAAATCGCCGGCGACAGATCCGGGTCTGGCACGAACGGGCTTCAAGCAGCCCCCACCGGTCAACCGATAGCAGCCTTGGGCAGCATGGAGGCGGATGTCCGGTTGGGACTCCCCTTACGCGGGATTTCGGGCATGCCGGGACGACGCCCGAACCCGGACGATCGTTCAGATTTGTCTACCAGATCCGCTCCGGGCGGAAACGACGGGGACAGTCGTCGGAGGCAAACGTTGACCCGCTTGAGGTGGACCTACCCGGTGCATTTCAACGTGCTGACTGCATGCGGGCTACTGCTCGCGCTGACCGCGGCCAGTGGTGCACCGCCTCCCGGCTCCGCCGCTCACCGCAACAGGATCCGTCTGATCACCGTCAACAGCAAGGTCGGTGCGCTCTCCGCCGGCGCCGCTTTGACGACCCTGCCCGAGGCGCTCATCCAGGCCGCCAACGACCCGGAAGACAACCTGATCCAATTCGACCCGGCCGTCTTCGGGCCCGATCCGGTGATCATCAAGCCCGCCGACCCGATCGGCGTGGACAATGCGTGCGGCGGGCACGATCGTATCGACGGCGGATCCGCCCGGGGCGGTGTCATTCTCGATACCGCGGGCTGCCCGGACGCCGGCGTCGTCGTGGGGGAAAGCACCCGGTTGACTCTGGCCCACCTCACCATCCGGGGCGGCATGCAGCGTGTCGTCCTCGTAAAGGACAGTGGCCGGCTGGTCCTCGAACACGTGACGGTCGAGGGCGGGGCCGGCCCCGGGGTGGCCCTGTTCGGGGAATCCACCGCGACGTTGCGGCGATGCCGGCTCATCAACAACCGTACGCACGGCCTGGAACTGCACGGCCGCGCGTCGGCCCGGCTCGAGAACGTCGAACTCTGCGGGAACGGGCAGTCAGGCCTGGCCGCGTTTGACCACACGGCAACCACGATCTGCGACAGCGAGCTCGAATCGAACGGCGACTGGAACGTCGTCCTCACCCAAGACGCCCGCGCAAGTCTGACTCGATGCGCCCTGCGTCGGGGGCGATTCGCCAACGCCGACGTGGGCGGATCGGCCCGGCTCGAACTGACCGCGTGCACGATCGAGCAGGGCCCGCGGTTCGGTCTCTTCGCGACCGGCTGTTCAAGCATCGAACTGATTGACACGCGACTTGGCAAGCACGGCGGCCGGGGGATCGAACTTCAGGATCAGGCCGCCCTGAATCTTCAGGCGTCTCGAATAGAAGCCAACGGCGACTACGGTCTCATCCTTTTCGGTGAGTCATCCGTCCAGGCCACGCAAGCGGTGATCACCCGCAACGCCGCCCACGGCGCCAGTCTGCGCGGGCAAGCGAGCGGACAGTTCGAGGAGTGCGTCTTCGCCGGCAACCGCTACAGCGGCATCGGGTGCCTCGACGCCCACGATGGCGGCCGGGTCCGCGCGGCCCGGTGCATCTTCACGCAGAATGGAATGCGCCCCATTTATCGGGGGCCGATGCACCTCGATCCGATGGTCCCGACGCCGATGAGGATCGAGGGCCAGAGCGTGGTGTGCATCGCCGAACCCCATGCGACGATCGAGCTGTTTTTGGACCGTGCGGGCGAGGCGGCCCATTATCTCAAGACGATTCCCGCCGATCACCGGGGACAGTTCCGGGTCGATTGCCGGGATGTGCCCGAAGGGTGGGCCATGACCGCAACGGCCACCTCGGGCGGTGCTACCAGCGAGTGCAACGTCATTGCCGGCACCAACGCCGCCCCCGTGCTCAACGCTCTGCTGGCAAGGACCGGCCCGCTGTCGGACAGTGGCGGCGAGCTCGAGCCCGACCGGCTCCTGCGGCGGTGGAAACCCGGTACGCACCTCATCTTCCAGGTCGTGAATCCTCCGACCGCCGCCGTCGAACGGTATGTACGTTTTCTCGTGGACCGGATCAGCGACTGGACGCAAGGTTCCGTCAGCGCAGAGCTGCGAATCGGCCAGCTCCCGAAGGTGCCGACTACATCAGTCGTTATCCCGATCCGTTACGTCGAAACAGACTCCCCGCAACTGCTCGGGCGCGGAGGGGTTACGTTCATGAAATGGGATGCCGCCGGCTTCTTTATGACGCCCATGGAGGTTCTGCTGGCGCTCGGCAAAGATGTGCGGGAGACCTGTCCCCGGGTTCTGGCCCACGAGATAGGGCACGCCCTGGGGCTTTGCCACGCCCGCGTCGGGCTGCTCTCCCGCATGCAGGGAACGACCCCCCCCAGCGGTGCCTTCGTCAACGACTTCTCACCCATGATGACCTACTATGACGTGCTGGCCCTGCAGGTGCTCCACGACGCACGAAACAGCGGCAACCTCACGTTGCGAGCACTCCTCGAACGGGGAGCCCTTCCCCGCGGCCGCCGTACAAAACTCACAAGAGCTAAAAGCGGGAACGCGGAACCAACGTTCAGCCCCGCCGCCCCCCGCCCGCCCGCGGGGCCCGAGTGAGAACTTCCAAGCGGAACCGCTGAGACGCAGACGGGCAGAGCGAGAACCCGGGGAGGTCGGCGCATCCTGGCCCGGCGTCCTGTCAGATTTCTCAACCCCGCACTCCCCAAATGACATTTGCAGACACGTGTAGTGCGCGGGCGGCATGCGTCAATCGAATCACAGGCCGGACTACATCAAGTCACGAATGCGTGTGTCCCGAAGAGCCGCGGGCTTCAGCCCGCGCGGCCTTTCCGCAAAGGGAGAACGGAATGCACGCAAACGTTACCTGCTCTAAACATCAGACAATTCGCCGAAACGTGCAGAGGACTAACATGCCCCTTTTCTGCACGAAGCGCCGTCTCGTTGCGGGCGTGACAGCCACCGCGATTCGGGTAGAATGGGGCCCCGCTGGTTTGGGACGGGAACATCGGGAGTCATTGTCGGCTGGCCTTTGCGGCAGACTGAACACGGAGAACCTATCATGGCAGGGAAACAGGAACTCTCTCGGCGCGATTTTCTGACCCGCTCGAGCCGGACCGCGGCCGCCCTCGGCGTCGGCTCGGTGCTGGCGGGCTGCTCACAGCAGGAAGGGCGGTTCACGCCGGCGACCGCGGCTGGCGTGCCTCGCAAGATCGGAGCCAACGACCGGATCCGGATCGGGCTGATCGGCAGCGGCGGCCAGGGCACCCACGACGCGTGTGTGGCCTGCTCGGCAGATAACGTGGTGTGTGTCGCCCTGTGCGACGTAGCGGAGTTTCGATTGAACGAGGCGACCGGGCGCATCACCAAGGCCATGGAACGCAAGGGCCACGACGGGGTCAAGATCGACCACTACGACTGTTACCGTCGGCTGCTCGACCGCAAGGACATCGACGCGGTCATCATCGCGACGCCCGACCACTGGCACTATCGGCCTTCTCTGGCCGCGGTGCAGGCAGGCAAGCACATCTACCAGGAAAAGCCGATGTGCTACACCATCGAGCAGGGGTTGGAGATGGTCGAGGCGGCCCGCGAGCGGCCGGAACTCACGGTCCAGATCGGCACCCAGCGGCGAAGCGGGACGCATTACCCCAAAGCCAAGAAGCTGATCGACGACGGCGTGCTCGGTGAAATCAGGTACGTGCGGGCCCACGATTGCCGGAACTACATCACCGGCCGGGATCCCTTCGCTCCCCGCGAGGTGACCGGCAAGATCGACTGGGACAGGTTCCAGGAGCCTTGCCCGCACAAGGTGAACTACGATCCCTGGCGGTACTTCGCCTGGCGGTGGTTCTGGGATTATGCGGGCGGGCTGGTCACCGACGTGGGCGTCCACGTCATGGACGTCGTGCACTGGCTGACGGGCAAGACGACGCCGAAGTCCGTGGTGTGTAACGGCGGCGTTTACGGGCTGGAGTACTGGGAGACGCCGGACGTGGTGAACGCCGTCTGGGATTACGGCACGCATTGTGTGGCATTCGTCAGCAATTTCACGAACGGCTTCGACGGGGACGGTCTGATCCTGTTCGGCACCAAGGCCACCATGGAGGTCCGAGGGCAGCATATCTACGTCTGGGCCGAGGGCGACCGCAAGAAACCGATCCACGAGTTCCCGCCCGAAGGCGTCAAGCATCAACACAACTGGATCGACTGCATCCGGACGGGCAAGACGCCCAACGCCCCGGTCGAACTCGGGTTCAGCTCGCTGCTGCCGTCGCACCTGGCGAACCTGGCCTACCGCCGGGGCACGAAGCTGACCTGGGATCCAGTGGCCAAGAAGGTCTCGTGAGCCGGTCATTGCCAGGTCACGCGGGTCGAAGATGCTGCGGAGCCTGCGGCAGGCTTGTCGCAGGCGCGCGTGCGACGTGTGGACGCCAGACGCGCGCACGTGTGAAGACGTGGGGTGCTCCCTTTCTACTGCTGTCCTTACTACTCGGGTTGCCGCCCGGGTGCGGTTTGGGGGTGCCCGAACGCCGGCTCAGCATCCAGCTCTCGGAGGATGTCGAGCGGCCCGCGAAATCGGTGGTGATCTTCTTCGTCGATGCCCTGGACCCGTCGCGGCTCGATGCCCTTTTGGCCGCCGGTCAGCTCCCCAACATCCAGAAGCGATTCGTCGAGGGCGGCGTCCGCGTCCAGCACGCGGTCAGCAGCATGCCCTCCATCACCTACCCCAACGCCAGCTCGCTGATCACGGGCCGGTTCCCCGGCCATCATGGCATACTCGGCAACTTCTGGTTCGATCGGCGGACCCTCACCTGCCGGTACTACATGACGTTTGAGAGCTACCGCACCGTGAACGAGCATCTTTCGGCACCGACCCTGTATGAAGTGCTGGCGGACCAGCTCACGCTCAACATCCAGAACCACACGCGCCGCGGGGTGACCGAAACCATTGACCATGCCGGCCGGTTTGCGTGGCGGTGGATCTGGGGCCGGTATATCAGTGCCGATCGGCACGTCGGCAAATACTGTTTGAAGTATGCGGCGCGACTGGCCAACCGTGTGAAGCGTTGGCCCACGGTGATCATGACGTACTATCCCGGCGTCGATGAAGTCGGCCATCGCTTCGGCCCTGACTCGCAGGAGTACACCGACGCCCTGGTCAACATCGACGGCGTGGTGAGGCGGGTGACGGACGCCCTGGACCGGGCCGGACTCGGCGAGTCAACGTACTATGTCCTGCACGGCGACCATGGCATGGCACCGGTCGGCGAACGGATGGATATCCTCCGGTGGCTGCGGGAGGCCCGGGGGTTATCCCTGCGCACCGATCCCATCCAGGCTGCCAGATACGCTGACCGTTTCCGGCTGATGCAATCTTACGATGCGGTGGCGAACGTTGACGCGGGCCGGGCGGCGATGATCCACCTGCGGGGCCGGCGGGGCTGGCCCTATCGGCCCGATCCCCAGGAAGTGCTGGAGTGGATGACGTCTTCCCCGGCGGTGCACGAGTTGCCGGCGGTCCAGGTCGCATTGGCCCGCGCGGGGCCGGATCGGGTCCGGGTGCTTGCCCGCGGCGGCACCGCGATCGTGGAGCGCCGGCGCGACGGGGAGGCCAACCACTATCGGATCGCCGAATATGAGGGCGACCCCCTGGAGTACCTCCACGATCCCGGGGTTGCATCCTTCATGGAAGCCGGCTGGCACACCTCGCGCGAATGGCTGGTCGCCACCGCCCGCGCCCGGTTCCCGGACTTCGTGCCCCAGGTAATCGAGATGTTCGATTCCCCCCGCACCGGGGACGTGGTACTCATGGCCGCCGCCGGCTGGGCCTTTTATGAGGGGGAAGTTGGCGGTCACGGCTCGTGCCTGGCTCGCGACATGCGGATTTCGCTGTTCTTTGCCGGGCCTGATCTGCCCCGCGGGGCGGCAATACCCTGCGGCCGGCTGGTGGACGTGATGCCGACCGTGGTCGGGCTGCTGGGTGAGCAGGATCGGCTGGACCGCATCAGCCCGATCGACGGGGTGAACCTGGCGGATCAACTGCGCCGGGCAGAACCGCGAATAGAAGCTGAAAGAACCGAACCATAGGCGACCCCAGACGGACACGGATGAGGCAAGTCGGCAAGCCAGACGGTCCTTTGACCAAAACAAGGATTCGGCTCTCCGGCGTTCCGTGTCAATCCTCACCTCTCGATTCTCAACGCTCCATTCCCAACTCCCGATTCCGCCCGGGAGCATCCGTGGGTTTCAACTCATGGATGCAGGCAGCGGCGCCGGAGTGCGGATCGAAGAAGTTGATGATCAGACTGTAGAAGTAAGGGCGCTTGTAAGGCCCGAAGCCGATGTGCCCCCCGCCGCGGAGGATCAGACCCGCTACCCTGGGATTCTCGGTCATGGCCATCAGGTCGGTCAGATCCTGGGCGCAAAGGAACGGGTCGTTGACCGCCGTGACCATCAGGACCGCAGTGCGGGCGAACTCCAGCTTGTCGCCGGTCGGCAGGCCGCGGTACGGCAGGAAGCGAAGGGACTGGTACATCTCGTCAACGGGCAACGACCGGGTGAAGATCGAGCGGGCGAACTCGTAGGCGATCAGCCGGCGGAGGTTGCCGCTGACTTCGGGGTACACCTTGCGTCTCATCCGGCTCTTGATCGTTTCCTGGAAGAAGAATGCCGAGGGGTTGACCCACATGTCGTGTTGCACGTCGGTCAGGTCCATGATCTCTTCCCAGCGCAGCACGGGCGAGAACGCAAGGGTCCCGGCGGCGAAGTGGCGTCGGGAACAAGGCGGATCGAGGTGCCTGGCGACGTCGGGGGGGATGCTGGGATCGTCGGGCCGGCGTCCGTCGAACCAGGCGGCGAGCATGGCCAGATTCCCGCCCCAGCAGAAGCCGACCAGTCCCGTGCCCCGGATCCGCGGATTATGGTCCTCGAGCCATTCGGAGACCTTCATCAGGTCCTGGGTCTCGACGAGGCCGAAGTTGTAGTACACGTCCGGATACCGCATCTCGGTTTGACCGTGGCCCCGCAACTCCAAGGCAAGGACATGGAGCCCGGCACTGCGCAGAGCCCGGGCCAGGTCCCGCGTTCGGATCACGGCATTGTCGCCGAACAGTCCGGGCAACAGGACGATGCAATCAGCCCTGTGAATCTCACCATCGGTTTGGGCGAACCCCAGGCGGCCGCTCAGCTCGACCTCGTCGGCCACCGGGATCCAGACCTGCTTGAAGCCGGGCCAGGGCGGCGCCGGGTGGTCGATGGCCTCGGACCGGCTGGCGGACTGGGCGGTGTGAGTGATACCGTACCAGTTCTTGGTCAGGATGTTCAACGTGGCGGGGTCTTTCTGGAAGTACGCGTAGACGTCGCGAGGCCGGCCGTCGGCGTCCGTCATCTGCTCGGTGGGCATGACCAGCTTGCCCCGTTCGGGGAGCAGGTGTTCGAGATGGCGATGGGTTCGGGCCAGCCATCCGCGCGTGGAGCCGGCTATGGTCCTGAGTTCCCGCTCGTCCGGAGGGGGAACGCGCACCAGATCGCCAGGGCACATCGGCAGCGATTTCTCGTCGAAGACGCACGCCATCGGCGAGAAGAGCATGATCTGGAGCACCGCGGTCAGGGCCCACCGCCCGACGGTCAGGCCGATGACGAGGCCGGGCCCTGCGGGTAGACTACCCCGTTTCCGCCGCTTTGACTGCAAAAGTATGTATTCCAGGCAATACGTCGTCATTCTGCTACTGGTGCTCACCGGTGCCACCGCCGCCGCCCACGGCTGGGCGCTCTGGGACGGGCTGTTCCTGGACGATCACTGGCACCGGCGCCAGCTCGAGGACGATGCATGGTCGCTTCACGCCCTTCTGGAAGCGACCACCATCAAGCCCGACCGATTCATCAACATGTGGTGGCAGCAGGAGTCAATCCAGTGGCAATACGTCCGCCCCTTCGCGATCCTGGTCTCCAAGGTCGTATACCATTTGACCGATGGCAGCGTCAAGGCCTGGCACGCGATCAGTGTGCTGCTGCACCTGGCCGCCGCGTTCATGGTGCACCATCTGTGCCTGCGGCTGACTCACCGTCGGTTCTGGTCCGTGGTGGGCGCGCTGTTGTTCGTCGTCTACTCGCACAGCGTCTACGCCGTGGCGTGGCTGGCGGCCCAGAACAGCGTGCTGATGACGACGCTGATGCTGGGCGCGTTGCTGTGCTACATCCAGGCCTCGGGATTGAACCTGTACGCAGGGGCGCCGGGGCGTCGATATCCGCCGGACACGTCCGGCAAGGGGCTGATTGAGGGTGTGGGCATCCCGGCCCTGAGGTGCTCGTCGTTCCTGGCCGCGATGCTGTTGTGGGCTCTGGCGATCGGCTCACGGGAGAACGCGGTCGTGCTGCCGGCGCTGGCGGCGGCTTTCGATCTGGCGTTCGGGGGATGGCGCCACGTGCGGGCCCGGTGGCGGGCTTACGTCCTGATGATCGTGCTCGTCGCCGCGTTCGCCTCCTGGCGGCTCGCGTACTTCTATCACCCGATGCCGGATTTCTACCTCCGCCGGCCGGACGGTCCGAGTTATTTGCTGTGGTGTATCGCCAAGCTGATGCACTACCTCACCGCAGCGGTCTGGCTGTCACCCATGATGTTCGGGCCAACGCTGCGCTTCAACCCCATGGCCGAGGTGCCCGGTGACTGCCTCCTGATGCTGGTGATCCTGGCCGTGCTGGGCACGGGCTACTATCTGGCCTGCCGCCGGGCCCGGGGTTACTGGATCTGGCCGATGTGGATCCTCCTGGCGGTGCTGCCGGTGGTGCCGGTGATGGCCACGCCCCACTCGGGGTACCTGCCGGGGGTGGGCTTCGCCGTCGCGATGGTCATCGGACCAGCCCTGCGGCATGAGATCAGACCCCTCTCCGTCGGTCGCTGGAGCCCTGGCGTCGCACTGTGGTTCCTCGTCGCCACGACGACCTACATGCCGATGTACCGGGCGATGTGGTATTCGATTCTGGCTGCTGAGCGACTGACCATCGAACGGGTCGCCGCCTCACCCCCACCTCACGAGGCGACCGATCTGTTCTTCATCAATCTGCCCTTCGTGAACGTCTACGCTCAACTGCATCTCGCCGAAGTGTGGGAGCACGGCGGGCCGGCGGATGCTCGTGGCCCGGGGCCCGGTTTTCGCTGTCACGTGCTGACCTACGCGTCGAATGTGCTGCGGATGGAGCAGCGGTGCCGGCTCCAGCAGCTCGACGCCCGCAGCTTCTCGCTTTCGATCGTCGAGGGTCGGCCCTATTTCTCCGGAGCCATGGGCCGGTTTCTCGTCGAGTCGATGCGGGCCGGCGAACGATTCCGGGCCGGCCAGAGGATACGGGGCGACCTCTTCGATGTGAGAATCGTGCGAGCGGACGAAGAAGGGGTGCCGGAGATGGTGTTCGAGTTCCAGGAACCCCTGGCCAGTAGCAAATACTGCTTCTACGTGACGACCAGCGACTGTGCGGCGGCGCGGGTCAGGTTCCGGGGGCCCGATGAGCCGCCAGGGGCTGAATCGTTCGCGGGCCCCATCCTCTGTACGGAGGATGCGGACCGCGAGAACCTCGCGGCCCTGCGGAGGACACGCGATGTGCTCTTTCGGATTCGAGAGATCGCCGCGGGCATCATCCGGACGGATCTCTACCTGACCGGTCCGCCGTTCCCGGGGCCCCGGTAGATTATTGGCGGTCGCCCCGTTTTTGCTATAGGATGCTCCAGCTTAGCGATGGTGCCAGGCTGGGTCGCGATGGGCCGCATTGCAGGAGCGTGATCCGGGATGAGCAGTGAGGATCCATACACGACCTTGATGACGGGAGCCACCGGCTTTCTGGGACACTTCGTATTGCGCGAACTCCTGATCCGCGGACACCGCGTGGTGGCGGTGCTGCGGCCCCCACTGGCGGAGACCGCCCGCCGGCTGAGCGGCATGATGGAGCCGCTCGATCTGGATCCGTCCCCCTTTCTGGATCGGCAACAGTTGGTGCTGGTCGAAGGGGCCTTGCCGGACAACCTGCCCGAGCCTGACTGGGGGCGGACCCACTCGATTCTGAACTGCGCGGGCAGCCTCCAGCTCTTCTCCAACGGGAATGCTGATCCCTTCGAGACCAACGTAACCGGGACCGAGGCGTTGATCGAGTGGGCGATCCGGCACGGCGTCACCCGAATCCAGGCGGTCAGCACCGCTTACACCTGTGGCTGGAACTCCGGTGTGATCCGCGAGACGTTCCATTCGCCGGCCCCGGCGTTTCAGACCGACTACGAGCGCAGCAAATGGAAGGCCGAGTCGCTCCTCGAACAGTGGGCGTCGTGGCTCGGTCATTGTCTGACCTTGTTCCGTCCGAGCTTCCTGGTCGGGGATTCGACCACCGGCCATACCACGCAGTTCGGGGGGTTCTATCAGTTCGCGCGCCTGGTCAGTACGCTCAAGGAGCGATTCTGCGACCCCAAGAACGGCGACGGAACCCATATCCCGCTCAGGATTCCCGGCCGGCCGGAGGACCCCCAGAACATCGTGCCCGTGGACTTCGTCTCGCAGGTCATCGCCGAGGTCGTCGTGAATCCGGCTTTTCACGGCCGGATCTACCACCTGACCAATCCCCAACCGCCCACCAACGCGATGATGAAGCGTTGTTACGAGGAGTACTTCGGGCTGCGGGGCGGGTACTTTGCCGACCCCCAGGAGGTTGTCGGGAAGTACAGCCTGGCTGAGTCCTTGCTCTGGGATCAGTACCACCTCATCACGCCCCGCGTCGTGCACAATCCCCTGTTTGACATCACGAACACGCGGGCCGTCATGGAGGCCGCGAACCTGGAATTCCCCGTGCTGAATCGTGAGCGGATCTTCAGGCTATTCGATTACGCTCGCCGGCACGGGTGGGGCCGGCAATCGATCGGCTTCCACAGTTGACCCCCGGACCGTCGTGGTCTCGTTCGTGGACGCCGGTTTTCTCACCGGGACACCCAGTTTCTCGAGGGCGGCGCCGAGTTGTTCCATGCGCAGGACGTCAGGCAGCCGTCCGGCGGTCGTCATCACAAACGCGCTCGAGCTTATGAGCTTCAGATTGCCGTGGGCCGCGGTCATATGGACCAGTCTCGACATGGCCGGGCTCCCGCAATGCCACCCGTCCCGCACCGAAACCAGAACGTCCGGGGTGTGCTGGATCAGACCGTGAAACGCCCGCCACAGACGGTAGACCACATCCGGGTAGACGTGCGAGATCGTCGCGTCCATGAGCACCTTGTCGCTGGCGAAACCCTCCGCATCGAGCCGCCCGCTGCGGTTGAGCTCATCGAGGATCGGCAGCAGTTGCAGCGGGTCACCGTGCTCCGGGCGGTAGCAGAAACCGGCCGCGGATCGGATGATGCAGGCCCGACCCCCACGACTGAGAACGACGACCCGGTCCTGCTCGTCCTGGTAGGCGGTCAGGTCGATGCCTTCGATACCCACCACGTCGCGGGCCACCTGCTGGGGGTTTCGCGTGTGAATGCAGGCACAGGTAACCATACCGAACTCGGGCACTACGACGTCCCCCGGTTTCTCGAGCGAGTTGCCGACCCGATAGCCAAGCTCCCTCAGCAAGTCCGGCAGAGGGATGCGCTCACTGGCTCCCAGGCTGTGCCCGTGGTCGGACAGCAGCGTGATGTGGACGCGGCCGCGGGTCTTGAACATGATCCACTGGCAGAACCGGTCGAGCTGGACGAGCCCCGCCAGGTGTCCGTTGCGCCCGATCCTGGCCCCCAGGGCCGACGTGCCCACCAGATAAGCGATGAATACCTTCCGGTCGCTCTGCTGGAACATGTCCTGGATGCGCCGCAGCTCGTGAGCATACCAGGGCCGCGGGTCAAGGTAGGCCAGAGCATGTGCCATAGGGCTCAGATGGTAATCGACCCGGCCCTGCCAGGGCACGTTCCCTTCGTTGACGTAGACCTCGTAGCCATTCTTCAGGGTGCAGCCATCGAAGTACTCAGACTCCACCCCCGGGCAGGGCGGGGTGCCGAAGAAGGTGGAGAGACACACGTCGGTCATCACCGGAAAGGGGCTGATCACGCGGGACGGCGGCTCGAAAAGCCGGAAGCGCCCCTGCCTCCAGGACGCCTGCACCATCGAGAACGGGATACTGTCCAGGATCATGATCAGGTGCCGGCAGTCGTCGTCGGGGATCGTGTCCCGAACAACGGGCGGGTCGAAGGTCCCGTCACCGGTCGAGTCGTACCGCAGGGCCTCGACGGTCCCCTCGCGGGACAGCCGTTCGCAGTAATCCGCCTGGCCGTCGCCGTTCGCGTCGTACTGCCGCTCCGTGCCCCCGTCGGGGAGCGATTCGACGGCCAACGGCACGACCGGGAACAGCTTCGGACCCGGGCCCGCGCACCCGGCGAGACCGGCGCTCGCGGCTACCATGAACCCCACCACGATCCGAGATGTTTGCAGCTGAAAGGAACTCACTTTCATCGTCGCATCCCCGACCTCGCACCATGATCATCCCGACGCATCCACTGTTCGCGACTCAATACTTACTGCACTTTTCAGGCTGAAGTAACATATACTACCTGACGGCACGGGGCAATCAGCGTCGGACCGTGAGAGGGGTCGTGGTGGGAGGGGCTTGCTGCGGCTCGGGTACGATGTCCAGACGCCCGAGAGGTACAGAACCTGCGGTCCGTGACGCCGAAATCCGTCGGTTTGAGCAACTGAGGGTCCTTGAGACCCCGCCGCCGACCGCCTACACTCGTTTTCTCCTCGCTGCCGCACGCCAGGAAAGGGCTACCCCGGGATGCCTCTTGAAGACTTAGATGAGCCCAGGATTCGCCCACTCGATGCCGCCATCATGTGGCGCATGTGGGAGCGGGCGCGCCGGTACCGCGGCAGGATTTACCTGAATCTCGGCATCGCGTCCCTGATCGTGCTCCTGGAGCTGGTCCCGCCCCGGCTCACGAAGCACATCATCGACGAGAACATCGCCGGGAATGACCGCGCCGGGCTGGTCTTCTCGATCGCGATTCTGCTGGCCACCGTGGCAGGGATCATGCTGCTGTGGCGGGTGCAGATCGCGCGGGTTGTCACCACCGGCGAACGGGTGGTCTTCGACCTTCGGGAGGAGATATTCCGGCACCTGCAGGCCTTGTCCATGAGCTACTACGACAGGATGAAGGCGGGTCGTATCATCGCCCGCGGAACCAGTGACCTGGCCGCGATGCGCAACACCATCGTATGGGCCTTGCCCCGCATGGTCCACGTCGTCCTCCTCCTGGCGGGAACGCTGGTGATGATGTACGTGCTCCACTCATCACTGTTCCTTGCCACGTGCGTGGTCGTGCCGATGCTGTGGATCGCCAACTCCTGGTTCCGGCGTCGGATCAGCGTGGCCTGGCGGCATGTGCGGGAGATCCAGAGCCGGATCGTCTCGACCCTGGCCGAGAACATCAACGGCATGCGCGTGATCCAGGCCTTCACCCGCGAACAGAAAAACCTCGAAACGTTCCAGGACCTGCAGAGTGAAAGCCTGTCGCGTCACATGACCGCTGCCCGCGTCGTCGGCATCTACATGCCCTCGCTGGACCTGATCGGCGCTTTCGGCAAGGGAATTATTCTGGTCTACGGCGGGTTTCTGGTCTGGCAGGGCCAATCAGCGCAGGACCCCGATGCCTTGAAGATCGGCACCCTGGTTGCTTTTGTCATGTACCAGGAGCTGTTGTTCGGGCCCATCCGTGAACTGGGCGAAATATACAACGAAGCCCTGCACGCGATGGCGGGCGGCGAACGCATCTTCGCGCTGCTCGACGAGCAGGCGGTCGTTTTCGATCGGCCCGCCGCCAGGCCGCTCCCCACCGTTCGGGGCCGCATCCGGTTCGAGAACGTCACTTTTGGATATGATTCGCATCATCCGGTCCTGCATGACGTGAGTTTCGAGGTCTTGCCCGGGCAGACGATTGCGTTGGCCGGCCCCACCGGAGCAGGCAAGAGCAGCATTGTCAAGCTGGTCGCCCGGTTCTACGACATCCAGAAGGGCCGCATTCTCATTGACGACCACTCCGTCCGGGATGTCACCCTGGAGAGCCTCCACCGCCAGATGGGCATTGTCTCGCAGATGAACTTCATGTTCAGCGGGACGGTGCTGGACAACATCCGGTACGGCCGGCCCGAGGCGACGGACAACGCGGTGATCGCGGCGGCCAAGGCCCTCGGCTCCCACGAGCTGCTGCAGAAGCTGCCCCAGGGCTACCGTACCAGGGTAAGCGAACGGGGTGAGTCGCTTTCGCTCGGACAGCGGCAACTCGTCTGCTTTACCCGGGCCATGCTCGCCGACCCGAGCATCTTCATCCTCGACGAAGCGACCAGCTCCGTCGATCCGCAGACCGAGGTGCGTATCCAGCATGCCGTGAGCCGCCTCCTCCGCGACCGCACGTCCTTCGTCATCGCCCACCGGCTCAGTACGATCCGCGATGCCGACCGGGTCCTGTTCATCGACGGGGGCCGGATCGTCGAGCGCGGCACCCACGACGGGCTCCTCGCCCATCGCGGGCCGTACTATCAGTTGTACCAGGAGTTTATTCGGACTTCGTGAGTACGACGCTGTTGACCTCGGTGGCGAAGTCCTTGCAGGCCTGCTCGATGCACTTGTCCCATTCGGAGGGCCAACGTTCGAGGTACTTCATGTCCTCGTAGGCGTAGATGACGCTGCGGGAGGCGGTGATGAGGGCGCCGGTGCCGTCGGACTTGAAGCAGGGGGCGATGTCCTGGGCGGTTCCGCCCTGGGCGCCGTAGCCGGGGACGAGGAAGATGCAGTGCTGCATCATGCCGCGGAGCCGCATGATCTCCTCCCTGTCCGTGGGGGCGACCACGGCCCCGACCAAGCTGTAGCCGTTGGCGCCGACGAGGCCGAAGTCCTTGGCCCACGCCTCCACCTGCTGGGCGATGTGCTCAGAAACGGTCAGGCCGCTTTCGAGCTTGGCGTTCTGAATCTGGGCGGCCGACTCATTGCTCGTCCGCACCAGCACGAACACTCCTTTGCTCTCATCCCGGGCCACGTTGATGAACGGCTTGACCCCGTCGAGGCCGAAATAAGACGAGACCGTGACCGCATCGGGCCCGGTCAGATCGTCGAGGTTGGCGAAATCCGGCTCCGCCAGCGCGGACCTGGCGTACATCTCCGCGGTCAAGCCGATGTCTCCGCGCTTCCCGTCTCCGATCACGATGAGGCCGGCCTTGTCCGCCTCCTGGATCAGATCGAAGTACGCGTCGATCCCGTCCCAGTAGTAGCGCTCGAAGAACGCCGTGTTGATCTTGACCGCCGGCACATGGGGCGCGACGATCTTGACCACCCGGCGGCAGAACTCCAGAACCGCATCGAGGGCGACTTCCGAATCGCTCTCGTCGTTGAGCTCTTTCTGCTCGGCAATGTCAGCCGGGAGCCTGGAGTAAACCGGGTCGATACCCACGCAGGTCGGGCTGCCCTTGGTTCTGATCGCGTCCAGGAGACGGTCGGCAAAGTTTTCCGGCACGATGACATCCTCATACAGGCCGGTCGAGCAACCAGCGCTCAGGCCTTGGTTTGGGCGTGTCTCCCCGCAAACCCTCCATAGGTCCCCCTCCCACAGGCTGAGTGTAGCCGCCCCTTCCACGCCACGCAAGGTGCCAATCCGGAAAAAACGGCCGGTTCGCCGATTCCCTGCACGGTGATGCAGCAGGGGTGGTACAATACCCAAGGTCGAATGAGTCGGAGGATCGAGGTGTCTCGACGGTCGCCAGGCAGAGGTCGGCCCAGGCGGACCCGGGTTGATTTCCGCCGCAATAGGCAAAAGCCCGCCCGCCGGAAGCATTGGGCTGTCCCCGACCAAGACGACGAGCGGGCCGAAGACACGATCAGCCGGGAATCGGTTCGGGCCAAGGGGACCCTCTCCCGCAAACGCACGGTCACGGATCCGGGCGGGATCGCCCGGCCGGGTGCCGGCCAGACCGCACGAGGGACGGCCGTGGCGGTGCGGGGGCAATTCGTCGAGGTGGACGACGGCCGGCAGATCTGGCCCTGCACGATCCGCCGGATCCTCCGGACCCGCCTCATCGAGGAGCGAAGCCCCGTCGTGGTCGGCGACCAGGTGACATTCGTTATCGTCGCCGACAGTCAGGGCGTGCTGAACGAGGGCGTCATCGAGCGGGTGCATTCCCGTCGGAACGCCTTGACGCGCTCGGACGGGCGGCTGGCGCACATGGTCGCGGCCAACGTTGACCAGGTGCTGATCGTCACCTCCATTCGAGAGCCGATGATCAAGCCGCACCTCATCGACCGGTACCTGGTGGCGGCCCATGCGGGGCAGTTGCCCGCTGCCATCTGTGTGAACAAGGTCGACCTGGACGGGGAGGGCGAAGCGGCAATTATCCTGGACCGTTACCGGAGGCTGGCGTACCCGGTATTGGCAACCAGTGCCGTGGCGGGCACAGCGATCGACGCTCTGGGGTCACTGCTGGCCGGGAAGGTGACGCTCCTCGCGGGCCAGAGCGGCGTGGGCAAGAGTTCGTTGCTCAATGCGGTTGAGCCCGGTCTGAACCTGCGTACCGCCCACGTCTCCACCATGACCGAAAAGGGCCGCCATACCACGACCACCGCCGTCTGGATCAAGCTTGAAATGGGCGGTGCGGTCATCGACACCCCGGGGATCCGGGCCCTCGACGTGGCGATGGTGCCGATCAACGAGCTCGAGATGCACTTCGTGGAGTTCGTCGATCGACTCGCTCATTGCAAATTCCCCAACTGCGTGCACATTCACGAGGACGGCTGCGCCGTCAAGGCCGCCGTCGAGTCGGGCGAGATCGAACCTCACCGGTATAAGAGTTACCTGCAGCTTTTCACCGAACTCAGCGGGTTGAAGACCTGAATGACCCTGCGCATCCAAAGGCCGCCCGTACAGGGAGGCGGCTGGGAGGGCTGAGTACGTGTTTGGCGTGGATAATGGCTCGGCGCCGGGTTCTGTGAGCCCGGTGCGTCGGATTCCGTATTCCGAGCCGGGTTCTGTGAGCCCGGTGCGTCGGATTCCGTATTCCGAGCCGGGCTCTGCGAGCCCGGTGCGCCTTCGCGGCGCGAGGTTTCCCCGTCCGAGGAACCACCGGCCTCACAGAGGCCGGCTCTGACCGCGCCGCAGGCTGCTGAACACGTACCGGACTGAGGCCCGCGCGGGTGAACTCTGATTGGCCGAAGTGGAGTTCTTCCAACGGCACCGGATCGCCGGGCACCCCGGTCTGCCCGCCCAACGGGAATCCGGCGGAGGGAAAGCCTGGAGATCATGGACTGGACAGCCAGCGAACCGCGTACGTGAAGCTGCTGTCCGATAGCTCTCGCGGGGGATTACCGCCAAAGAGATCATCGACTTGGACGTCAACGAGGGCGCGGTCATAGATAGCCACACGATAGAGCGAGCCCAGCCAGTGGCGATTGTTGGTTTCTTCGTTGGCGAGCATGAACCGGTAACTGCTGCTCCAGTTGAAGGTGCCGTCGCGCTCGTAAGTGACTTCCAGGGCACCGTTACGATACATCCTGACATTCTCGCCGTCGTAGGTAACCACGACATGATGAAGGCTGTCCGTCGTGAGCACGTTTGAGGATTCGACGTCAGGCATGCCGTTGCTGTTGGTGCTCGTTGTGCGCAGCCGCTGGATGTACTTCTCGTCCTCCTGCCCGAGTGTGAAATTGCGATTCGAGGTGTTCTGGGAGTAAGAGGCGATCCTGGCCGGTCCGTCCTGGGTCAGGTTGGCCGGCGTGAAGATGACTTCGAGCGTCATCTCGCTGGTACCCGTCAACGCGTCGTAAAGCTTGGTGGCAGCCCCGCCCGAGACGACCTTGGTGCCGTCGGTGATTTCCAGGCCGCCGCCTGGAATCCAGGACACATTCTCGGGGTCCTCGATGGTCAGGTCGAGGGGCAGGCCGAACCCGCTCGTATCCACAACCGTCGCCCCGGGCCCGGTCGGATCACCGATCGGATTCCCGTTGTACAGGTTGCCGACCTGCCCGGCGTCCAGGGGGTAGTCATAGACCTGGACGTCGTCGATGAGTCCGGAGAAGTAATTGCTGAGCGGGGTGTGGGTCAGGTTGCCGCTGCCCCAGGTGTTGGCCCCCAGGACGAGCGGCTCGCAGTTGCCGGTCCCGCCCGAGGACGTGCCGAGCCCGCCCGTGTAGTCGTCGGAATCCACGGGCGAGCCGTTGAGGTACAGCTTCACGCCGCCGACGCCGAAGGTAAGCACCACGTGATACCAGTCGCCGCTATGGAGACCGCTGCCCGATTGGACGTAGTAGCTCTGGTTTGTGCTCTGCAAGCGGGCCTTGACGCGTGAGCCGTCGGTATAGACGTGCAGGTGCCCGCCGGTGTCGTAGCCGTTGGAATCCTTGGAGAACAGGCCCCGGTGTCCCGAGAAGCTGTCCGAGTTGAACCAGAACGCCACCGTACCGTTGTCGAGCAGCATGGAATTCGCGTGGGGGATGAGTACGTAGTCATCGTCGCCGTCGAAGCGGACGGCGGTGCCGTCCTGGCCGGGCTCGCCACCGCCGGGACCGGCGTACGTGCCGTGATCGCCCCCGACGGCGTCTGTGGCCGTCAGCGTCCCCCCACCGAACTCGCTCACGTCGAGGTGCACGCTGCCCGAGTCAGCGGTTTCAAACCTGTCGCCGACGAACGTCCCGTGGAAATCGCTCGAACCCCAGACATTGAGCCTGCCATTGGGGTTTTGCGCCAGCGCATAGACTTGGGCGTCGTCGCCCATCTCCACTTTCCTGTTATTGCCGAGCATGTAGATGCGAAGGCTGGACGGCTTGGCCGTGCTGACATTGACCTGAGCGTCGGACCACACGCTGAAGTTCTTCTTGCAGTAAAGATCGAGGGTCGCCCCCGACTCGATCACTAACTGGGCGTCGTCGCCGATCTGGAAATTACCGTCGATCAACACAGTGACGTTACCGTCGATGATCAGGCGGGCGCTACCCCAGAGCGACAGCTTGTTGTAGTGCTTGTCGGTGTTGATGGTCAGCGTCTGGGTGCCCCACAAGGTTCTGCTCCCCTCACTTGAGGGCATGCCCGGCGGGGTGGAAAGCGCTGGCATGCTCACTTCGGTGCCGAGCGCGCTTTGGCTGCCGGTGATGGTGCCGTTGCCGGATAGCTGGATGACCGAGCTCGGGTTACCGCCCGGACCCACGTATGCGTCACCTTGAATCGTGGCATTGTTGGCCACCCTGAGGCGGTTGTTCTGCGTGCTGTTCGTCGAGACGACCGCCTGGCTGCCGACGTTCCCACCGCCGTAAGGGCCGAGGGTCGAGTCGAAACTGTCGATCCTGGTGTTGTTCCAGAGATCGAGTCTGTCATCCACCGCCAGGCCGGACACCGCTTCGCCGGTGTTCTCATCCAGCTTCCAGTGATGGATCAGCACCGGGTTGGTGATGACTTCGTTGAACTCGTACAGGGCGATCAGTTGGGGATTCTCGTCCTCGGCGGGAAGGAGTTCCCGGGCGTTGCGCAGGAGCTGGGCTCCGCTGAGGGCCCGGTCGTATACCTTGATGTCGTACATATATCCCCGGAAGGGGCGGTTCAAGGTCAGCTCGTTGGCGAGCATGAAGTACTCGCTAGTCCAACTGTTGAAGTTCCGATTGCTCCTGGATGAGGTCTTGACCAACTCGCCGTCTACGTAGAGCTTGATGTTGTTCCTGTTGAGGCCGTGATCCACGGTGAAGGCCAGCACCTGGAATCTGTTCAGTTCAAACACGTTGTTCTTCTTGTACTCGTTGACGCTGCCCGAGTTCTTCACCCGTCCGATCAGATCGACGGTGCTGGCGCCGTCGTTGTCGGCCATCAGGGTGACGTTTCGATGATTGTTGGTCGTGTCTTTCGAGTAGCTGACGAGCCGCCCGCCGCTGTTGTCGAAGCCTTGGGCCTTGATGAAGGCCTGGACGGTCAGGGCATCGGAATCCTTCATAGCCTGTTTCAACCGGTCGGCAACGTTCTTGTTTGCGGTCCTGGCGATCGCGGTGCCGGACTGGGCGTCCTGATCGAAATAGAGGCTATTGCCCACCTGGGGATCGGTCATCCAGGCGACCGAACCGTTGCCCGGCTCGATGCACAGATCGACGATGACGTCGTCGCCGTCTTCATCCCCATCTCCGTCGGTGTCGCGGACCTGATCCGCGATGGTGGAGCCGGACTGGGAGCTGAAGTTGTAGTGCACGATCGGGGTCGGGGGCGCAGTCGGCTGAGAGGCCCATTGGAGCGAGCGTTGCGCCAGCGTGAGGCCGGCGCCGTTGAGGCTAAGGAAGCTGAAGTTGTCGCCACCCCAGGGCAGGGCCACCCGTCGGCCGGCGGCTGCGCTTCCATCCACGAGGGTGCTGCCGGCGTCGATGACAACCAGCGCCCCGTCACTGCTCGAAACGCGTTCGGCCAGGACGGTCGCCCCGGGGGCCAGCGAGCCTGAGGTGCGTCTGAGCTTCTGGCTGCTCGTGACGATCGTTAACACCCCGGTTTCGAGCGCTTCAGTAATGTAGTGAGAGTTGTCCACCACGTCGATCTGGGAACCGGAGTACTCGAGCCCGCTTCCGGAGGTCAGGCCGAGGTCGTCGTTCAAATAGCCCTCTTCGCTCACAACGCCGATCGGGGCCGGCGTCAGCTTCGTGTTGACACTGGAGGAACCGACCTGCGGCGTGATGTAGGCCACGTCGGCTTCGGCGACGGCCGCGTCGAATGTGCTCTGGCTGTCGCTCTGATCGATGAGCGCCACTTCGTAGCCCCAACTCTCAAACTGCGTCTTGCGGGCCTGGTCTTTGGCGTCAAGGTTCGACGGATTGGGCACCACGAACAAGACGGTCTTGGCCTTACCGGGAATCGGGGTGACCACCGCACGGGCCACGTGGTTTGCTCCGTTCAGCTCGCCCTTCACGGTCAGGCTGAGCAGTTCGGTCGGGTCGTCGGTCAGGTCGCCGTCGCCCTCTGCGGGGACACCGACAACTCCGTCGCCGTCGGTGTCCTCACCGTCCTCGGCAACGATTGTGAACGTGCCCTGGCCGAATGTTTCGTCCTGAACCCAGGTGCCGTGGGGCCGGTCGGTGCGCCAACTCTCGTTCGATCGAATATGGGCAAGGGCCAGTTCCAGCCCGGCTTCGGCCACACATCGCGCCCTGGAGTGGTTCTGGACGTTGCGGGCAATGCTGAGGGACGTGCTCTGGGTACTCACGTACGAGTGGCCGATCGTCGCGGCGATCACGACGGCGATCAGCACCAGCATCAGTGCGACGCCACGACGCCGTGACCGACGCCCGCGCCGCCCGCGGCAACCTCGGACGGTGGGACTACTGTCTCGCATCTTCAAGGTGAAGAACCCCGAACCGACGACAACTCCGCTTGCCTAAGGAATATACGATACATCGGCTCGACAGGGCAACGGATGTGTTTCTGTTGGGCCGCATGGTGCCCTCCCCCACGGCGCCCGTGGGGCTCCGGTCTTGGCATGATTCTTCCGAGCACCGTGCTATCGGACCGTATCCTGAAATCCATGTAAATGAACCCGGGCATCGAGCCGATGACAAAGAAGCGCGGTATTGCACAGGACAGCTCCGACCGCGTACTATAGGACCTTACGGTGAGACATGAGCGCGCTTCGCGCACATGTTCTTCCACAAGGTTCCTCTTTGGCTGCGGACCAGGAAAAGGCGGTCCGCCTCAGGAGGTTCATGGGTTTCTTCACTCCCACTTCGGCCGCCGGCAACGGCTTGAGTTTGGCCACTTTTGGCCGTTCGGGCGAGATCATGGGGTTCTTTTACCCTTGGATCGGCTTCGCCCAGAACGTTCGGGAAGGGATGCCGGCGATCCGCCTGCTCGGGCCGCCGGACGATGCCGGCCGATTCCTCTGGTGCTTCGATGAATGCTGGCAGATCGCCCAGTCGTTCGAGCCGGCGAGCAACGTTCTGATCACCCGCCTGGCCCACCGCGACGTCGACTTGGCAATCGAGATCGGGGACGTGCTGCCACCGGGCGAACACGCGGTGCTTCGGCGCGTGCTGGTGACCAAGGGTGCGAACGTCGGCCCGGTGCAGTTCATGCACTACTTCCGGCTCGCGGTGGGCGACTCGGAGACGCGCAACGGCGTGCAACTGCACCCGGATCAGAACCTCGTGGTCCAGTATTATCGGGACATCGTGATCGCGGTCGGGGCCACCGAGCCGTTCGCCGCCCGGTGCGGCTCATGCAACCCTGGGGATGATTCACCCACCAAACAGGCGATGCGCTCCGGGCACTTGGGTTCGGCGGGCCAGGCGATCGGGCGGGTGGATTTCGCCATCGGCTTTGAGCCCGCCCAGGCGTCACGCTGGGAGACGGTGCTCGTGCTGGCCGGCGCCCCGACGCACAGCTCGGCGATGAGTTCCGCGAAGCGACTGACGCACACCCGCTACCAGGATGCGGTTAAATCGGCCGACAAGAGGGTCGCCGACGAGCTCACCGACGCCGGGGCCTGTCCACTGCCCGAGTTGGCGGACGCGTTCGATCGGGCGGTCATCTCGCTTCATGATCTTTACGATGAATCTCAGGGCACGTTCGTGGCCGCCCCGGAGTTCGACCCTGCCTACGAGTTGTCGGGGGGGTACGGCTACTGCTGGCCGAGGGACGCCGCCGTCTGCGCGTTGGTGATGCAGCATATCGGCCGCACCGAGAAGGCCCGCCGCTTCTTCGAGTGGTCGGCCCGGACCCAGTTGGCCAGCGGTCATTGGTATCAGCGCTATTGGACTGACGGCTCACCCGCCCCGTCATGGTGTGTCGGCGACGCTGAGATCCAACTGGATCAGACCTGCGCGATCGTCCACGCCGCGGGGCTGCTCGCCCGCCGGTTGGGAACCTCGGGCAAGGCATTCGTTGAGAGCTACCGCCCCGTCGCGCAATCGGCCACGAGGGCGATTCTCAACCACATCGGCGAGGACAACCTTCATCGAACCGCGACCGACCTCTGGGAGAACAGTACCGGCACCTTCGCTTACACGCAGGCCGGCGTGATCGCCGCCTTGCGGGAAGCGGATGAGATGTTCGGCATCGACCCCGACCGAACCGGCCCGGCCGTTCGGTCTGCCCTCCGCCAGAAGTTGATCCAGACCTTCTGGCAACCGGATCGCCAGCGCTGGCTGCGCCGGATCACGCCCGACGGCGAGCCGGACCCCACCCTGGACTCCTCCGCGATGGGGATTATCGATCCGTGGGCGGTGCTGGATCTGACCGATGACGCCGATCGCCGCCTGGCCGTCGTCACCCTCGACGGCATCGGGCAGAACCTTCGGTCAGAGGCCAAGGCAGGCGGGGCGATCCTGCGCTTCGAGGGTGAGTCGTACATGGGCGGCGGCCCCGGCTGCGTGAACACCCTCTGGCTGGCCTTGTGCCGATTGCGACTGGCCCAGACCGCCACCGATCCGCAGGAGCGGCAGCAGCAGCAGCTACTCGCCTTAGAGGACATTCGCATCGCGCTGGCCAACGCCAGCCCGACCGGCCAGTTGCCCGAGCTGATCCCCAAGATGTCTTTCGATTATTGGGCTGCCCCTCACGCCTGGGCCTGTTCGCTGCTGATCGAAGCTGCCCTGGCCTTCCGACCGCTGGTAGGCCGGCGGGCTACGGCATTCGACGCCCGACGCGCCCAAGTCCAACGCCGGGCACCTTCGGGTCCATGACACTTTGGGCGGCTCGTCGGAAAGCGCCGCCCCCCAGGTGTTT
>CAZOIA010000057.1:0-27716 GCA_964579675.1 uncultured Planctomycetales bacterium | reverse complement strand
TCCTCCGGCTCGTCGAACTCGTCGCCGCGGAACGTACTGCCGAGGTAGATTCGCCGGACCTTCGGGTCGTTGATCAGGTCGCGGGGCGTGCCTTCGGCAATGACCTGTCCCTCGTGGATGATGTAGCTGCGATCGGTGACCGACAACGTCTCCCGGACGTTGTGGTCGGTGAGCAGAATGGCGATTCCGTGCTCGGCTCTGAGGCGAATGATCTCCTTCTGCAGGCCCTCCACGGCAATCGGATCCACCCCGCTGAACGGTTCGTCGAGAAGGATCAGTTGCGGCTCGGTCACCAGGGCGCGGGCGATCTCCAGGCGTCGCCGCTCCCCCCCGGAGAGGTTCCTCGCCAGTTGGCTGGCCAGGTGCTTGAGCCCGAACTGCTCCATCAGCGTCTCCGCTCGCGCCTTGCGCTCCCGGCGCCGCAGCCGCATCGCTTCCAGAATCGCGAGCAGGTTTTGCCGAACCGTCATCCGCTGGAAGACGCTCGGCTCCTGGGACAGGTAACCGATCCCACGCTGGGCCCGTTTGTACATCGGCAGCGGGGTCAGATCCTCGCCGTTGAACAGGACCCGCCCCGCGTTGGGGGTGATCATCCCGATCGTGATACGGAAGCTCGTGGTCTTGCCCGCCCCGTTCCGACCGAGCAACCCGACGATTTCACCCTGGCGTACTGAGTAACTCACACGGTCCACGACGGTCCGGTTGCCGTATCGCTTCACCAGGTCGTTCGTTTGTAACAGGACGGCTGAGTTCCGCATCCACACCTCGCACAGCCCCAGAATGGGGCAATCACCCCCGGGTGGACAGGCTGTTGACAACAGGCGGGCCCCCGACGGAAAACCGCCTTTGGCAGACAAGTCGGCCTGTTGGCAAACGCGCCGGGACAAGTCCTCTGTCATGTTGGAGCACGGATTCTAACATATGTACTGACATAGAGTTATCATCCCTTCCCTTATCCGTTGCGGTCGGGATTGGCCAAACCAGACCGAACAGGTCTTCCAGGAACTCAAGCGAGGCTTTCACTTGCCGGCAATTGTGGATAACCGATGGCTTCCACCGTCATCGGATCCAGCGCATCCGGCCGAAATTCGGAATCAGGCCGATACCGCCCGCCCAGGAGGCCCGATAGCCAGCCGGCCAGTAAACGAAAAACGCTTTGCCTATCAGTTGATGCTCCGGGACCGTGCCGACCTGGTATTCCTCGCCGAGGCGCTTCAGGTGCGGCCCGATCTCCCACCACAACCGGGCGTCCTTGCTGGCCGCACTGTTGTCCCCCAGCATGTAATACTCGCCATGGTAACACTTGTCATCCTTGCCCCGTCCGGGGCGGAGCAGGATCGGCTGGCCCGCCGTTCCCCACCCGGGCCAACCTTCGTACGGATTCCTGACGGACCTATCCGTCTGTGAATATTTCTCGCTTTGTCTCTGTGATCGATAATAGATATCCCGCTCGAGAACCAGGTGCACCAGATCGCACTGGAGGTTTCTGGCTCCGATTCGCACTGCCGAGGGTCTTATGAGCCGCCCGGTGTCCTGTTCGTTGATGATTGCCTCGGTGAAACGTTGCAGATCCGTCAGGCTGGGCTTGTAATCGTCGTCGGTCGTGCTGATTATCTCCTCGCCCTCCACAAGCAGCGAAACCCGATAGTCCACATTGATGAACTCGATCCTGGTGGTCTGGCTGCGGGGGAACGGGGCAAGGTCGTTGCTCTGGCGGATCACCTGCGGAATCTTCCATTCACCTGATTTGTCGTCGAAACGGGCCGCCTCCAACCGGACGGTGCCGTCGCTGTTCAGGCTTGCGATGAACTTGTCCCGGTTGCGATTCATCTCAAGGGTGATTCCGCCGGTGCCGGCCCGGGGCCGCCAGCCAAACCGCAGCCGCAGGTCACCGACCAGGTGCCTCTGCCCGGGTGGGCGGTCACCGCCATCGTTGTTGTACGCAGAGAAATCGTCGATATCCTTGCCGTCGAACCTGATGTACAGCAGCCGGTCGTCGTCGGAGTTGAACGTAACTTCCCGCTTCGAGGTATCCCACGCAGCCCTGGCGCCCTCATCATCTCCCGGGTCCGGTTTCCAGCCTACGCGCGTTCTCAATTGATCGTCACGCAAGCTGTCGCAGTTCGGCAGGAAATCATGGTTGTAGACGTTGACCCAGAGCGATCGCTGGGCCCGCCGGGCCCGTCCCGTCTTACGCTGTGCCTTCAGATAAGGCAACAATTGCCGGTTCAGTTCTGCGTACCGCTGGCGGATATCGCGACGCCGCGGGTCGGCGTTCTCCTGACGGTGCCGGTAAACCTCCCTGCGAAGCTGTTCAAGTTCTCCCACCAGGTCCGGTCGCTCCTTCTGCAAGTCGGTCAGAGGCACGGTGTAGATGTCGCCGTCGATGATCTCGAGCACTTCGCCCGGCAACCCGATCAGCCGCTTGATGAAGTTGGTCGTCCCATCCCGCGGGTCTTTGAAGACGGTCACGTCCCATCGTTTGGGTCCGAGCCATTTGCCCCCCACGTCGAAGGGCCACTTGTGGACGAGGATGCGGTCGCCGCTGTCGGGCCGGCGGAGTTCGGTAGCCTTGAACGCATCCCGTTCCATGTCGCAGTTCGGGCACCGCAATCGGACGTTGCGGTAATCCGGCTGGTTGCCCAACCGGCCAGCGGGCGGGAGGCTGACGCCGAAGGGGTACTCGTAACCACAGGTCGAGCAAGTCTTGGTGAGCTGGGCGCCGCAGAGTGTCACTGCCATCGAGCCGGTGGGGATGACAAACGCCTCGACGATGAACGCCCGGAAGACGAACGCGAGAATGAAGGCCACCACGATCGATTCGAGCGTTTCCTTGATGCTCTCGACGGTGGACTTTGCCGCGGGTGATGCGGCAACGGACTTCTCGGACGAGCGGGCCATCACTTTAGTCTTGTCCAGAGGCGTCGGGTATTCCCACGATGGGTACGGTACGCCGACCACTGAGGGCCGGTTCGCGCCATCGGCAAAAGCGGGCAGATTACCGGTCCATGCGAGCTGCGTCAACTGCCTGCAGGCGACCCGCTACGGCTGATTACCGCTTACAATGTTAAGCCTTGCCGCAAACATGCCGACCTGTTGTGGGCTAGGTGTGTTGGCGGTTGGGCCAGCAGCTGCCCGGCGTATCGTGGGGGTTTATTCGCGTGGGCAGACGAATATCGAAGGAAATGCTTCGTCCGGGGTTCTGTCTGCCCGGCCCGCTGTGTGACGAGTGGGGGCAGGTTCTGCTCGACGCCGGCACCTGCCTCACCGAAACCGATATCGCGTGGGTTGAGGCCCGCGCATCAGGCGGCCTGTACAGCCACAGCGACTGGCCTGACGAACTGGCGGAATCCCCCAGCCTCGAAGAACCCGAAGAAGCTTCCGACGCATACGACCAGCCCGACGCCGCCAACGAATCCACCCAGGCGATCGAAACCAGCGACCACGCCACGGAATCCGAACCCGAGCAGGTGACCCTGACCGCCCTCCGTACCGGGATGCGACTCTCGAAGGATATCTGCGACGAGAACGGCGTACTGTTGCTGCGGGCCGGCACACGCATTACCCGGCGTTTGCTCACGATCCTGGGGCAACGGAACATCCGATCGGTTCAGACGTCGTCCGTATTGCTCCAACCGCACGGCGACGCGCTGCGTCGTCGCTACACCGAGCAGCTCGATGAACTCCTGCTCGGCGAGTTGCAGAAGCGCCATGCCCTCAGGCCGGTCAGCGCGTCCGAGCGGCCACGATTGTCACTCGAAGACCTCAAGGGCGAAGCCGAGCGCGGCGCGGAGGCCCACGCCGCAGCCAGAGATGAGTTGGGCGGCTTGTTTGAAGGGCTGCGCAGCAACCCCCACACCGTCAGCGAGCGCGTCCGCAGTACGGTGAACGAATTCGTGGACATGGTCACGCTCGATTTCGACCTGCTCCCGACGATCGTGGGTATGGAAAACTCCCAGGACGAGTACCTGTTCGATCACTGCATGAACGTATCGCTGGTGGGTATGGCGATCGCCGCCCAGCTCGGCCTGCCACGGGAGGCGATCACTCAGGTAGGACTGGGCGCCCTGTTGCAGGACGTCGGGATGCTGATGGTCCCGGAGGAGATCCGGCTCGCCCCCCGGGCCCTGACGGACGACGAACGGTTCGAGATCGAGCGCCATCCCATTTACACCCTCGATTATCTGGAGCGGATCGAAGGGTTGCCCAGCACCGTCCGGTTCATCGGGTATCAGGTCCACGAACGGGCCGACGCCAGCGGGTATCCCCGCCAGCGATCGGGCATGCTGATCCACCAGTTCGCCAAGATCGTCGCCGTCGCGGACGCCTACGCCGCCATGACCCGTCCCAGGCCTCATCGCAATTCAATGCTGCCCTATGAGGCGATCAGGACCGTCCTCACGCAAGGCAGTCACAGCAAATTCGACCGCACGATCATACGGGCGCTGCTGGACTGCGTGTCGTTGTTTCCGATCGGCAGTTGGGTCGAGCTCAGCAACGGCATGCGAGCCAGGGTCATTCGGGCGAACCCCGGCTTCCACACGCTCCCAGTGGTCATGGAGGTCGATGCAGATTACAACCCCACCGGCCGGATCATCGATCTTTCCATGCAACCCCGACTCAGGGTGGCCTTCGCCCTTCAACCGCCTGGCGAGCACGACCATGCGGAGTTGATCCGGCCATAGTCCGGATTACCCCTGAATGGATTCACCACCGAGGCACAAAGGCCACCGAGAAGAGAAGTCACTCAAACTCACCGGTCTCTCTGCGCCCATCGTGCGTAACATCAAAGAGCCGCGGGCTTTAGCCCGCGCGGCTCTTCCGATGGGTTCAGGGCTTCGTGTCCGTTCGCAAGGCCGCGCAGGCTGAAGCCTGCGGCTCCTCCAACGAGCTCAGAGCTTCGTATGCCTCGTGTGCCGCTGCGGCATGCGGGAGCAGGTGCCATTACATGTGGCACACTGCACAGTCCACCGCACCTGTGGTACACTACACCCGTCGGCCCGATGGGAGGCGAGAAACATGAACGTAGCGCGGGGTACGCGAGTAGTGATAACGGCGGGCGTCGTTCTTCTGGCCGCGGTCCGCCAGAGCAGCATTGCCCAAGAGGAAAAGACGGTTCGGCCCGCGTATTGTGCGGGAAGCTGGTATCCCGGCGATGCCGCTGCCCTCACGGAGAAGGTGGACGGCTTACTCGAGCGGGCCTCGCCCCCGGACATCGGGGGCAAGCCGGTCGCGGTCATCGCCCCGCACGCGGGTTATCGCTTCAGTGCACCCGTCGCGGCGGCGGGGTACCGGTGTTTGCGGGGGCACACCTACAAGCGCGTGATTGGCCTGGCGTTCAGTCACCGTAACGCCGGCAGATACCAGGGTGTGGCGGTGCAACGCGAGTTCTCCGCCTACCAGACACCGCTCGGTAAGGTCCCCATCGACCACGAGGTCGTGGAAGACCTCTGGAAGAACCGGAGCCTGTTCGTCTGGCACCCGGGCATCGATCGCGGCGAGCACTCGCTGGAACTTCAACTGCCCTTCCTGCAGCGTGTGCTCAAGGACTTCAAGCTCGTCCCTCTGCTCGTCGGTCAGATGTCGGCGAGCGATTACGCCGAGGCGGCAAGAGCGGTCGTTCCATGGGTGGACGAGGATACATTGCTCGTTGTGAGCAGCGATTTCACGCACTTCGGCCCAGACTACGGGTACGAGCCCTTCAAGGAGGACGTGCCGGACAAACTGCGAGAGCTCGGCAACAAGGCGGCTGCCCAGATCATGGAATGCGACTTCGACGGCTTCGTCGATCATCTGGCGAAAACGAGCGACAGTATCTGCGGCCGGGGTCCCATCCAACTGCTGTTGCGCATCCTGTCGATGCGGGGCGGGGCAAAAGGTGTGCGGGCCGCGTTCGACACCTCGGGGAATATGACCGGCGACTGGACCAACAGTGTCACCTACCAATCGATCGTGCTGGTCCGCCGGCCGGATAAACTCAACAAGAACGAGCGACACGAGTTGCTGCGGATCGCACGACAGACCGCCACCGCGCACCTGAACGGCGAAAACCCGCCGGAAGTGGATGACGACCGGCTGCCGGCGGCGCTTCGTGCGGACGGCGCCTGCTTCGTTACGCTGGAGAACCACGGCCAGCTCCGCGGGTGCATCGGGAACATGGTTGCCACCGGGCCGCTCTACGAGTCGGTGATTTACAACGCGGTACAAGCATGCCGGGACTACCGTTTCGTGAACAACCCGGTGACCGTCAAGGAACTGGATCAGATCGACATCGAGATCAGCTACCTGACGCCGATGAAGCAGGTCAAGGATACGGCCGAGATCATCGTGGGGCGTCACGGGTTGCTGATCACGTCGGGCTCCCGTCGGGGCGTGCTGTTGCCGCAGGTGGCCTACGAGCGCGGCTGGACGCGCAAGGAGTTCCTGGCCCAGACGTGCCGGAAGGCCGGTCTGCCGCTCGATGCCTGGAAACAATCCAGCACCAGGATAGAATCGTTCGAGGCAGAGGTGTTCGGTGAGTCGGAGCCGGCGACGACGCAACCGGCCGGGCGTCACTGAACGCTCCGGCGGATCGGAGGCTTCATCATGTCACAGCAGAGCACGCGACGCCAGTTCCTCGTACGCACCGGCGCTGTCGCAGCCGGGGCTGTGATTCCTACCGCATGTGATGGCAAACCGGCGGCCCCCAACGAGCCGCGGGCTTCAGCCCGCGCGGCCCCCCGCGTCGTAATTGCCCGTGACGACAAGCTGACCCGCGGCAAAGTCCACGAGCACCGCGACCTGCTGCCAAAGCTGCTCGACGCGGCCATGCAGAAGCTCAGGAAAACACCCGACGCGCCGGCAGCGTGGCGGCAACTGTTCCGCCCGAAAGATCGCGTCGGGATCAAGGTAAACACGCTGGGGCTTTCGACGCAGCCGGCGGTCGTGGATGCCATCGTCGCGGGGCTTCGGCAGGCTGATGTCCCCGCCGAGAACATCATCATCTGGGACCGGTTCCAGGTGGAGCTGGCGCGGGCCGGCTTCAAGTCACGCGGCGGCGTCCAATGCCGCGGCACGGACGAGTCTGACCACGGTAGCGGCTACCAGCGCCAGATCGAGACCAAGGGGAAGATCGGCTCGTGTTTCTCGAAGATTGTTGCCGAGCAGGTCGATACGCTTATCTCCGTCCCCGTGCTCAAGGATCATAACCTGGCCGGCGTGTCGCTGGGTATGAAGAACTTCTACGGTGCGATCCACAATCCCCAGAAATATCACGACGACAACTGCGATCCATACGTGGCCGACGTGGTATCGCATCCGTACATTCGTCCCAAGTGGCGGCTGACGGTGTGCGATGCGACGCGGGCCCAGTATCATGGGGGGCCGACGTTCAACCCGGGCTTCGCCTGGCCGTTCGGCGGTCTGATTGTCAGCGCCGATTTCGTCGCCGCCGACGCCCTCGCCGCTCACATGCTCGAAGAGCAGCGCAAAGAGAAGGGCATGAAGCCGCTGGAACGGGAGAGGCGTCCCACCCGGCACATTGCCACCGCCGGCGCCCGTGGCCTGGGCGAGGCCGACCTGAGCAAGATCGAAAGCATCGAAGTGTGATATGGACAACCCCGACAACCTGTTTCGCCAGCCGAGCCGCCGGGACGTGCTGGGATGCGGACTGGCCTGTGGCGCTGCGGGCGTTTTCTGCGCCGCTCGTTCGGCCGTCGCCCAGCAGGACACCGCCGGGACCGGGGCACTGGCCGGCCCGAAGCTCCAGGGCGTCGCACGCCACCGGGCAATGTTCTTCGAGAAGCTCCAGGAGAACAAGGTCAAGTGCGTGCTCTGCCCGCGCGAGTGCGAGGTCGCCGACGTCGAGCGCGGTTACTGCGGCGTGCGCGAGAACCAGGGCGGTGAGTACCAGACCCTGGTCTACGGCGCGTTGTGCTCGGCCAACGTTGATCCGATCGAGAAGAAGCCGCTGTTCCATTATTTGCCCGGAACGACGGCGTTCTCCATCGCCACCGCCGGGTGCAACATGGAATGTAAGTTCTGCCAGAACTGGCAGATCAGCCAGTTTCGCCCGGAACAGGTGGACAGCAGGCTCGTAACGCCCGAGAAGCTCGTCGCCGCGTGCAAAAGGTATCGCAGTCCCACCATTGCCTACACCTATTCCGAACCGGTCATATTCTACGAGTACATGCACGACACCGCCGCAGCAGCCCGCGAGCAGGGGATCGGCAGCGTGATGATCTCCAACGGGTACATCAACGAGAAGCCGCTGCGCGAGCTGTGCCACCACCTCACGGGCGTCAAGATCGATTTCAAGGCCTTCACCGAGGAGTTCTACCGGGACCAATGCTCCGGCCATCTCAAGCCGGTCCTTGCCGCGCTCGAGGTGCTCAAGGACGTTGGCATCTGGTTCGAGCTGGTCGTACTGATCATTCCGACGCTCAACGATTCACCGGACGAGATCAAGCAGATGAGCGGGTGGGTCCTCGAACACCTCGGGCCGGACGTGCCGATGCACTTCACCCGTTTCCACCCGACGTACCGGATCAAGAATCTCCCGCGGACGCCGATCGGAACGCTCGATCGCTGCCGCCAGATCGCCCTTGTGGCCGGCGTGCACTACGTCTACGCTGGCAACGTCCCCATGCACCCGGGTGAGAACACCTATTGCCACAACTGCAAGGCGGAACTGATCCGCCGCGTGGGCTTCCGGGTGGCAGACAACAAGATCAAGAACGGCAAATGCCCGAAGTGCAACACCGCCATCCCCGGGGTCTGGTCGCAGGAGCAGGCCCTGGCGTTCAAGCCCAACAGCAGGGTGTAGCGTGCGCGCCACCCGTACGCTGGACTTCAGCATCTCGCATTGTGAGGCGGTGCGTGGTATGATGCAGACAGAACGGGAGGCGTCTGGTATGAAATTCGAACGCATCACCGTGGATCCCAAGGTCTGCACCGGCAAGCCGTGCATTCGAAACCTCCGTTTCCCCGTCTCACGTCTGCTGGGATTGCTCGCCACGGGAGAGACAAGACAAACCATCTTGCAGGCCTATCCCTACCTGGAACCCGAGGACATTGACGAGTCGCTCCGATACGCCGCCTGTCTTGCCGAGGACGAAACGGTCGAAGTGGCGAAATGAGATTCCTGGTCGACATGCCACTCTCACCTCAACTGGCCGAGTGGCTGAACCAACAGGGCCATGAGGCTGTTCATGCCGCCAACCTTGGTCTCGACCGTGCTCCCGACAGCGAAGTCCTGGAGCGAGCAAGAGCAGAGCGGCGAGTGGTGCTCACCGCCGACTTGGACTATCCGCGACTCTTGGCGCTGGCGCAGTCCGGAGGCCCGGGCGTGATCCTGTTCCGCGGTGGGAACTACAGCGAAAGAGAGACCGTCGAACGACTTCAGGACGTTTTCCACACTGTCCCACTTGAGGACTTGCCGGTTGTGCTCGTGGTGGTCGAACGCTCGCGAATACGTCGCCGACGATTGCCGATTGAACCCTGAGAGCTCGGAGGAGAAGGAGGTGCGTGGAGCGAATGTCAGGTTTGGGCTTTGCATCCGACAAGACAAAAGACGGCAAATGCCCGAAGTGCAACACCGCCATCCCCGGCGTCTGGTCGCAGGAACAGGCCCTGGCGATTGTTCAGGAATTCCCGCGAGACTCGGTTTAAGAAAGGTCTGAAGACTTGAATCGACGGGTCGCCCCTGGGAGAATCCGAGTTGTTGTGGGTCGGGCAACGGCAGCGAGCCGGCCGGGGCGGGGCCGGCGATCATCGTCGCGGGTTTTCCTCGCTGTGGGCGCGGCAGTTCGATGACTTCACGAAAACGGCTGCTCATCTCGCTCGAGGTCCTGCTGGCCGTCTACTGGATCGGCGTGGTCGGCTACGTGGTGATCGGGCGGCTGGTCAACGAAGACGTCGCCTTCTTCGACGCCGTCTACATGGTGGCGATCACCATTCCCACGGTGGGTTATCGCGAGGCCGTCCCGCGGACCCCCTTGTTCGAGGCCTGGACCATTGTCATTGTCATATTCGGGGTAACCGCTGCCGCGGTCGCGGTCAGTTCAGTAACCGGTCTGTTCGTGGGCGGCGAGGTCGGGCGGTTGATCGGGAGCAGAAAGTTGGAATCGCGCATCAAACATCTGAGCCACCACGTGATCATCTGCGGGTTTGGACGGATGGGCAGACTGCTGACCCAACACCTGATAGACCGGCACGTGCCGCTGGTCGTGGTCGAGCACGACCCCCAGAAGTGCCGGCTGATCGAAGAGCTCGGCCAGCTTTACATTGTCGGCGACGCGTCCGAGGAGAAGACGCTCGAGCAGGCGGGTATCGCCCGGGCCAAGAGCCTGGTTGCGGTCCTGGCCAGTGACGCGGACAACGTTTTCGTCACCCTCTCCGCCCGGCAGATGCGCCCGGATCTCCACATCATCGCCCGGGCGGAGCAGTTGTCTTCCGAGCCCAAGCTCCGCCGTGCCGGTGCGGATCGGGTGATTTCCACGCAGGCGATTGGGGCGCAATGGATCGCGAACGTGCTGACCCGGCCCCATCTGGTGGACTTCGTTGACGTGGCAGCTCAGGGCGTCGATTTGGAGATGGGTGAATTCGTCGTATCCCGCAGCTCGCCCATTGCCGGCAAGACATTGCGGGAGTCAAACATTCGCCAGGCGGCGGATGTGATGGTGGTTGCGATCAGGCGGGCGGATGGCTCGACCTGTTTCAATCCCGGGGCCGGTGAGGTCCTTCAGCCCGACGACCGGCTGATCACGATCGGTCCGACGGGAGCGGTCTCGCGCCTCGAGCAGATGGAGATCATCCGGGACGGGACGCAAGCGGAATGAGGCTCGAAGGCATGCCCGACTGGCTGGCGAACTGGTTGAAACGTCATCGCCATCGTACTTGCCTCGGGCTGCATGTCATCGGGATCCCGCTGACGATTGCCGCGGTCGTGCTGGCGATCGTGCAGTTATGGCAGTGGCGCTGGGATCTCTGGTGGCGGCCGGTGGGCCTGTTGGCGGCCGGCTATCTGCTGCAGTGGATCGGCCACCTCATCGAGGGCAACGACATGGGCGAGCTCGTGCTCGCTAAGAAATGGCTGGGCCGGCCCTACGTGGCGGTCTCGCCGCGGCGGGCCCGTCAGGCGAACGGTGATCGATGCCCATCATCGAGCCGTGGGGACAAGCCAGAGTCAGGAGGCTGAGTGGTTTTATCGTGGAACAAGCACTGAACGAAGTTGAAAGACGGGTACTGGGCGTGCTGATCGAAAAAGCGTTGTCTCAGCCGGACTACTACCCCATGACCTTGAACGCCGTCGTCACCGCGTGCAGTCAACGGTCGAACCGCGACCCGGTGATGAACGTGGATGAGGACGCGGTCCTGGGGGCGCTGGAGGCCCTGAGGCGGCGGGGGCTGGTAACGATCGTGCTTCCGGCGCCGGGTGCCCGGACCAATCGGTACAAGCACACGGCCGAAGCGCACTTCGGCTGGGGCAAGCGCCAGCAGGCCATTATGGCCGAGCTGCTGCTCCGCGGCCCACAGACGCCCGGCGAGTTGCGGTCGCGATGCTCGCGGATGTTCACGCTGGAGAGCCTGGAAGCGGTGTCGATCGCGCTCGGGTCATTGAGCGGGGGCGAGTCCGATCCGCCCGTGGTGACTGCGATGCCCCGCGAGCCCGGCCGGTCCACCATCCGCTACCGGCATCTGCTCTATCCGGCAGGTGAGGCCCCGGCCGCCGCGGCTCCTGCTACCGTCAGGCTGCAAGCGGCCCCGTCCACCGGCGCTTCGCCGTCGGCCGCGGCGGTGAGTGGAGCCCCGTCGGAGACGGACGTTGAAGCGTTGCGCTCCGAGATCAACGACCTCAACGCCGAAGTAGCCGACCTGCATGAGGAACTGGCCGACCTCCGCCGCCGATTGGATCTCCTCGAAAACAGGCATTCAACATCCTGACGCCTGAGGGGCGACTCCAAGGCGACGGACCCGGGCCAACCGGCACTTACGGCCGGTTGAACGGGCCGGCGTCGCGGCGGCTGACGGTGGTGGTGACGGTACCAACGGCGGCGTCGAGTCGCCTGGCCAGCGGGGCCAGTACGGGCCGTTCGCTCTCCCAGTGGCCCAGGGCGATGGCGGTCTTCCCGCTTCGTAGGATGGCCAGGGCGTCGTGGTGCCGGATTTCGCCGGTCACGATCACGTCGCAGTCAACGCAACGGGGTTTCTCCATCGGCCCCCGGCCGGCGGCTCCGACGCAAACCGCCGCCCGGCGGATTCGCGTGCCCGCGGTGCCCACGATGGTGGAAACTCGTGATCGCGCGAGCCGCCGGAGCGACCGGGCCAGGCTGCCCAGGCTCGTTCCGGGGGGGAGCTGTCCCACCCGACCGATGCCGGCGGTCGGCTCAGACGCGAGCGGATAGATGTCGAACGCCGGCTCCTGGTAGGGGTGGCTTCTGCGAAGGGCGGCGATCACTTCGGGAAGACACTCATTGGCTGTCACCATTTCAATGCGGGTTTCCGCGACCCGCTCGAGTCGCCCCTTCCGGCCAACATGCGGGCTCGTGCTCTCGGTCCCGAAGAACGTGCCCTCACCCTCGAGCCGATAGCTGCAACGCTCGTAGTCGCCGATGCGACCGGCGCCAGCGGCGAACATGGCGGACGTTAGCGGTTCGAGATGCGACCGGGGAACGAAGGTGACCACCTTGGATTGTGATGCCCCGGCGGCGACGTACTCGAAGGGCTCGACATCGGACAGCTTGCAGAAGCCGGCGATCACGTCGTTGGTCCCGCCGGGAGCTGCATCCAGTGCCGTATGCGGCGAGTAGACGGCCAGACCGTGAGCAATGGCGCCGTGAACAACCGCGTCGGTGTCGGCGCTGTCGGCGAGGATCCGCTTGATCGGTTGGAACAGCGGCGGATGGTAGGCGAGGATGAAGTCACATTTTTTGGCGACGGCTTCAGCCAGGACCTGCGGCGTCAGGTCAACGCAGAGCAGGACGTGCCGGCACGGGGCGGCCCGATCGCCCACCAGTAGGCCCACGTTGTCCCACGACTGAGCCAGGACTGGCGGCGCGATCGCGTCCAAGGCGTCGGAGACGTCACCAACGGTAACCGGGCGGCGTTTTGATCTGGCCATCTGCAACCTCCGAAAGGCGTGGTCAGGGTCACGATTCTTCATGCTCACCGCTCGGGCCTACGTGCAGTGCACGCAGCACGTCACGCTGTTCGATCACGCCCAGAAGGCGGCGAGACTCGCGGTTCTCGATCACCGGCAGCGAGGCGTCGTCGTGTTCGTGGAACAGATCGAGGATCTCCTTGAGTGGCTGATCCGCCAGGGCGATGGGCGGGGCGGTATTGGCCATGTCGTAAGCGGTCAGCATCCGGGCCATCATCGGATTGAACATCAGGTTACGCAGGTCGCGGAAGTTGATCGTGCCCACGAAGTGCCCATCCGCATCGACGACGAAGAAATGACTCAGGCGGGAGTGCTCGACGAATCGCAGCACCTCCGTCATCTTGGCGGTGTCGCGGAGCGATTCGACATTGGTCCGCATGGCGTGCCGGGTAGTGAACGGTTCGGTCGTGGCCTCCGTATCGCGGAATTTGCCCGGAACCAGGGCCCGACCAAGACGGGCGATAATCGTGCTCATCTCGCGCACCGATCCGCCCGGTCTGGCGAGGAGGGTCATGGCCTTCACCTCCCCTGCCCGCACGACCATCCGTTTAGTGGCCAAGGGGCCAATCAACTCGAAAACCGCAACCGACGCCAGGATCACGGTGTTCACCATTTCCGCCCCGGGGTCGGGGACGAACCTGCCGTCGACAGTCCGGCCCCAATGGTCCATGAGGTATTCTCCGAGGCCGATCGCGACGCCGGCCTGACACAGCAAGGCGCTGCCGATTCTCGGGGTCACCCGGTGCTGCCGGCCTATCCACCGTACGCCCACCGCCCCGCCGGCGAGCTTGCCGATCGTTCGCATTACGATGAATGCCACCCCGATCGCCCCGACCTCCCACAGCTTGTGGAGTTCGAGTTCGAACCCCGACAGCACGAAAAAGAGCACCAGGATCGGGGCCGCCAGCGGGTTCAGATCGTCGCGGAGACGGTGCGGCTGGATCGAGAAATTCGTGAACGCCACGCCCATGAACATGCAGAGGATC
This sequence comes from uncultured Planctomycetales bacterium, assembly GCA_964579675.1. Lineage (GTDB taxonomy): Bacteria > Planctomycetota > Phycisphaerae > UBA1845 > PWPN01 > CAZOIA01. The sequence continues at coordinate 13,592 of CAZOIA010000057.1, read as the reverse complement.
AGCGCATTCATGCCCAGCGGCGCTGCGGCGATGCTGATCGCCAGCATGGCCGCGAGGAGAAGGAGAACGCTTTCAAACCGCGTGAGCATGATGTGCGCCAGTGACAGGCACAGGCCGCCGACGAAACCCACCGATGCGCTGCCGACCGTCGCTAGCAGGATCGCCACGCCGAGAGGGTGCTCGAGAGCATCCACGTGAATCGCGTTCGTGCCGGCCAACAGGAGGAATGCCGCACGAAACGACACGATCGCCACCAGGTTGTTCAGCCCGGTCATGGCGATGATGTGGTCGGTGATGGCCCCCTTGGCCTGGTACTGTCTGAGCACGTGCAGGGTTGCCGCCGGTGCGGTCGCGAGGGCGGCTGCGGCCAAAAACACCGCCTGGATGGGGCTGTGTCCCAGGCCGACGGCCCAGGTCGCCACAAAGACCCCGATCCCAACGGTCAGGGCTTCCACCAGCGTCAGCTTCCACAGGTGCCCCGCGAGAGACTTGATATGGGTAGCGTCGAACTCCGCACCGATCGCGAAGAGAATCAGACACAAAGCGAGGGACTTGACCACCTCGGCCGCTGACACCGCGTTACCGAGCATGTCACCGAACGCCTCCGCCCCGCCAAACGTCCACTGCAGTGCGAACCGCGCGGCAATGCCCAACACGAGATACCCGACCACCCGTGGCACATGGGAGATGCGGGTGATGCGAATGGCGATCACGGCCGCCACCAGCATGCCCGCAAGTAGCATGCCGACGTGAGACAGATGGGGCCACGCGGCGATGAGCACCATGCTGGCGACTCCAGTGAACCGCCTTGCGACACGGGTGATGCCGCGTCGATGCACACGTCGTCCCGGCAACGGATAGGCGTTCCCGGGGCGACGCCGAGCGGGGCGACCCGCGCCAGACGCAGGACCGACCCCGTGCCTCCACCCGACGGCGGCAGAGTGTACCCCCGGACTGCTTCCCCGCCAAGCCCGGGCCCAAAGGGTGCGAAGGTGCGAAAGTGGAAAAGCTACGTCGCAGCCGGTGTTTTCTCACTTTCTCGCATTGGCACTTGTTCGCGGGCCACGTCAGGCAATTCCGGAAAAGACGAGGCCACGGCTTTCTGGGAGCCCCGCCGATTCTGTCACCGACCCATTGCGACCGCCCGCAGCCCGGTTGCCCGGGTCACTCGGGCCCGGTAAAGTGATAATGAGCGGCTGCCGGCTGGGCCGACGACATGCAGCGGTCTCTTATGCTCGGAAAGGTGGTCTGATAGCGTGCCCACGTCCAGACATCTCATATCGGTCAAGTACGCTCTCCTTGGCGGTCTGGTTGCCACGAGCCTGGTCGTTTGCACCGGCTGCCCGACTGGTGCCGACATCAGTGGCCTGCCCGCACCGCCTGACCCGACCACCGTCACCATCCGGCTCATCAACCAGACAAACGACTTGACCGAGGAGCTTGATGTTCGGATAGACGGGGACCTCCGGACGTTCACTTGTACAGCCGAAGAGGGCATAAGCAACACCGTCCTTGAGGCATTCCCTAGTCTGGTGGAGGCGGTCGAAGAACGCCGGTTCGACGCCATGGGCGGATACAGAGGTGGCCGGGACTTCGAAGGAGAGGATGAGTTCACCCTGACCCGAGCCGACTTCGAACCCGGCTCGATCATCGTCTTTCGGCTGAGCGAGCTAGCGGCAGCGGTGTCCGTCCGGTAGTCACGCCGGGGGTGTCGGGGTATGGATGGGAAAACGTGTAGTCATTGACCTTGTTCATGAGAGCGATGATCTTCTCCCTGGAGAAGACGTCACCCTTGAGCGATTTGGCATCCAACTTCCGCAACCGGATCTTGTGGAGGGCCATCAGTTCCGGCCCGGCGATCGACAGCGGTTTGATTTCCAGAGTTGCCGGGCCTCTGCCCAGCTCGAGGGTACCCACCCGCACCGGCCGGTATACGTCCCGGCCAGCGGTCGCCTCGACTGTCCCGTCCAGATGCGAATCACCCACCGAAACGCGAAACCTCGAGCCGGCGTCCGCGGGTCGGCAACCGTAGGTGAGCGTCACTTCGTACGTCCCCCGCTCAACCACGTCGATCTTCCAGCGAACGGAATCGCCAACCTCACTCCAATTGTCGATCGTGTCGCGGGTGTAATGGCGATACTGCGGCTTGACCTTCTCGCCCACCGGCTCGCCCCACGTGAGGTCGATTTCCACCGGGTTCTCATCCGCCCGTCCGACCTCGATCGCCACCCGCGCGTAGTCCTGACCGGCGGTGACGTCGGCGAACCACTTCTCGAACGCTTCACGAAGCTCCCGCGCGATCTCGGGATGCCGGTCCGCCACGTCGGTCTTTTCGCCCGGATCATTCAGCAGGTCGAACAGTCGGCCGTTGGCCAGCTTGTAGCGCCGGTTGCGGGCGGCCCAGTTCTTGTTCGCATCGGGCCGGACGCGGCACCATTGATGGAACAGGTGCTCATGCAGGCTGTCGCTGCCGCCATTCCTGATGAGCGACAGCAGGCTCTTGCCGTCGATCTTGCGATCGGACGGGAGCGGTGCGCCGATCAACTCACAAAGCGTGGGAAACACGTCGATGTGTTGGGCCATGGCCTCGATCTTCACGCCGGCGGGGAACTTCTCCGGCCAGCGCACGAAGAACGGCACGCGGATCCCGCCCTCCCAGACCGACCCCTTGTTGCCGCGGAGACCCGCCTTGAAATGCCTGCTCACCCCGCCGTTGTCGCTCATGAAGATCACCGCCGTCCGGTCGCTGATTCCCGCTTCGCCGATGACCTCGAGCAGACGGCCGATGTTCTCGTCGATACGCGTGACCATCCCGTAGATGCGTGCTTCGCGAAGGGGCAGGCCTTTCTCAAGGTACTTCTCAATGTAAGGGTCGGGCACCAGATAGGGACTGTGCGGCGCGTTATACGGCAAATACAGCAAGAACGGCCGGTTACGGTTGGCCCGGACGAACGAGATCGCTGCGTCGGTGAGCACGTCGGTGATGTATCCGGTCGCGATCACGGGCTGGCGGTTGTGGAACAGCTCGTCCGAGTCGTCGTAACGGTTAATGAACCCGTACTGCCAGAAACCGAGGAATTCGTCGAAGCCGCGGTGGTTCGGATGGTACTTCATGTACCGGCCCAGGTGCCATTTGCCGAACAGGCCGGTGCGGTAGCCTTGTCTCTGGAACACCTGCCCGAGGGTGATCTCGCCGCTGCTCATTGTGTCCCGGCCCATGTAGGTATCGATGGCGCCGGTGCGGGCATAATACCGGCCGGTCATCAGCGACGCCCGCGTCGGCGTGCATACCGGCGATGCGTAAAAACGCTCGAATGAAACACCCTCGCGGGCAATCCGATCCATCACCGGCGTCTCGATATCGGGGTTACCGTGCACCCCCACGTCCCAGAAGCCCTGATCGTCGGTCATGATCAGCACGACGTTGGGCTTTCCCGTAGCGCCCAGGCTTCTCACGCCGAACGCACTTATCGCGAAGAACACACCACAAGCGACGCGGAATAACGAACCTCTGAACATGACGTTTCCCTCGACTCGCGATGCATCGAACCAGCACCGCCGGAATTAATGCTGCCGACAGTCATCGGCGGTCCGCACGTCAGTTTGATGCTCCCGGCCCGCGTGTCAAGGCTTCGCTGCCGCACCCGTCGGGGATGGATCAGAATGAGCTTGCCTCGCCGCGTCGCATGCCGACCCACAGCATCCGGTTCGGTATGGGCTTGACGTTCTCGGGGTTGGTCGGGTCGAGCGTGAACATCTGGTAGTAGCCTAGGCGCTCGACGTGGCCATCGAGGAAAGCGACGTTCGCCTTGGCGTGTGCCTCGTAGTTGGCGTCGTATGCGTTCGAGGGTTGGTGGAACTGTTGCGTGAAGTCGGACCCCCTGCCGCCCAGCCCGGGAACGCTGGCTTTACCCCCATGCCGGAAGCGGAGCGATTTGCCCAGATGGTCCGCATGGTGCGTTCCCTGGCTCGTCTGGCCGAAGGCTTCCGGGAACACGCCCAGCTTGCCCGCCTCGACGATCAGCGCCGGTGTGCCCTTGACGTTCTGAAGGCCCGCGCTGGCATTTGCACCGTAGCTCATCCAGAGAATGGGCACCCGGACCGTCCCCCCGCCCGTGCTCGTGTTCTCCCAGAGCTGCTCTCCCTTGTACGAGTAGCCGTTGTGCACGCGGTTCGTGACGTCCGGTGAGACGGTGGCGTCCGCGAAATGCTGGCCCTTCGTGACCGTGTATTGGACCAGGCAGTCGCCGGTGGGTTCAGAGTAAGCATCGCCGCCGAACATGTCACCGATCACCTGGTCCTGGATGTCCGTGATCCACGTGCCGTTGCCCAACCGCTTCACGCGGTTGAAAACAGCGTCGCCCGAACTCGTCCCCATGAAGTTGCCGTTGAGCCAGATGCGATCAAACACGGCTGGTATGGGCTTGGGATCGGGATCGGCCGGGCAGGTGAAGATCTCGCTCTGGCCATTGTTCCGCCGGAGTGAATGGACCGCCCACCCGAAGTTCGTGCTCCAGCGCTCCTTCTTCATGCCGGCCTCGACCAGGGCCAGAATCGTCCCGTTGACGCCCTGCCTCATGTTGTTCGCACAGGCCACGGCCTGAGACTGGTTCCGGGCTTCCAGGAGCGACGGGATGAGTATCCCGACCAGCAGCGCGATGATCGCCACCACCACCATCAGCTCGATGAGCGTAAACCCCCGCCTGCGACCCGGGTTGCGCACGACACTGCCTCCGCGGCTGCTGGCCCGCCGTTCGATGGTGAAGCCTGGGTGCCTCGGGTGCCGGCACGGCCGGTTTCCCTCAAGCACCAGTGTGGTCATTATACGCGATCCGAGACCCGGATTCACCGGTCAGTGCTCGACGTGGTGAACGATAGTCGGGGGCAAGAGAAATGATATCAGGCGAGTCACCTGGCCCGGCGCTTCTTGAAAAAGCCACCGGAGCCGAGGCCACTGCCGGTCCCGAAGTTCCCCTCGGGGCGATTGATGATGCCGTTTCCGGCCGGCACCGTCGGCCCCGCCTGGCCCCGGGCTCGCTGGGCATTCAGGGCCGATGCCAACTCGCCGATGTCGCGGCCCGAGAAGGTCAGGATGGTAGACCCGCCGCCCGGCTCGACCACGCCCAGGCCGGTGTTCTGAAGAGTGTTGAAGATCGCCTCCGCATCGGTCATGCCGACCGTATCCACCACCGGTACCCACCGATCGTCCGAGGCGGTGTCGATCCACCGCTGCATCGCCTGGGTCACGTACTGCCCGGGGCGGACGGTCCGCGACTGCTCGGTCATCTTATTGAGGATCTGGATCAGCCCTTCCCGGTCCAGGAACACGCGGAACCGTTGCGAACTCGGCTCATACTGGATGCCGAAATCCATGGTCCCCCTCTTGCTCAGGGTCGCGGCCGGCGTTTCGATCGTCATATCGCTTCGCAGCGTGGTCTCCGCCACACCGGCCCGCACGATGCCGTGGCCGAGCCCGAGTCGTACCACCTTGCTGTCGGCTGCGCGATGAAACTGGTCGATGCTCGCTAGGGTCAAGGCCTGGACGACGACGACGGCGTCCTCGCCGAAGGCAAGCACCAGCTTGGAACGCAGCCGGGTACGGACCCGGGTGCCCGCCGGCAGCAGATCGCCGGGCCTGGCGGGCTGCCACGGCCCGGCCACGCCCGCGTCATCAACAAGGCAGTAGGTGGCCCGGCCGACAACCTTGATAATGCGTGCTTGGAAAGCCTCATCGAACGTCGTCGGCTGGCTGGCGGCCCGGTCCGCCTCCGCCGGTCGGGTCCCCGGCGTCGCCTCCGCCGGACGGGTCGCCGCCGACTGGCCCGCAACCGTCGAAGCCAGGAGCCCCACCAGGATCACAGAAAACGCCGCACGTCGCATGGCACCGCTCTCATCTCATACTGCTGATGCCTCTACCTTACCAAGTATATGACCCGTTCCCACAAGAGGACCTCCGCGAAGTTCAAAGAAACGGAAAACGGGGCACCCCCTATTCACGCTGCCGCGACCGTCACCGTCCAGATCCTGACTCGTCCGCCGGCTGCGTGGTGGGCATCACGTCCGACTCCAGCACATCGGCAATATCGACCGCTTCTTCCTCGTACATGTCGTGCCTGGCCATGTAGCGGTCCGCCTCGGCCAACAGGTCCACGAGCTCACCACCCGTCAGGTAACGATAGGAGGCACCGGCCGGCATCATGTCCAGGTATACCAGTTCCCGGGCGGCGTAGCGCCGATCGCCCATCCCCAATCGTCCCAAGATGCGGGCGTTCACCCCGCCGCGGATCTGGAGAATCCGGCACACCATGTAAGCAACGCTGCCCCGGTCGATGCATGCCTCACGCTGCAGGTCCCAGGCTCGCCGGATGATCCCCCGCGCTTCCAGGGCCGCCCGCCGGGACTCGAAATCCGTATACTCCTCCTGGCCGTCGGCCAGCAGCAACATCGCCCGGTAGGCCTCCGCCACCGTAACCATCGGCTGGGCTTGCAGGTGCTCGTGCAGGAACGTATCGATATCGGCCTGCTCGCCCTGGTCCGCCTGCTGGAAGCGCATGGTCTGGCTGCAACCGCATGCCCACAGGCCGATCCACACTGCGGCCCCCACCCGTGGACCGCCGCAACGCGCAATCCATCGTCCCGCCGGCTGGTTGCTCAGAAGCTCCATGTCAAACCCACAAACAGGAACGTTCGCGTCGTCCGGTCCGTGAACGCATCGCCGGGGAAGAACGTCCCGAACCGCGTCGTCCACGAGAGGTCGCTCGTGACTCGCCAGTTCACGAAGTAATCCATTTCCCAGCCCAGATAGCCGTTCCGCAGATCCGCGGTTGCATCGGAGACGGCCCCTCGCGATCTGTGCTTATAGTACAGGAACCAGTCGGTTCCCAGCTCGAGCTTCTCCAACGCTTCAATTTCGTCGAACGGCGTGACCGCCGCTCCCACCCGCCAGACGTGGGCGTTGCTCAACCTCGGCCCAAACGACAGGCCCGTGTCGCGATATCCGAAACCGACGAAACTGTTGTCGGAGCCGCGCTGGTTCCCGCCCACCGAGTCGGTCGGGCTGAACTCCCGATCCGAATCACCGCTGGCAAACATGTATTCGCCACTGATCGTCGGTCGCATCGGCCACTGCGACAGGTACTCGAGCTCCAGATCGAACGCCCACGCCTCGATGTCGTCCCTTTCCATCCACCGCCCCTGGCCGTAGGTATCGCCCCTCTCGAACAGCCACTCCGTCGTGTAACGCAGATTGCTCACCAGCTCCCCGTCCGAGCCGACCCCCAGATACCAACTGTCGTAGTCCCAGTCCTGGTAAAGGTCGATGGGCTTCTCGGTTAGCTGATCTTCGTTCCAGAAGGCGTAGACGAATGGTTTGTGTTTCTCGAAACCGGTGTAGGTGACCTGGCCCCCCCAGAAGTTCCGCTCGGAGTTGGTGCTGTTCGGATGGCTGTGGTCGATGTTGTCCATGCTGCGAATGGCCGTCCCCGCCAGGCCCTTCACCTCCCAGTCGCCGAATTCTGCGGTCAGCAGCACATGGTCCAGGGGTAGTGACAGGGCGTAGCCCGTTCCCAACTGCACGAAATCACGCCCCAGCTTCAGGTTCAGGTTCCAGTCGATCCGCTCCTTGCGGTACGCCTGGAGTGCACGTCGCAGATCGAAGCGGTAGAACCCGCGGTCGAGGTTCATGCCCACCCAGTCATCGTCATTACCGTCGAACGAGTCGCCGCTATTGAAGTCCTGATACTGAAGCTTCAGCCGGCCGTAAAACTCGTGTGCCCCCCGGTCCAGCTTCACGGAGCTCCAGAGCCGAAAATCGTGCTGCCGGAACGTGCGCGAGGATTCGACCCCGTCGTCGTACAGGAACAGGTGGAAGCTGTACCAGCCGCCCCAGTCGAGGTCGAGCTTGCGATCCGCCGGCAGCTCGCGATCGAGCCGCTCGCGAACCTCCTCTTCGATCAGCCGCTGCTGACTGAGAAACGCGTCGGGCGGAGGCTGGGCTCCGGCCTGGTCCGCAACCACACACCAGACCACCATCGCCGCGGCAAGGGTCGTGTGAAGGTGATGCCCCCGGCCGTTTCCCGCTCGCCCAGACACCCGCCGGCGATTTGAATGTGTTGAATTGGCCACGCCCGTCCCGAAAGACATCACCGCCCACCGGTCGCCGCGCCGACGCCGACAGGCGCCTGGGAAACGAATCGGCCTCATATCATCGTCGTGCATCCCGAGGGATGCAAGCCTGCCACCCCCAGTAGAAACCACCTACAGCCCTGACGCGGGCCCGTGTCCCGGCATCTCGCGGGGCTTCGCCGCAAAGCGGGCACGGACACGCTCAGCCAACTCCGCCGGCTCGCCCAGTTCTGTGAGGTGAATGAACAGGCCCGGCGCGTCGCGCTTGAAGAGATGGTGGCTGACCAGCCAGATCTGTTCGCTCAGCTCCCGGCGGCGGTCCGCGCGCGATCCCGCCCCCTCGCCGCCCGACGCGTCTGCCGACACGGATCTCTGATCGGTGGTATCGGCCGGGCACCCATTCTTCTGCATTTGGGCAATCCACTCGCTGGCGGATTGATCGATCTGCTTCAGTTTCACGGTCGCCCCGGGGCTGATCCAGCCGCCTCGAACAAGGAACGGCTTGACCTGGCTGCGGCCCCCGCCCCGCTGGATGATGAGGTAGTTGAACTCACTGATCGGCCGGAGGTGCCTGAACGCGGGGCGCTCGATCCCCCGTGCCCGTTTCAGCCGGTGCCTGAACATCGCCGCCTTTTCGTAAGACAACTCGGCAGCCGCCTCCCGCATCTGCCTCTGCCAATTCTCGTATATCTCCTTTCGCCGACCAGACGCGAACGCCAGTGCCGATGAGATCATCCGCCGATACTGCGACATCGGGATCGAGCCGTCACACGGGGCAGGACACCTGCCCATTTCGAAATAGGCGCAGGGCTGACCATGGGGTGTTTGCCCCAGGATCTGGTGGTGCCGGCACAGATCGAATGCGTCCTCCAGAAGCCGGACGAACCGGTTCGCGTCCGCCTGGGCTGCAAAGGGGCCCAGGTCCACGCCCGGCAGCGGGGCGAGCGTCTTTCCCACCACGAAATGCGGAATCTCCGCCGAGGGATCGACGTGCACGAACCACGCCGGGCCAAACGCCAGGTTTTCGAGATAGGCATCCGGCATCAGCACGCGGGCGATGCGCCAGTACTCGTAGTTGATCTCGAACATCGAATGTGCAGAACGCCAGCGGATCTTGCGCACGACCTCACCCAGCCTGCCCCGGCGACGCTTGAAGCCACTAACCCGGCCTTCCTCATCCGGCACCGGTTCGAGCAACCTTCCCCTGAGCGCTCGCCGCAGACCCCCTGCAGACGCCAACTGCACCAGACGGTCCTCGGCGTCCGTGAGCAGGTACACCCCGCCGCCCCGTGGGAACGCCCGGTCAATCGCTTCCGTTCCCGGCCCGCCCCGCGCCTCAGAGTCCGGCCCGCCGCCGGCTTCTCCGCCCGCACCCCCCTCGCTCGCCGAAGCCGGTGGGTAATCCATCGCACGCTCAAAGAAGGCTTCCAGTCGCACCCCCGTAGTCTACGGCCCGGGCATAGGCGCTCACAATCCCTTCTCACGTTCTCCCGTTCTCACAGTCCCTTCTCACATCCTCCCGCTCTCACAATCCCTTCTCACTTTCTCCCGTTCTCACTTTCTCACCTGAGGCCCGGACATGTCCGTTCACAACACTTGCCAGCACGCACGAACGCGGATACCCTCTTGCCGCTGCATCGTCAGTGACACGAGCAACAGGCGATCCGCAGCGAGGGCGCAATCACCATGACCGACGACAAGATAAGCACCAACCAGACGTCGGAGGAGAGTAAGCCCGGGGGCATCTGGGACAACGACCTGCCCGCGGGGGACTCTCCCCCCTTGCCCCGATGGCCGCTGACCGCAGCCATCGTCGCCTGCTGCCTCTGGATGGTCTTCCTGGTCTGTATGATGATCATGCGCATCACGTATGCCGGCTAGATCTGTGCCCGAGGATCGCCGCGCCGCCGATGGGTCACGCCAACACACCAATGCTCGAACCCGCCGTCTTCGAGAGCAATGTCGCCGCGCTGCACCGCACCGATCCGGCACTGGCCGGGCGGCTCACCAGCACTGGACAGGCGACCGGGTTCTGCCCCGTACTCACCGCCACGCGCGACGGCAGACGCAACTTCAGGATCACCCGGCCCGACGGAGTGGTGGAGTGGTTCGGCCGAACGTCGATCCCCTCCGTCCGGGCCGACGCTCTGCTGGAGCGGTTCGAGCCCGGGCACGCCAACGTCCTGCTCCCGGGCATCGGCGAGGGATCGGAGGCCCGGCTGCTGACTCACCGGCTGGGCCGACACCGGGCGGTCTTTGTCTGGGAAGAAGATCACGCGCCTGTCCGATTGATGCTCCAGCTTCACGACGTGGCCGCGGCCATCGCGGAGCAGCGGCTGGTCTTCCTCGTCTGCCCGGCCGAGGAACTGACCCGGACGCTCGTCTCGTGGCTGGAGGATCATCCTGGGCACCTGTGCCCGGAGCGGATCATGATGTGGCCCTGGCAATCACCAGCCGAGGTCGCGCCCTGTCGAACGGCCGTGGAAGCCGCATATCAGCAGATCGCCCAGGAACGACAGCGTGCCCTGGCCGATATCCGGACCCGTCACGAGGCATTGCCAGCCGTTGACCCGGGCGAGCCGGCGGCCAGGCCCGCGCCGCTTGCCGGCCCCGTCATCGCCCTGCTGGCCCTGCACGCGCAAGATCAGAGCTGGGTCCTGGCCGACGCCCTGGCCGCGGGGGCTTCGAGTTTAGGCTGGCACCCGATCACGGTGGATGTCCGGGGGCCCGGGGACATGCATCCGCTGGCCCGGGCGTCGCGGCTGGCCAACAGCCATGCCGGCAGGCCTGACCTGGCCCTCCTGCTGGACATCGGCCGGCACCAGGTACACGACACTCTGCCGGACTCCGTGCCCGCGGTTTGCTGGCTGAGCCCCCAGGCGACCATCGACGCCGACTTCGCCCGCCAAGCCGCCGGTGATCCGGTGGCTGTCACGAGCAACCGGCTCGCCGAGCAGGCGGCCGCCTGCGGGATCGACGAGCGACGGCTTACCGTCTGCCCGGCGCCCTGCCTGGCGGCACTTGACACCGAGGCACCCGACGCGAACGCCGATCGCCCCATAGATGTCGCCATCTTCGCCGACCTCGAACCGGTGGATGCAGCCAGCCTCGGCCTGCAACTGCCCGCCTACGCCCAGATCTGGCAAACCGCGGTGGACCTGCTCACCGCTCGAATCGAGACCTTCACTGACGGTCAGGCCGAGGCGTTGCTGGCCCGGGCCGAAGCCAAGATGACCGGTCGCATCGACGAGCCGATCCTCCGCCAGGAAATCGTGGAGGCCCTGTCGTCTCGCGTCCCATGTTGCGTGCTCGCGCGTTTCATCGCGCAAAGTCTTGTAAACAATAAGATTAACGTCGAGATCCACGGCACCGGCTGGCCGGAAGGGTTCGGGGCGGCTATTCAGGTCCCTGCTCGGACCATCGCCCGGCGCGGAGAAATCATGAGCGCTTCGAAGATGGTGGTGCACGCCGACGTCACCGGGCAGGCCACGGGCGAGGCCCTCCTGGCCGCCGGCAGCGGAGCCGTCCTCGTCGCCCGCATCCATCCCCGTGACGACCAGGCTGGCGGGTTGCATACCCTGCTTGAGCCGGGCCGCGAGATGCTCGTCTTCTGTAACGCCCGCGAGTTGGCAGACCAGGTCGGCGGACTGCTTCAGGACGAGCCCCGCCGCCGCGCGATTGCCGACAGGGCCCGTTGCCGCTGCCAAGCCGACCACACCCCCGCCGCCCGACTCCAGCAGCTCCGAGCTGTCGCAAGTTCATTTTCCCCAGGTTTCTGAGCCTGGCCTAACCTCCGCACGCATAAGTAGTTCGGATAACCACCGGGTCCGGTAAAGTTTTGCCCAACGAGCGACCGATAAAAGCGCAGAAACCGCGCAATCCGGTGTGGTCTCGGGCGCGATGGAGGCCCGGGGGATCTCGGTGCCCATTGACTGGAAGGCTGCGACAACCATGAGAACCATTGCCATCGCCAATCGAAAAGGCGGGTGTGGCAAGACAACCGTCAGCATCAATCTGGCTGCGTGCCTGGCTCGAGAGGGGCGGAGGACCCTTCTCGTGGATATGGATCCGCAGGGTCACTGTGCGCTCGGGCTGGCGGTCCCTGAGGATCAAATCGAGGTCAGCATCCACGACGTGCTTGCCCATCGGGCCAACGGTGATCGGGCGGACATCACGCGGAGCATCTGGCAGATCACCGCGAACTTCGATCTGGCTCCGGCGACCACGGCGCTGGCCGAGTTCGAGGCCACGGCGCAAGGCTTGTCGGATAGCGAAGAACGGCTCGCCGATTCCCTCTCGTTCGTGAGCGACAAGTACGAGTTCGCAGTGGTTGACTGTCCTCCGCACATCGGGCTGCTGACGATGAACGCCCTCCAGGCTGCCGGCGAAGTGTTGATCCCCGTGGACACCGGCTACTTCTCTCTCCACGGGCTCACCAAGCAGCTCGAATCGATCGACGCCTTGCGGGCTCGGCGCGAGCATCCGCTCGAGATACGCGTGCTTGCGAATCTGTACGATGTGCGGACGAAGCTGGGACGGGAAATCCTGAACGAGCTGAAGCGCAAGTTCGGGCCCCTGATGTGCCATACGTTCATAAACTTCAACACGAAGCTCCGTGAGGGAGCGAGCTTCGGCCAGCCGATCACCGAATACGATCCGGCCAGTATGGGCTACCGTGACTTCATTCGGCTGGCCCGGGAGTTGATCTCGTCGGGGGGGCCGGAGATGATCCCGACCACCCTGCTCAGGCAGGCGGACGACCTGGCCGCCCGGGCGGAGAAGCTCCTGGCCACCTCCCGGCCGCTGTTCGGCAGGAACGGACTCGAGAAAGCGCCCGTAATCCCCGCAACGCCCCGACAGGTCCAACGGAAGATCGACGAGATCTATGGTGCTAAAGCGACCGCCGGCGGTGTGCTTTTCGTCGCCCACGCCCCGGGGGCGTCCTGCGTGCAACTCGCCGGCGACTTCAACGACTGGGCACCCGAAACGACGCCCATGACCCCCAACGACACCCGCGAATGCTTCCACACCCTGCTGCCTCTGGCCCCGGGCCGATACCGCTACCGGTACGTGATCGACGGCGACTGGCGAAGCGACCCCCACAACATGTACGTCGAGTCCAATCCCTTCGGTGAGCTCAATTCGGTCGTAGAGGTCGCCTGACCTGAGACGCTCCCCACCGGGCATTCCCTCCCCGCCGACCCGCGTTCCCTGTCCTGCTCGCCCCTGCCCCGATTTCCTGCGCTGGTGGCGCTTTAGGTTCTGCTGGCTCGCCGCACTCCCGATGGCGGCCCGACGCCTCAGCGCGACGGGGTCCCAGGGCAGGTGACCGTCCGGTCGCGTGCCGACGCACGAAACGCCGCGACCCGAAGCGGACCTCGGGTGCGTGACAGTTCCGGCGGGGACCTTCGGGTGGAGAAGGGGACGGCACCTCGCTTTTCCGAACCCCGACCGTCAGGGAGGGGAGT